>NZ_CP139559.1:6120741-6450926 GCF_034263275.1 Mucilaginibacter sp. cycad4 | reverse complement strand
AGATGCCGAAACTGCGGCCGCTGTTAAAAAATGGTTTACCGACTATACCCAATGGCTCATGACCAGCAAACCCGGTATGCAGGAAAGGGATGTTAAAAATAACCACGCCACCTGCTGGGCCATGCAGGTGGCCTCCTTTGCCAAACTTTGTAAAAATGAGGTAGTGCTTGATTCGATTCGCATACGATATAAAACCATATTACTCCCCCGCCAGATGGGCCCCGACGGCAGTTTCCCTTTAGAGCTGGCACGTACTAAACCCTATGGCTATTCTATTTTCAATCTGGATGCCATGACCATGCTATGCCAGATCCTTTCAAGTCCGCAGGATAACTTATGGAACTTTGAAACACCGGATGGCCAATCCATCAAAAAAGGCATAACTTACTTATATCCATTTGTGGCAGATAAAAGTAAATGGACTTTAAAACCCGACGTAATGTATTGGGATAACTGGCCAATTGCACAGCCTTCCCTGCTTTTTGGTGCTAATGCCTACCATGAAAAAGCATGGTTAACAACCTGGCAAAAACTGGATCATAACCCTCAGGTTGAAGAAGTTATCCGGAATTTACCCATCAGGCACCCGCTTATCTGGTTTTAAACCGGGTAAGTGATTTTCCCCATCAACGCTTTTTCCTGTCTATAATAATATATAAACTGTGAGTTAAGCGTATCATCAAAATATTTTTTTATCGGGAAGGCGGGTTTTCTCTGTATATCATCACACTACAAAAGCACTACTACGCTTGTGATTGAATCGTATTGAGGTTATTATAAGGTATTTACAATAAGATGTTTATATAATTTTACTCATACAAAAACATCTGTTACACCTATTAACGCGCCTTTCCTGGTATTAGTATGCGATATTCATAAGTATCATGAATTTGGTTAACAGGTTTGTGTTTTATTGCCCGGCTCATTTATAAACCAAATAATACATCTAAAACCACTTAACAAATTAACTTATGAGATCGAAATTTAACTCTTACCTCCTTGGCCTGATCCTAGCCGCCCTCGCAGCGCTATCATCCTGTAAAAAGGACAACATGAACCAGTTTAAAACCGGCGGTGATTCTAACAGCGATAGCAGTAAGCCGGTTACTATTAACAATGCAGTACCTATTGCCTCATTTAAAGTAATAGGCTACCTGCCCAGCTGGCAGGGCGATGTAAATACGGTACAATACAGTAAACTAACCCATATTAATTACGCTTTTCTTACCCCCACCAATACCGGGGGACTGAACCCGCTTGATAACCTTTCAAAATTCACCAGCCTGGTATCAAACGCACACAGCCACAATGTTAAAGTAATGATATCTGTTGGCGGTGGCGGCGGCGGCGATGCCTTCCATCCTATTGTTGCCAATGCCGGTTACCGTACCACTTTTGTTAATAATATGGTTAACTTTTGTAACCAGTACAATGTTGATGGTGTGGATATCGACTGGGAATTCCCATCGGCAGGTACCGAAACCAATAACTTTTATTTATTACTGCAGGAACTATCAACTGCCATGCATAACAGCGGCAGGTTATGTACCATCGCCTCCATCTCGGTTGGGGCTACTTATGTTACCAGCAATATGTTCTCCATCCTCGACTGGATCAACGTCATGGATTATGACGACAACAACTTCCAGCACTCAACCTACCAATCGGCTGTTGATTGTTTAAGTTACTGGGCAGGCCGCGGTTTACCTGCTGCCAAAACTATTCTGGGCGTTCCGTTTTATGCCAGGGATAACCGGTACGATTATTCAACCAAAAACTATATAGATGTATTGGCGGCCGGTGGCAGTCCCAACTCGGATACTTTTCAAACTTTTGGCTATAATGGTATCCCAACCATTAAAAGCAAAACCACCTTGGCCCTTAACCAGGCAGGGGGTATGATGATCTGGGATCTGGGCGGCGATGCTTCAGGTGCCAACTCCCTGCTTTCGGCCATGAACAATATTATTACCGGGGGCACTACCAATCCTCCGCCAACTCCTCCGATAGGCACCGTAATTTCGCTTAAAGGCTTTAACGGCAAATATGTAAGCGGCGAAAACGGTACCCAGGCCATGACCTGCACCCGCACCACCGCCGGCGACTGGGAGCATTTCACCGTACTTGACGCAGGCAGCGGCAAAATCTATCTGCGCAGCATGGGTAAATATGTATCATCAGAAAACGGTACCCAGGCCATTACCTGTAACCGAACCACACCAAGCGACTGGGAAAAGTTTGACTGGATTGTTACCACCGATGGCAAAATAACGCTGAGGGGTAACAACGGCAAATTCATCTCCAGCGAAAACGGAACGCAGGCTATGACCTGTAACCGGGCTACCGCATCGGGTTGGGAAGCATTTGGGTTGAATCAATAAACTATTAACTGCTTATACAAGAGGAGGCTGTATCATAAATCATGAACAGCCTTTTTTTTACTTATTCAGATAGTTAAGCGATATATAGTTTTAGGTTGGATTGACTTTACTAACCAAAGCCTGTATAGTTAAAATAGGATTTACTCACAAATCTGTATAGCTATTTCCGGGCGAGCCAAAGGGGGTTAACAGGGTTAACATAATTCAGGGTTAACATTTTCTTATATTATTAACAATCAGATAGTTGAATGTTTTTTATGAAAAAAACATGTTAACCCCCTTTTTGTATAAATATTATCGGCTAAATTTCAATTCATAGGTAACACAACACCGAGAGTGGTCAATTTTATTTATGATACAGCCTCTGTTTTTCAGAGGATTGGTACATTCTTTCGATGTATTTTTACTTCGCGAACCTCGGTGGCAGGTTGGTTGCAGCTCCCATCATTTTTATTTTGTAGCGATAACCTCCGCCAAAAGAATCCTCTTCTTTTAAAAACTCATGGTTCTTTTTGCTGATCCAGTAGGTTTCGGTAAAATGCCGGCCATTGTAATCGCTTTCGTTATACAGTTTCCAGCAATCAACCTTATTACCATCCAATGTGGTAATCACCTCGCTGCCGGTTACTTTGTATAAAACATAAAGCGGTGCAGGGATCCCGGCCTCATAAAAGGGGATAGCAAAACTTTTGCCTTCGGCAAGCGGTAACATCTCGAAGGTTTCAATGTCTAAATTCCAGTTAAAGTTGGCGAAGGTACAATCAAGCTTAAAATTCTTAGCCTCGTTATTGGCAACGGTGTCTGCACTTATCACTTTATCAGCAGCCCAGTTAAAGGCTTTTGTTTTTTTGTCGATGGTTTCTGAATGATAAATCGGCGCAAAATCCGCTGCTTTATTAATAGAATAGATAGAGCGATACGATAAGCTGTCGCTGCCATACCAGTGTTGGGTTATAGTAAATACCTTTTCACCGTTACGGGTTTCGAGGTTTATATCGCGCAGCCAGAGCCAAAATTTCAGGCTCCGGTTGTCCCTTGGGTTTTGAAAATACACAAGGTATTGCTTTAGCCCGGGTTTAAGCTTCGATGTAAGCAAGCGTTTGTCTTTTACGCGGATGGTATCAGTTTGAGCAAATACTTTAGGCGTATGCGATAGCAGCAGTAACAGGCTAAGGCTTACAGCTACTATTTTTTCGGCTAATTGTTCGGTTTTCATAATAATTTGATGATTTGATAAGGATACTTTTCTGTTAACAATTCAAAACTGCCCTTTATCAACCGCCCGGTAAAATCGGTTAAACCACTGCCGCGTTCTTTTTAGCCTAATACTGTATTTATTCAATAATGTGCCTGCGGGCCAGCTTATTGAACATTCAGGGCCATCTATTGAATAAATGCCGGCAACGATTTAAAACCGGCATCAACAAACAAAAAGCTTAGTAATTTTAAAAATGCAACTATTTAAAACCCGCCCATCCATTATACAACTCCAGCTTTTGATATGGTTAGCGGTGTCGCTGTTGCTGTTTTTTTCTTATCTGCCGATGGACGGAGTGGGGCAATCGGCCGTTTATACCATTGTTAACACCACGTTTTACGCGGCTATTATATATGGTAACATCCTGTTCCTGTACCCTGTGTTTTACCAAAAGGAAAAATATGTGTGGTATGTATTACTTGTGATCATTTTTTTAGTAGCAACAGGTGTACTCCGTGGTTATTCAACCCTGCTTATTTATAATACTTTTTTTGCTAAAACACCCGAACATATCAGCCAAAAAGCCATCATTAATTATGTTTCGGGCGGAGTGCTCATTTTTATTATGAGCCTAATCTTTCGTATAGCAATAGCCTATTTTAAGTTAAAGCAGCAAACCGAAGAGATTATGATCCAAAAAAGCCAGGCCGAACTAAACCTGCTTAAATCACAAGTGCAGCCGCACTTTTTGTTCAATACGCTTAATAATATTTATTACGAGGCTTACCGTGAAGCCCCCCGTACCGCGGCATTAATTGAGCGGCTTTCGGACATTATGCGCTATTTTGTTGATGAAAGCCCCAAGGATGATGTAGCCATCGGTACCGAAGTGCAGTTTATTGAAAATTACATTGCGTTAGAAAAAATCAGGATCAGGCACGAGGTAGTTGTTTTTTTTGAAAAGAATTTCAATTCAGATCTTCGCATCCCTCCTATGCTGCTCATGACCTTTGTAGAGAATATTTTCAAGCACGGCATCGATAAATCGAGCGAGCAAAACCTTATTGGTATATCTTTGGTTCAGCAGGGTGATTACCTTTTTTTTAAAACCAATAACGCTATCCACACCGAAGTAGCAAGCAAGCGGGCTGCCGGTTTTGGCATTGTCAACTTAACCAAAAGGCTGACCATGCTGTACGGATCAAATTTTGACCTGAAAATTGATAAAAGTAACAACACCTTTGCGGCGTTTTTAAAGATCCCGGTAGCATGAACTTAAGCTGTATCATAATTGATGATGAACCTAATGCGGTAAACCTGCTGGAAATCCTGGTGCAGCAAAGTACGCAGTGGCAGCTTAAAGCCAAATGTTATAACGCGCTTGAGGCACTGGGCTTTTTAAAAACCAATAAGGTTGATTTTATTTTTCTGGATATCAACATGCCGCAGCTAACGGGCATGGAGCTTGCAGGCCTGTTGCCGCCACAAACCAAAATTGTTTTCACCACTGCCTACTCAGAATATGCTGCCGAAAGCTATACCTATCAAACTATCGATTACCTGCTGAAACCTATCACACTGAAACGTTTCCTGGCAGCCATGCAAAAGATCGAAGCGTATTTTGGCAAGTCCGAACCTGTAATTCAGCAAACCCCTGTTCATGATGAGGGTTATTTCTTTATAAAATCGGGCAAGGTATTGCGCCGGATATTGCTCGATGACATTTTATACTTTGAAGGCGAAAAGGAATATGTGAGGCTGGTAACCGGGCAGGAACAGCTACTTATTTATCGCCGGCTTAAAGATATTGAAGAACAACTTTCGGCCCCTTTTGTACGCGTTCACAACTCCTATATTGTAAATACCAAACAGCTGGTAAAAATTCAGGATAACCATATTTATATTGCCAATAAACATATCCCCGTGAGTGAAAAATTTAAGGATGGTTTTATGGCTATAATTAATAAAAGGATATTTTAACCGTGTAACATATGATAATGACGAACGCGTTCAGTCTTTAAAAACCTTTCCAGCAATCATGTTGTCTTTTTTTAAGGCGAAATTGTGTTGGCTATCGAAATAATAATGTTCACTGTTGCGATATTCGCCTAAATTGATAGTATCAAACTCATCCAGGTTCAAAGTGCGCATTATTCCTATTTCTGCCAGTGCAATATTTATGGACCGGCCGTGCCATGCGAGGATTCCGTTTTTATATAAAGCGGCATACTGATCGCCGATCCCTGCAAAATAATCTGTTTTGATTAACGCGTAATCATTTAAATTCAATTCGCGTGCAAAATAATGAATTAGCTCGCAGTCCCATTCAAGATCCTCAATAGTCGAATCGCAACTCAGATTCAATTTACCTGACCAATACAAAACCGAGTCCCAATCAAGTACTACAATGGCGTAACCCAATTCATAAGCAATAGCAAGGCCATATGCTTTTGCCTTTTCTTCATTAATAGGCCCCTTCCCGATAATTGCGTCTATGTGATGCCCCATGATAATCCAAAATTACTTCTGTCAAAGATATTCGTAAAAGCTTCCCATTATAAAATAAAAAATGTAAATGCAATTATAAGTAAATGTTTATTTACTTATAATTGCATCATAATTCAGTTTATCACATTATGAGGCCAAAGAATTTAGAAAAGGAACAAGCCATCCGCACCATTGCACTTGATATTATTGCCAATGAAGGTTTGGAAAACCTGAGCATGCAGAAACTGGCCAAGGCAGCCAATGTATCGCCCCGTACCATCTATATCAAATATGAGGACAAGGACGACCTGCTTATCAAGCTTTTCATTACTGAAGTTTTGGGCGCTTATGAAGCCGCCATTTTAGAGGATTTCAACGAAGAGATGGATTTTGAAACCGGTGTAAGAAAACTCTGGAACAATGGTTTCCAATATTTGAAAAATAACCGTACACACTTCGCATTGATCCTGTATGGCAAATCCTCGCCGCTATTGAATAAAGCGTATCAAAAACAAAATATCCGTCAGGGTCAGTTTTTTGCGCCAATTCACCGGTTTATGGAGGCTAAAATAAAAGAAGGCGTCATTCATGATCTTCCTTTTGATGTACAGCGGGCATTATTGTTCTCGCCGCTGCTCGATCTGGTGAACGAGTATTTCGATCACATCGACAGGCCGGTACAGATCATTACCGATGAAGTGATTTCGGTTTGTTGCGACGCAGTAATAAAAGGTATGATGAAATAATTAAACAACATGAAAGCAATTAAAAACAAAAATATAGCCATTGTAGGCGGCGGTCCGGGTGGGTTAACCCTTGCCCGGCTCTTGCAAATGAACGGTGCTAAGGTAAATGTTTACGAACGCGATGCGAACCGGGAAGTGCGGGTGCAGGGTGCCACGCTTGACCTGCATGAAGAATCGGGATTGAAAGCGTTAGAAGCGGCCGGCCTGATGGATGCCTTTAATACCAACTACCGCCCCGGCGCCGATAAATTAAGGGTTGTAGATAAACACGGCAACATTGTACTCGATGAGCATGGTGCAGATGGCGGCTCATACAACCGTCCTGAAATTGACCGGGGACCGCTGAGGAAAATCCTGCTTGATTCCCTACAGCCGGATACAGTAATTTGGAACAGCCAATTTGTATCGCTCAGTAAACAAGAGAATGGCGTAATTAAATTAGAATTTAAAAAAGGCACTACCGCCTATGCCGATTTAGTGATAGCCGCCGATGGTGCTAATTCAAAAATCCGTCCATATATTACTCCTATTGAGCCATTTTATGCCGGAGTGAGTGTGATAGAAGGTGCAGTTTATAATTCGGAAAAAGCAAGCCCCCGGATCCATGAGCTTTTGAACGGCGGTAAAATATTTGCTATGGGCGATGAAAAAACACTGATAGTAAGCTCAAAAGGTGATGGCAGTCTGGTATTTTATGCAGGCATCAAATCGTCCGAATCATGGCTGCAGGATAGCGGAATAGACTTTAAAAACAAGGCGCAGGTATTTGCCTGGTTTAAACAGGAGTTTGCGGGCTGGGACACCATTTGGGATGAACTGTTTGAGAATGCCGAACCTGTATTTATTCCCCGCCCTCAATATTGTATGCCCTTAGATCAAACCTGGAAAGCTTTACCTAACCTAACCATGCTTGGCGATGCCGCGCACCTGATGCCACCCTATGCCGGCGAAGGTGTTAATATGGCCATGCTTGATGCATTGGAACTGGCGCAACACTTATTAAGTGATGAATTTGAAAATACCGGCGATGCAATAGCAGCTTACGAAAAACAAATGCGCACAAAAGCATCAGAAACTGCCGCTATGACATTGGAACAAACAGATTCATTGCATTCGGCCGATGGATTAAAGAATTTGGTGGCAATGTTTAACCCGGAAGAGTAGTTCAACAATGAACTTGTTTCGGCACCCCAGGGGACGAGTAGCCAGTTGGCTTAGTCAATTTGCTCAGCATAGTTGCTTAGCAAGTGGGGTGTTGAACCAGGTTACATGACCATATTTAAAAATGTCATCCTTCGCTATTGCCCAGGATGACATTTTTATTTTGAAATTGCACTATTACGATACTGTAATCTCGCCCCTCAAATCCGTTTCCAGCCATTCTTTTACCTGCAAGGGGTCATCGCTTTGGCCCAGCAGGTACATCATTTTGGTAACAGCCGATTCAAAGGTCATATCATAGCCGTTAGCTACGCCGATATCTTTCAGGTGTTTACTGGTTTCATAACGCCCAAGTTCAACCGTACCTACTTTGCACTGTGAGATATCAAGGATCACCTTGCCGCTGTCGATAGCGTTTTTAAGCAAATCGATAAACCAATTGTCGGTTGTGGTATTACCGGCCCCAAAGGTTTCCATTACTATGCCGCGCACGTCGGCGCTTAAAATGTTTTCAACCACTTTAGGGCTTATCCCCGGGTATAGTTTTAATACGCCAACATCATTCACCAGGTTGTTGTGTACAATAAGCGAGCTTTCATCTTCAGGCAGCCTGATATCGTTCGCGCTAAAACGTAAATGAACGCCCGACTCGGCCAATATGGGATAGTTTGGTGACCGGAAGGCCTCAAACTTTGATGAATTATATTTAAATGCCCTGTTACCACGGAACAGCTTATAATCAAAATAGATACAAACCTCGGGTACGCGGGCGCGGTCATTCTTTTTAGCTTTGGCTATTTCAATAGCCGTCATCAGGTTTTCCTTTGCATCGGTGCGGATGGCACTTATAGGCAATTGCGAGCCTGTGAAAATGATGGGCTTGCCTAAGTTTTCTAACATAAAACTTAATGCCGATGCTGTATAAGCCATCGTATCCGAGCCGTGTAAAATCACAAAACCATCATTATCATGATAGTTTGACTGGATCAAGCCGGCCAGTTCGCTCCAGATTTCAGGGTTCATGTTTGATGAATCAATGATCTCATCAAACGAATGTACTTTGATACGGCAATTAAGCTTTTCAAGCTCGGGCACGTTATCCATTATTTGCTCAAAGTTGATAGGCTTGAGCACCTTTGTAACCGGATCACTCATCATACCTATTGTCCCTCCGGTATAGATGATCAAAATTTGGCTCATTAATTAAGTTTATGCTGTATATAAATATTAAACAATTTTAAATTCCGAATACAAGCCTGGAATTTTCGGTAGTGACCTCTGCCACTTTTTCAATGCTTGTTTGGTGAAGCTCTGCTACCTTTTGGGCTATATATACCAGGTAGGAGCTTTCGTTAGGTTTACCCCTGAACGGAACGGGCGTAAGGTACGGAGAATCTGTTTCTAAAACTATATGTTTAAGGTCAATTTCCGGTATTACTTTGTCAAGCCCCGAGTTTTTGTAAGTAACTACCCCACCTATGCCCAGGTAAAAATTAAGGTCGATCACTTTTCGGGCCTGTTCAACAGTACCACCAAAACAATGAAAAATGCCGCGCAACTTTTCATCCGCTTCCTGCTTCAGCACCTCATATACTTCATCAAAAGCATCGCGACAGTGGATCACAATGGCCAGATCAAGGCTTTTGGCCCAATTGATCTGTTTCACAAATGCATCTGCCTGTTCCTTTAAATGCGTTTTATCCCAATAAAGGTCAATCCCAATCTCGCCTATGGCATAAATCCCGTTTTGCTGATGGGCATTCATAATGGCCAAAAGTTCTTCTTCCCAATTCTCCTTTACATCACAGGGATGTAAGCCCAGCATCGGGTAACAATATTGGGGGTACTCGTTCGCCAAACCATAAACCAGGGGAACAGAAGCCGCATCAACATTGGGTAAAAACAAACGGGTAATGTTATTATCGATACAACGCTGCATTAACGCTGCGCGTTTTTCAGGAATGGTTTCGTAGTATTGATGGGTGTGCGTGTCGGTTAAAACCATGCTGCAAAAATAAACCTTGAATACTTAATAACGAATTTATAGCGGTAAAGTATCGATACTTTCAATTAATTACCTGACGACTGCAAACAAAAAACCTCCTGCTTTTGGCAGAAGGTTTTTTTATCAGTTCTTTTTAGCGGCGGGTTTCTTTGCGCCGGCTTTTTTTAGCGGGGCTTTACCCGCGGCCGGTTTCGGGGTAACCGCGGCATGTTTACCCGGTTTTACTTTAACCAGTTCGATATCAAATACCAATGTGCTGTATCCGGGGATCTCCGATCCGTAGGGACGCTCACCGTAGGCAAGGTTTGAAGGAATGATAAATGTTGCTTTTGAACCTTCATTTAATAAAAGCAAACCTTCATCCCAACCTGATATTACCCTGTGCTCGCCCAAAACAACGCTTATTGGCTCATACGGGCGGCCGGGCTGTTGTATGCCTGCCGCTTTGGCGTTTGCTTCAATACTGGTATCAAACAGTTTCCCGTTAAGCAACTTCCCGGTATAATTTACCAGCACAGTATCGCCGTTAAGCGGCTTCCTTTTTGTTGTTGGGCTTGTTATTACATATTTTAAGCCCGATGCTGTAGTAACAGGTTTAAGACCATGTGTTGTAATGTAGCTTTCTCTGTCGGCTGTTTCGGCTTGTTTTAGTTTTTCAAGTCCGGCATTTCTTTCGGCAATGGCCTCATTTAATGATTGTACCTTCTCTATCTTTAAAATAAAAGTAAGAAAACTGCCTTTAGGTAAAAACGGCGGACGGGCTTCTTCATGTCCGACAAATACCGAATCGGTTGGGATCTTAACTATCGCGCTATCCTTTGCCGCCAGCAGAGGGAATATTTCCATCAGATCGCCTACATTTTGCGAAGCTTGTACCTGGGCCTGTACAGGATGCCCGGCCTTATAACTACTAAACAATACCGAATCTTTATCGGTTTTCTGGATGAAGTTAAAGGTAAGCACATCGTTGAGCTTAGCCTTGTTGCCTGGGTTAGCCGTATAGACCTGGTAAAGGGCGCCTTTAGCGGTTTTCTGTAAACCAGCCGTTTGAGCACCTGCGCTTAAAGCAAACACTGAAAGCGCCGGCAATAAAAAAGAAAAAATACGTTTTTTCATAAGTTATAAATAAAAAAGCCTTTCCTGTTTTAAGCAGGAAAGGCTTTGTAAAACATGATAACTATTTCGTTGTCGGAGTTGGCATTTGCATTTGCGGCATAACCGGTTTTGGTGCATTTGGATTTGGGTGGACAATATTCACCAGCTCAACTTCAAACACAAGCGGCGTATAAGGCTGCATTTGTTGGCTTCCCTGGTCGCCATAACCTAATGACGATGGAACAACCAATACGGCCTTAGTACCTTTGTTAAACAATTGGAAGCCTTCATCCCAGCCTTTGATCACTTTACCTTCACCTACCGGAATACGGATTGGCTGATAAGGGTTCATCGGGTTGATCTGCATTTTTTCTTTTACAGCTACTGCTTTAACACTTGTTTCCAAAACTTTGCCTGTAACAAGCCTTAAAGTATAATTAATTACTGCTGTATCACCAACTGCTACGTTAGCACCACTGCCCGGCGCTGTAACTGCATAATTTAAGCCTGATGCTGTTTTTACAAATTTCAGGTCTTTATGCGCATCTAAATAACCCTGGATCTTAGCGGGCTCTTTACCTTTAAGTGCATCGGTTTGACCTTTCATGTATTGAGTAACACGATCACGGAAAACTTGCTCGGTAAGCGCGCCTTTGGCAACTACTTTTTCAATTTTAATGGTATAAACCAGGTATTTACCTTTAAAGCCCGGAGGGCGTTGCTGGCCACCTTTAAATACAGAATCGGCAGCAATTTTAAATGTGGCGCTATCACCTTCGCCCAATAACGCTAAGCCAGAAACAATATCACCTTTCGTCTGGGGTTTAGGCATCAGCGTTGGTATAGGCTGGCCATTATCATAAGAGTTATTGATAATTGAATCCTTATCGGTTTTGAGGATCATGTTCAGTGTCAAAAAGTCACCTTCCTTAACTTTAGGATTGCCTTTTGAGCTGTGGATATTATAAAGCAAGCCGCCTTCGCCCTGCTTAAACCCACCGTTGCAACTTGCAAATCCAATAGCCGCAAGTGACAGAAACATCAGTTTTCTTTTCATCATTACTTTTTTACTGTATTAATAGTTTTTTATATTCAGGTAAAATTTGTTTAAATTGTTGTATAACCTGTTCAAGGCTATCTTCAGAATGACCACCGGCCGCATTGCGGTGACCGCCGCCATTAAAGTACTTTTTGCAAATCTCGTTGGCCGGGAACTCTCCTTTTGAGCGTAACGAAAGTTTTACCCTGTCGCTTCGTTCAACTATGAAAGCAGCCAAACGGATGCTTGCCATCGATAATGCATAATTCACCACGCCTTCTGTATCGCCTGTTTCAACATCAAAGCGTTCCAGGTCATGCTTGTTAACTGCAATTATAGCTGTATTAAATTCGGGCAATACCTCCAGGCAATTAGCCAGGCAATGACCTAAAAAGCGCAGCCTGTTTTCAGATGCGCTATTATACACCAGCTCATGAATACGCCAGTTAACTGCACCGGCATCTATCAAATCGGCAACTATGCGATGAACTCCGGATGTAGTGTTAGGAAGCCTGAATGAAGCCGAATCGGTCATGATGCCTGTGTAAAGACAGGTTGCCACATCCTTATTTACAAGTTCTTTGTGGTGCAGCTCGTTTACTATAAAATCATACACCAGTTGCGCAGTAGCACAGGCGTTGATATCCCAGTGTCTATAGTCGTCAAAATCGGCAGGCTCCAGGTGATGATCGATCATGATCTTATAGGCGTTGCTTTCTCCAACCAACTCCCCCATGTCATTGATACGGCTCAAAGCATTAAAGTCAAGGCAGAATATAAGTTTCGCGTCGGCTATCAGGGCGGCGGCTTCTTCCCGGTGCTCGGTATAAATAATAACATTCTCGTTACCGGGCAGCCAGCTTAAAAAATCAGGATAATCTGTAGGGGCAATAACCCTGGCATGATGGCCTTGCTGTATTAAATAATTATATAAGCCTAATGACGACCCCATAGCATCACCATCAGGTTTATGATGGGTAGTGATCACTATCTTTTGGGGTTTCGTTAAAAGGTCAGTAAGCGAAGCTAAATCAAACATCAATTCTTAAAAAAAGAGTTGCAAAGCTAAATAAATTAATCAAATACAAACCATCTAATTTAATTCAAAAAGCTTTATCTTACAGTTACAAAAGCCTATTTTTGCCGCAAATTTTAAATGCCACTATAAGCTATAGTAAGCTTATGGTTTAAAACTAATTAAGCAAAGGCATTTTTTCAGTCTATTTATATAACCCAAAAAAGAAACAATTATTTCAATGAAAACCAACAGAACATTTACCATGATAAAACCTGATGCTGTTGCTGACGGTCATATCGGTGCTATTTTAGACATTATAACAAAAAACGGCTTTAAAATTGTAGCGCTTAAATACACTCAATTATCTACCGAAAAAGCCGGACAGTTTTATGAAGTGCATAAAGAGCGTCCTTTTTATAACGGACTGGTGGAGTTTATGTCATCAGGCCCTATTGTAGCGGCTATTCTTGAAAAAGACAATGCTATTGCCGAATTTCGTAAATTGATTGGGGCCACTAACCCGGCCGATGCTGCCGAAGGCACTATCCGTAACCTGTATGCAAGGTCAATTGGTGAAAATGCCGTTCACGGTTCAGACTCGGACGAGAACGCCGATATTGAAGGAAACTTCTTTTTCTCGGCTTTTGAAAGGTTTTAAGTAACTTATTTCGGGTGTAATTACGTAACCCAAAAGTTACACCCGAAATTTTTACGTTTTTTTTGTAATTATGGTTACGTTTTTTGTAACTTTACAATACACTGCCTAAACTATATTACATATTTAATAAACCCAATTAATCTCACACAGTATGAAATCATTATTCAAATACATATTTTACGTACTTATACTGGTGATGCTGGTTATTGGATCGCTAATGCTTTACAGAACTCACCCGGAAGCACAGCTCGCTTTTACTATTCCCGGGTTGTTCATCCTTGCTTACGCAAAGCTTACCGATGATATTAAATTAAAGCATAACGGCTTACGCATGCTTAGAGGAAGATAATTTCCTCAACAAGCACACTTTTAGCTTCATTATTTATCTTTTCAATTATCTGGCTGCGCATCAGCATCAATTCATTTTTTATTACTGATGATTCTATCCGCAGGAATAATTTCTTATCGCGCACAAATAACTCTTTGGTGCGATTGGCTACCGATTTGCCTACCAGGTCGGGCCAGGCCGTAATAATACCGGTTTCGTCAAAACGCCGTTTAATCTTATACACATTAAGCATTTGCTCAATAGCTTCCTTAAGTGTTTTGTCGTTAGTTTTACGCATCAATCGCTCCTCCTTTTACTTTAAATAGTTTAACAGGCACCCCTATTTTATTAAAAACGCTTTCAACCCGCTCAACCCCGGTATCAGTTATAAAAACCTGTCCAAAGTCATTATTTGATACCATTTGCATTAATTTGGTAACCCGGCCATCGTCAAGCTTATCAAAAATATCATCAAGCAAAAGCAAGGGCTTAAACCCTTTTTGCTGATATAGAAAGGTATATTGAGCAAGCTTAAGTGCAATTAAAAATGATTTCTGCTGCCCCTGCGATCCAAACTTTTTCATAGCCATGCCATGGATAATGAACTGCAGGTCATCTTTATGAATGCCCGCCGTGGTACGCTCCAATACCTTATCCCGGTCAAAACTCTTTTTTAATAAACTATCGAAATCATCGGCAAGCAATTGCGATTCATATACCAGGTCAACTTGTTCGGCATTATCGCTCAAAAAACTATAATGCTTATTAAAAATAGCAACAAAACCCTCCATAAAGGCACGGCGCCTTTCAAAAATGCGATTGCCCGAAGCACTCAATTGTTCATCAATCACCTCAAACAAGCCGGCATCATATCGCCCCGTATCCGCTACCTGTTTTAAAAGTGCGTTACGATTGGTAAGGATTTTATTATAAGTGATTAACTCATCTAAATAATGGTTATCTGTTTGCGATATCACATTATCAATAAACTTGCGGCGTTCTTCGCTCCCCTCGGTTATGATACTGGTATCATTTGGCGATATCATCACCAGCGGCAACAGCCCGATATGATCGGCCAGGCGCTGGTAGT
Organism: Mucilaginibacter sp. cycad4; assembly: GCF_034263275.1. NCBI lineage: Bacteria > Pseudomonadati > Bacteroidota > Sphingobacteriia > Sphingobacteriales > Sphingobacteriaceae > Mucilaginibacter > Mucilaginibacter sp. cycad4. Next base: position 6,435,720 of record NZ_CP139559.1, on the reverse strand, counting down.
CCTTTTTATTGCGTTTAAACTGCTTTTTCTGATTGCGCTTCACTGAGCAGGCAACGGCTTCGGGCTGATTGTTTTTATTAAAGATGCCGGTAATGATAAAAAAATCGGTGTCTTGCTTAATCTGCTGGCTGTCTATCGGGTTAAAGTAGCTTTTGCATAACGATAGGTAATGAATAGCATCAAGCAAATTGGTTTTGCCGGCACCGTTGTTACCTGTAAAAGCATTAACCCCCTCGCTGAAAACCAGTTCGGCCTCATCGTAATTTTTAAAGTTGATAATTGACAGCTGTTGCAGGTGCATGGGATGGCAAATTTACGGTTTTATTTGGTTGTTAATGGTTCATGGTTGATAGTTCATGGTATTACCGTCATTTATAAACAAAATTGCTTCTCCCTAAATACCCCAAAAACTACAAGCCCGGGGCCATGAACCATGAACTATCCACTATGAACTATCTCTCTTTAAAGATTTAATACAAAAGGTATTGCCAGTAAATTTGAAAACCGTATTTTTGCAAACTTAATTTTAGAACAACAATGTCAAAAACCCAGGCGAACACCAAAGTTGCAGCACCGGAAAACAATTTTGGTCAGAGTGGCAAATTTGTACGCGAGAACCAAAAAAGCTTACTGTTTATTGTAGGGGCCATTATTGCCCTTATTGCAATCTATTTCATTTACATTAAATTATACTTAGGTCCGCGTGAAGTAACTGCTGCTAACCAAATGTATAAAGCGCAGGATTTTTGGCAGCAAAAAAACTGGGATAAAGCTATTAAAGGCGATGCCGGTTTCCCTGGTTTTGAAAAGATCATCAGCGATTACAGCAATACCAAAGCTGCTAACCTTGCTTACTTTTACCTGGGTACAGCTTATTTAAATAAAGGCGATTACCGCAAAGCGATCGACAACCTGACCAACTACCGCGGCGACGATAACATGGTAGCAGCCGAAGCTTTTGGCAGCACCGGCGATGCTTACGTAGAACTGAAAGATTACGAAAAAGCCGAAACCTATTTCAGCAAAGCTGCTGATAAAGCAAAGAACAAATTTTTATCGCCGCTTTACCTTAAAAAGTTGGGTTTAACTTATGAGGCTCAAAAAAGCAATAAAGAGGCTGCTGAAGCTTACAAAAGAATAAAAACTGAATACCCTGAAAGCGCTGAAGCTCAAAATATAGACGAATATATAGCGCGCGCAGAAGCGAAACAATAATTTTAATATCGGATTTCGGATGTTCGATTTCGGATTTATGAAGTAGTGATATTACAACTTACATAATTCAGAGATCGAACATTTTTTATTTATGGCCTTTTATTTACATATGCGCCATAAACTAAACCCGAAATCGAAATTCCCAAATCCGAAATCAATATGGCTACCCATCTTAAAAACCTTTCCGACTTTTCGAATACCGAAATACCTTCGGCAGCACCGTACCGCTTCGGTATAGTTGTAGCCGAGTGGAATGCCGAAATTACCAATGCACTTTACCAGGGCGCATACCAAAGCCTGGTAAGTAATGGCGCACTGGCCGAAAACATTTTTTCATACCAGGTACCGGGAAGTTTTGAACTTACTTCAGGAGCCGAGCTTTTACTTAAAAAGGGCCACCTTGATGCCGTAATTTGCCTCGGCTGTGTAATCCAGGGCGAAACAAGGCATTTTGACTTTATCTGCAATGCAGTAGCAAACGGAGTAAGCAATGTTGCTATAAAGTACTCAAAACCTGTTATATTTGGCGTATTAACCACTGATAATCAGCAACAGGCTATTGACAGGGCGGGCGGCAAACATGGCAATAAAGGCGATGAAGCGGCTATTACCGCCATCAAAATGGCGGCCCTTGCTGAAACATTAAACAGTTAAAACCCGTTAAAACAATTAATTTTAGCTCAACATGAAAAAATTAGTTTACATAGCACTTATAGCTGCGGCAGTTGCAACAGTATCATCCTGCTCAAACAAATTGTGCCCTGCTTACGGTTCATATCCTAAAACAGGCCGTTAACAGTTAATTGTCATTTTTAAACCTGTTTAAACACACTACACAGTTTTTGTGTTATAATTACGTTATAGCATTTTAACTATTAATAATATGAACTGGATTTCGTTGGAGACGGCCGATCAGCTTATGGCGATCAAACAACAAGAAGGCTATAGCCTTATATTTAAACATAGTACACGTTGCTCCATCAGCATGATGGCAAAAAGGCGCTTTGAGCTTGACTGGGATAACCTCCCCGAAAATATGTCCCTTTATTTTTTAGACCTGATCAAATACCGCGACCTGTCAAACCAGGTAGCGCAGCTGTTCCAGGTTCACCACGAATCGCCGCAACTATTACTCATAAAAGACGGCGAGTGCATTCTTGACCAATCACACAGTGGCATCTCCGTTGATGAAACTTTGGAGGTATTGAATTAGATTTTGTTCATGGATCATAGTTCATGGTTCATGGGTTCACAAAGTATTTTTAGCATTAATTACGTTACTGCAAATGCTCATGATCATTTTGCAGTCATTTGCTGCTACTATGAACTATGAACCATTCCCCATCAACTAAATATTTAACTACATTTGCATTATGATTGATTTGCCGGTAGTTCCTGCTGTTAGCCAGCCTGTACGCAAGCCTGATTGGCTTAGGGTTAAGCTTCCTACAGGAAAAGAATATGCTCACGTACGCAGCCTTGTTGATACCCATAAGCTGCATACCATATGCGAAAGCGGTAACTGCCCTAACATGGGCGAGTGCTGGGGTGCCGGCACAGCCACTTTCATGATCCTTGGTAATATTTGTACCCGTTCGTGCTCGTTTTGTGCTGTTGCCACCGGCAGGCCTTTAGCTGTTGATATTGATGAGCCAAACCGGGTAGCAACTTCTGTAAAGCTGATGCAGGTAAAACATTGCGTTATTACCTCTGTCGACCGCGATGATTTGAAAGACGGCGGCTCCATTATCTGGGCCGAAACTATCAATGCCATCCGCCGTGAAAGCCCCGATACTACTTTAGAAACCCTGTTGCCCGATTTTAAAGGCAATTGGGATAATCTTGCCCGCGTTTTGGAAACCAGGCCCGAAGTGGTTTCACACAACCTGGAAACTGTAAGACGCCTTACCAAAGAAGTGCGGATCCAGGCAAAATATGACCGCAGCCTTGAAGCTCTGAAACATATTTCAGAAGCCGGTTTGCGTACAAAATCAGGCATTATGCTTGGTTTGGGCGAAACCGAGGAGGACGTTTTAGAAGCAATGGATGATTTGCTTGCAGCAGGTGTACACATTCTTACCCTGGGACAATATTTACAACCCACACGCAACCATCACCCGGTGATAGACTGGATCCACCCCGATCAATTTGCACGTTATAAGGAATTTGGCCTTCAAAAAGGTTTCAGGTATGTTGAAAGCGGCCCACTGGTACGCTCATCTTACCATGCAGAAAAACACTTGTTTGAAATGTAATAATTCCTTTATATCTTCACGGGGTTGAGTAAAAAACGAAAAATATCGATGACGGAAGAAGAACTGGTGCTGTCATTGCAGCACCGGGAAAAAATCGCCGTCGAAGCCCTATATGATATGTACTCGGCCTCGTTATTCGGGGTAATATCACGCATTATAAATGACACCACTATAGCCGAAGATGTTTTACAGGAAACTTTTGTAAAAATCTGGCATTCCTTTTCAAGCTACAGTACTGAAAAAGGCCGTTTATTTACCTGGATGGTTAATATCGCGCGCAACCTTGCGATAGATAAGATCAGATCGAAAGATTTTAAGAATCAAAATAAAAACCAGGAGATTGAAAATAACGTAACTTTCATTGACGGGCAAAGAAACACGGTTTACAAACCTGAGTTAATGGGTGTTAAAGATTTAGTGCAAGCACTAAAGCCCGAACAAAAGCTGATCATTGAGCTGGTGTATTTTAAGGGCTATACCCATGTGGAAGCTGCCGAAGAATTGGGCATTCCGTTGGGTACCATTAAAACCCGGTTAAGAATGGCTATCCAGGAACTCAGAAAACATTTTAATTGAAGTGGAAGATTTAAAAGCATATATTGAAACAGGGATACTGGAGCTTTACGTTTTGGGAGATGTTACCCCGGCCGAAAAACTGCAGGTTGAAGAGCTGGCTTCAAAGCATCCTGCTATTAAGGCTGAGCTGGACGAAATTGAACGCTCAATAGAACTGTATGCTGAAGAAAACGCGATTGAACCATCTGAACACTTGCGCAGCCGCATATTAGGAAGTTTACTTACTAATTTCGGTGACGATAACAACTTTCCTACGCAAACCCATACAGAACGAGAAAAGGTTGTGGCTACGCAACCCGGTAAAGAAAAAGAAATCAATTTTTATAAATATGCATTTGCTGCATGCCTTGCTTTACTGTTGGCAAGCGCAGTAGCTCTGTATAATCTTTATAGCCGCCTTAACGATACCAATACCCGACTAAATGCAATGCAGGTACAAAACCAGCATTTTAGCACTACGGTTAGCGCAAAGGATAACGAGTTAAACCTTTTAAGAGATACATCATATAAACTGATCCGCCTGAAGGGAACTGCAAAATCGCCCGAATCGGTGATGACTGTAGCCTTTAGCCCATCTAAACAAAAAGTGGTTATTGACATGGAAGGCCTTAAACTGCCTGCAAATGACCAAACTCACCAGTATCAGCTTTGGGCATTGGTGGGTGGTAAACCGGTTGATCTGGGTGTATTTGACGCCACAGCAGATTCAAGCGGGTTCAAAAACATGAAAGCAATAGCCTCGGCCGATGCCTTCGCGGTAACACTTGAGCCAAGAGGTGGTAGTGCAAGTCCAACATTATCACAAATGATGGTACTGGGAAAATACTAAAGCAATAAAAAAAGCCCCCAGGGGCGTTACAATAATAAAAAAGCTTACATTTTTTCAGATTTATTCTGAAAATGATGTAAGCTTTTTGGTTTTTATACGTTAGGTACTTGTATTTCGTGTAAACCTAAACTACACGGGATTAATAATTTAACATTTTTTTAACGAAAACCAAAACCAATTATTAGTTTTTTTGTAACTAATAGGAACGTGCAAACGTCTTATGATTAGTTAGGACATAAACGAGAAAGTGAACCAGATAATCCTGACTCCCGGATTTGAGTATTTAGTTCTTTATAAGATCAGTTAATAGTTAATTAAAACGGCTGTATGATACTTGCAGCCGTTTTTTTATGCCCTTAATTTTGCCATAGTAACAGGCAATTGTGTAATAAGCTTACCTGGTAAAACAACATGCATCCGGTTTGGCAACGCCAGCTCATCGCCAGCCTTACCATGTATATAAGCACCGATGATGCAGGCTTGATCAGGCGGATACTTTTGCCCAAGCAAGGCAGCTATTACCCCGGTAAGTACATCGCCCATCCCTCCGCTTGCCATAGCAGCATTTCCTGATGAGTTAAAATAAGCTATACCCCCAGGCGTAGCGATAATGGTATAATCATTTTTCAGCAGGATACACAGGTTTAGCTCCTTTGCCTTTTTTATTGCGGTTTGCAGCCGCTGCCACCAACTGGTATGATCGCCAAAAAGCCTGTCAAACTCTTTCATATGCGGGGTTAATATGCTCCCCGCAGGTAGCTGGGTTAATAATGCCTTATTTTCTGCAAGCAGGTTCAATGCATCGGCATCAATAACTAACGGTTGTTTATAGTTTTTGATGATCGCTTTTAATAATGCTAAAGCATCATCATCCTTGCCTAATCCAGGCCCGATAGCTATTGAGCTAAATTTATCCCATTCAATATCAGGCAATTCATCGCTGTTCCTGACTATGGCCATAATTTCGGGCAGGTAACTGTTTAGGGCTGTTAAACCACTTTCGGGGACACAGGCAGTTGTAAGGCCCGCCCCTGCATGTGCGGCAGCTGATGAGCTTAATAACGCCGCCCCCATGGTTTTTGCCTGTCCCGCAATAATCAGCACATGGCCAAACGTCCCTTTATTGCTGAAACGATGGCGTGGTTTTAGTATTTGCCGCACATCTTTTTCCTCAACAAGCTGGTATGTTGAATTTAACGATTGTATAAATTTTTCATTAATGCCAATATTTACGGCTTCCCAGCAATTGATATAAGGCGCCGATTCCGGCAGCAGGAAATTGATCTTAGGTTGCTGAAAAGTAATTACCAGGTCGGCTTTGATGGCTATGGTATCTTTGGGTACTTCTCCTTCAGAAAAAAAACCTGTTGGTACATCAACAGCAACAACTGTCCGGCCCAAATCATTAATAAACTTAACCAGCTGTTCGTAATTGCCGGTGAGCGGTTTGTTCAGACCGCTGCCAAGCAGGGCATCAATAATTACCGGGCTGCTATCCGCCGGGATCTCTTCATCTTTGGCAAGTTCTTTTATAGATACGCAGGTTTGCTTTAGTCTTTCAAAATTGATGTTAAAATCCTCCGACGCCTTATCAGAAAACCGGGCTATTATAACTTTGAGCCTATTATAATGATGATCACATAAAATACGTGCAATGGCAAGCCCGTCGCCGCCGTTATTCCCTGTACCACAGTAAAAAGTTATCGGCTCGTTTTTATCTGGAAAGCGGTTAACGAACCAACCAACAAAAGCTTTTGAGGCACGTTCCATCAAATCAATAGAAGCAACAGGTTCATTAGCGATAGTATAAGCATCGCCCTCGCGAATTTGTTCGGCAATTAATAAAGGAAGCATATATCCTAAAGTAAGGATTTGGGAGATTTGTTTTAAGAGAAATTATTGGCCGATATGCTGAATTTTAAAGTAGCTTAACGATATCCAGGAACTCATTAGCAGAAATTATCTTGACAGAAGGAAAGACAAGCTGTTTTACAATGTTAAAATGAGAATCATTGGTAACTAAGTAATCAGCATTTGCCGCAACTGCTACATCAAAAAATTTATTATCATCAGGGTCGTTTCTTATTAAGTTCCAGGAATAGTATACTTTTTGATTGATCACGTTAAGGGCTTCAACAAAAACTTCGAGTATTATTTCTGCTGTTTTCATGCCCGAACGAAGTTGAATTATTTCTTCGTACTCATAAACTATCTCATCCGACACAATAAGATTATATTTTTCATCAATAAAAGCATCCCATATTGGCCGATACTCACTCTTTTTCCCTATTGCGATTAGAAGAATGTTCGAGTCAAGTACAATGTTCATTGATGCTTTTTGGAAGAGCTACGGAAATGTTCCTTACTTAACTGTTCGTAAGTTTCTGCTGTAATGTTATTCGCGCTTTCCCATTCTTCAATCGCTTCATCCAGTTGCTGAGAAAGAAGTTTAACAGCAAGACGCCTTATTTGGGCAAAATCCGCCGCAGGCAAAGGCTTTTTTAACAGCCTTAGCATCATTACCTGTTGCTCGTTTAAAGAATCGGAGGTTAACTCTTTTGCTCCCATATTCAAATATAACAAATTTGAAGCTAATATTTAGTCGATTTAATTACTACAGGGCCTATCTATCAAAACAAAAAAGGCGACCAAATGGCCGCCCTCTGTTATCAAAAGTTATAGGGGTTAAATAGTTTGAGGCATTTGCTTCATGGTTTCGGCCAGGTCAAGCTCCAGGCCTTTGGCAACAGCCATTCCTAAATTGATATCAGCCCTGAACCAGTGGCAAAGCTGGCGATTAATAATCATCTCCTTTTTAGGCCCTTCAATACCGCTCATCGAGTTAACGATGTTGGCAACCAAATCTTTCTTTTGCTGACTATCCATCAGGCGGTATAGATTACCCGGTTGGGTATAATGATCATTTTCGCCTTCAGCGTTACGGTCGTACCAATCGCCTACCGGGCTGCCAAAATCCCAGGCCGGTTCCTTGTAGCTTTGGTCAACCTCGATATCATCAAAGCTATTAGGGAAATAATTGGGATTTGATCCCCCGTTGCCATTAACAGCCATCTGCCCATCGCGCTGATAATTGCTTACCAGGTAAGGGCATTTGTTTACGGGGATCTGCTCGTAGTTACCGCCTAAACGGTACCGGTGCGCATCAGGATAGGAGAGGATCCGGCCTTGCAGCATTTTATCGGGCGAGTAACCAACGCCGTCGATAACATGTGCAGGTGCAAATGCCGCCTGCTCTACATGTGCAAAATAATTATCAGGGTTTTCATTTAACTCCAGTACACCTACATCAATCAACGGGTAATCGGCATGCGGCCACACCTTGGTTAAATCAAACGGATTGATATAGTAAGTTTTGGCATCGGCTTCGGGCATCACCTGTATTTTGAGTGTCCATTTAGGAAAATCACCGTTATCGATGGCAGTTAACAGGTCATGCTGTGCAAAATCAGGAGCCTTACCGCGCATTTCCCCTGCTTCGGCATCGGTAAAATTTTTGATGCCCTGCTGGGTTTTAAAATGGAACTTAACCCAAAACCTTTCATTGTTGGCATTAATGAATGAAAAGGTGTGGCTGCCAAAGCCATCCATATGTCGATAACCATAAGGTGTACCGCGATCGCTCATTAAAATAGTTACCTGGTGAAGACTTTCGGGGTTAAGCGACCAAAAATCCCACATCATCGTTGCACTCTTGCAGTTGGTATATGGGTCGCGTTTTTGGGTATGAATAAAATCGCCGAATTTTTTAGGGTCTTTTATAAAAAATACCGGGGTATTGTTACCAACCAGGTCCCAGTTACCGTCTTCAGTATAAAATTTAATAGCGAAACCACGCGGGTCGCGCTCTGTATCGGCCGAACCTTTTTCTCCGCCTACCGTTGAAAAACGCAGAAATAACTTTGTCTGCTTACCTATAGTGTTAAAGATCTTTGCGCGGGTATATTTTGAAATATCGTGAGTAACCGTAAAAGTGCCATAAGCACCTGACCCTTTAGCGTGAACTACACGTTCCGGGATCCTTTCCCGGTTAAAGTGAGCCATTTTTTCATGCAGGATATAATCTTGTAGCAGGATTGGTCCGCGCGGGCCGGCTGTCATAGAGTTTTCATTTTCTACATAAGGCCTGCCAGATGCGGTGGTCAATTTCTTTTTATTTGTTTCCATACTTAGTTGGTTTGATAATTCAAACCTCATGAAAATATTTCAATAGAAAAAATCAATAATTATTATCTTTGCATAGCATTTATCTATATTACATGACTATTACACAACTGGAGTATATTGTGGCTGTTGATACATATCGCAGCTTTGTTTTGGCAGCCGAGAAATGTTTTGTTACCCAGCCAACATTGAGTATGCAGGTACAAAAACTGGAGGATACCCTTGGCGTTAAGATATTTGACCGCAGCAAACAACCCGTTGTACCTACCGAAATAGGCATTGAAATAATTACCCAGGCACGTATCATGTTGTCGGAAAGTGAAAAGATCAAAGAGATCATATCCGACAGGCAAAAGGAACTTTCGGGCGAATTAAGAGTTGGCATTATCCCTACCGTTTCGCCCTATGTATTACCCAAGATCATCCATGGTTTTATCGAAAAATATCCGCAGGTAAAACTCATTGTGTGGGAGCAAACTACCGAAGAGATCATTCAGCAATTAAAATTGGGCATGCTTGATTGCGGCATTCTTTCTACCCCGCTGCACGAAAGCAACCTGACCGAGATCCCTGTATTTTATGAAAACTTTGTCGCCTATGTATCAAAAAACAGCCGACTCTCAAAAAAGAAAAATATTGTTCCGGATGATATAGACATGGAGGAGATCTGGATCCTGAACGAAGGCCATTGTATGCGCGAACAAGTGCTGAACATTTGCCAGCGTCGCAAATCAACCCGCGGTTTTCAGCATTTTGAATACAATACCGGCAGCGTTGAAACCCTAAAGCGCATGGTGGACCAAAATAACGGAGCCACCATACTACCCGAACTGGCCCTGTCTGAATTGAGCGACAAACAACTGGATAAAGTACGCTACTTTAAATCTCCCGAGCCTGCCCGCGAAGTAAGCATTGTGATACAGCGCAATTTTCTAAAGCGCCGCATGATAGAAGCTTTGAAAGCTGAAATACTGGAATTTGTACCTAAGCGAATGAAAAGTAAAAAGAAAAAGGAAGTGATGGATATTTAAATCATAATACCCGTCTCCTTTCAATAAAAGAAACTATAAATCAGACTTACGAAGCTTTGAAAACTTCGTAAGTCTTTTCTTTAATAACAGCATCTGGCTTATAAAAAGCCCTGTCCTCCAATTTAAGACCCTATAAAACGCAACCTAAACAACTGATTTACAACTACAATAACTACTCTATTTAGATTTATTATAAATAATTTGCATTGTAACACTTGCCTGCCTATTTTTGCGCAGTTATTTATATTTAGTCTAAATAAAATGGATCAACCCCAACCATCTTTTCAAAAGATCTTTTCTCTTTCAATTTTAGCAATCCTGCTACTTATCAACACCATCCCTGTCATTGCGCAGCAAACAAGGGGCGTTCTTAAAGGTAAAGTTATCACCGGTAAAAATGAGCCGGCCGAAAATGTTTCGGTAACACTTAAAAATACCAAGTTTGGTGCCATAACCGACGAAAACGGTTTATTTGAAATTAAGGCGTTGCCAGGGAACTATACACTTGTAATATCCGGAGTTGGTGCAAAAGGCCAGGAAAAAGCTGTAACCGTAACGGCGGGCCAAACAACCAACCTGCAAACCATAACTGTTGATAATACCATTCATGGTTTGCAGGAAGTAAATATCAATGCAAACAAAACCAATAAATTTAAACGCACCCGCAGCGAGGACGTGGCTAAAATGCCTTTGGCTAATCTCGAAAATCCGCAGGTATATAATACCGTTAGCAGCCAGCTGATACAGGAACAATTAATTTTTTCTGTAGATGACGCGTTAAGGAATGCTCCCGGATTACAAAAAATGTGGGATGCTACCGGCCGTGGCGGTGATGGCGGCGCTTACTTTAACAGCCGTGGTTTCATAGTGCAAAGCTCTATGCGTAACGGCATTGCAGGTAAAGTTACCAACAGCGTTGATGCCGCAAACATTGAAAGGATAGAAGTTATCAAGGGCCCATCGGGTACTTTATTTGGTAATGCCTTAACATCTTATGGCGGGTTGATCAATCGCGTAACCAAAAAACCTTACGACACCTTTGGTGGTGAGGTGAGCCTGTCCGGCGGTAACTTTGGTTTTTACCGGGGTAGTGCCGACATCAACACACCGCTTGATAAAGATAAAAAATTACTTTTCCGTTTAAATACGGCCTTTAACCACGACGGCAGCTTTCAAAACAACGGCTTTTCACGCAATGTGGTTATCGATCCAAGCATCGTTTACAAAGCCAATGACAGGTTAACCATCAGTGCCGATGCGGAACTATCTTACGGTAAAAACGTAGGTAAAACCATCTTCTTTTTCCCATACGGACAAACAGTTGAACAGATGGGTTTCAGCAGTGCCGATAAATCAAATATTGATTACAGGCAAAGCTACCATGGTGATGGCCTTACCCAGATATCTCAAAACAGGAACTTCTACGGCGAAGTAAAATACAAGATCTCTGATGCCTGGACTTCACGCACTAACCTGAGCTATACACATAGTTATTCAGACGGTCATGGTCTTTACTATTATCTGTTACCGGGCGATATGATTTCACGAAACGACCAGGCTACCCGCAACAGCAAGGACGACATGTTTGAAATTCAGCAAAACTTTAACGGCGATTTTAAAATTGGCAAGTTCCGGAACAGGTTTGTTGGCGGTTTGGATTTCTTCAGGGAAAACTCAAAACAGTACTTCTATGGCAGCACACTTGATACCGTATCCGTAACGGGGAATTATAACTATGGCAATTTTAACGGTGCCGCGCTGGACGCCATGTATGCAGCAGGCAACATAGGTTTTACCTATCCGGCCATGTATAAACGTAACACCTACAGCGCCTACGTATCAGATGTGTTTAACATTACCGATCAGTTAATGGCATCGGCAGGCTTACGCGTAGATAGGTTTGATAATAAAGGCAACTATGACCCTGTTTCGCAAAAAACCTCCGGCGCTTATAAACAAACCGCGTTCTCTCCAAAGTTTGGCCTTGTTTACCAGCCGGTAAAAGATCACGTATCGTTATTTGCCAACTATCAGAATAGCTTCAACAACCAAACAGGTACCACCGAAAACAACAAACCGCTTAAACCCGAGCAGGCCAATCAAATTGAAGGCGGTGTAAAACTTGATCTTTTTGATGGCAAACTAAGCAGCACTGTAAGCTACTATGATATCAAGGTAAAAGATATCGTACGCCCATCTACTGTAAACCCGGCACTTTCTGTACAGGACGGCACCCAATTCAGCAAAGGTTTTGAGGCCGAAGTAATTGCGAACCCGGTACCAGGATTAAACTTAACCGCAGGTTTTACTTACAACAATTCAAAGCTTACCAAAACTGCCGACGCAACTATTGAAGGCCTTCGCCCGGCTACTGCGGGTTCACCTTACCAGGCTAATTTCTGGGCAAGCTATAAAATTCAGCAGGGAGCCGTTAAAGGTTTAGGCTTTGGTGTTGGCGGCAACTACGCCAGCGACAACAAGGTTATCAACAGCCACACTTTAGGTGTATTCACCCTGCCATCGTATACCATACTTAATGCATCAGCATTTTATGATACCAACAGGTACAGGTTTGGCGCCAAGCTCGACAACTTTACCAACCAAAAATACTGGATTGGTTACGGTACCATGAACCCGCAAAAACTAAGAAGTTTTGCATTGAGCGCTACTTATAAATTTTAACACAAAGCTTAAAATAAAAAAATCAGGTACGTAACCCCGCGTACCTGATTTAAACGCCCGCCCTACATCAATCATATAAAACCCCAAACACAATGTCAAAACCTTTACACGCCTTATGTAAACTACCACTATGTAAACTACCACTCCTTGCATTGATGGTAGCTTTATTACTTTTCAATACCGGCCCTGCCCTGGCCGACGTTAAACCCGGTAGCATAACCGGTACTATTACCACTGCCGATGGCCAAACCGTTCCCGGAGTTACGGTAAGCCTTACAGGCACAGGGGTAAAAATGGGTACTGTTACCAACGAAAGCGGAAGGTTTACCTTCAATAAAGTAAAGCCGGGTAACTATACCATCAAGGCAACATTTGTTGGTCTTGCTCCCGAAGAAAAAACAATTGAACTGGCCGATGGCCAGCGCGCAACCGTAAACTTTATGCTTCGCGAAAATGCTAACCAGATTGGCGAGGTATTAATTTCGGACCGTAAACAGAAATATAAGATTGATTCGCCGTCGCCAAGTCTGAGGCTCAATGAGCCTTTATTGCAGGTTTCGCAAAATATCCAGGTGGTTACATCAAAGGTACTGACAGATCAGCAGGTGACCAGCATGAGCGATGGTTTGATCCGTAACGTGAGTGGTGCTGTAAGGTTAGAGCACTGGGGCGATTTGTATACCAACATTACCATGCGGGGGTCGCAGATCCAGGCTTTCAGGAACGGCTTTAACGTAGTAAGCTCATATTGGGGCCCGCTTACCGAGGATATGAGCTTTGTAGATCATATCGAATTTGTAAAAGGACCGGCCGGCTTTATGCTGAGCAACGGGGACCCAAGCGGTTTATACAACGTTGTTACCAAAAAGCCTACCGGCGAAACAAAAGGCGAAATCAGCTTTACCACCGGCAGCTTTAATTTAAACCGCGCAACGCTTGACCTTGACGGTAAATTAAGTAAGGATGGAAAATTCCTGTATCGCCTGGATTTATCTGCGCAAAACAAAAACTCGTTCCGTGCTAATGAGTTTAATGACCGCTATGTTATTGCGCCTGTAGTTTCATACCAGCTTGACGATAAAACCAAGCTTACGGCCGAGTATATTTACCAGCGCGCGCATACCTCTGACGTTGGTTCATATTATGTATTCAGCCCGAAAGGCTATGCCGTTTTACCACAAAATTTCACCCAGTTACCTGCAGGCCTGCCCCCAACTAATATCAACGATCACAGCTTCACATTGAACCTTACACATCAGCTAAGCGACAACTGGAAGCTGACCGCGCAGGCCGCCCGGTACAATTATTCGCAATTGGGAACTTCTATGTGGGCCGATTCTGTAAATGCTGATGGTTCTTATTACCGTAACGCCGGGATCTGGGAAGCAAAAAGCACCATGTCATTAGCCCAGGCATTTTTAAATGGCAAGGTAATTACCGGTAATGTTGTACATAATATTTTGGCCGGGGTTGATATGGGCGATAAAAAATATATTGCCGATTATGCCCAGACAAAATCTCTTGATGTTGGTACACCATTTGATCCCTATCAGGAGGGTGTGCCAACACGCGATAACCCGTCTAACGGTTACCCTACGTTTGATCGCTCGTTAAACCTCGAAGCACGTGCGGCTGCAGGGTATGGCTTGATCAATACACGTTATTCCAGCCTGTATTTACAGGATGAACTTGGTTTTTTTGACAATAAAGTCAGATTAACATTAGCGGGCCGTTATACTTATGTGCAAATGTCAGACTTTAACACGCCCGAAGAAGCGAAACATTTTAGCCCGCGTATAGGCTTGAGCGTATCTATCGATGATAATACTTCGGTTTATGGCTTGCGCGACCAAACATTTTTGCCGCAGGCAGGTAAGGTTTCGGTTGGTAAATTACAACCGCTAACCGGTACCAATACCGAGTTTGGTATTAAAAGAGATTGGGCGGGCGGCAAATGGAACACCACGCTTTCGGTATACCGCATATTAAGAAACAACGAATTAACTGCCGACCCTAATACTGCACCAAACTCAGGTTTGACTATCATATTTGGTCAAAAAAAATCTCAGGGTTTAGAGTTTGACCTCCGCGGAGAAATTGCACCCGGTTTAAACCTTACAGCAAACTATGCATACACCGATTCGAAAGTAAGCAAGGTAAATCCTGACCTGGCCGCGTCTCCGGATAATACCATTAAAGTAGGTGACGTAGTTCCGGGCTACGTAAAACATGTTGCCAATGCCTGGCTAAGCTATAAATTAAGCAGCGGCGCACTAAAAGGCGCCGGCCTATCTTTGGGCGGAAGCTATTATGCCGGCCGCCAAACAGATACCTGGAGTGTTGGCCTGGAAAAATTGCCAAACTATTTTAAAATGGACAGCGGTTTATTTTGGGAAGGCTCAAAAATGCGGATAGCCGGCAACGTATTTAACGTTTTAAATAAATACACTTACAGCGGCTCATACTATTCATACCTGAAAGCTTATTACTGGCAGGCAGATGCACCGCGTAACTTTCGTTTAAGTATAGCTTACAGATTTTAGTGAATGACACCTTTTAAAAAAACACTCCTATTCATACATCGCTGGCTCGGATTTATATCCGGGCTTGTGGTGTTTATAGTGAGTATCACCGGTTGTATCTTTTGCTTCCAGGACGAGATCCAGGATGCCGTACATGGCTACCGTAAAGTCGAAATACAAAACAAGCCATATATAGCACCTTCAATCCTTAAAGCCGAAGCGCTGAAAGGCCGCAAAGGCGCTACCGCCAGTTATGTTTACTATTACGGTATCGGTCGCCCCGCCGGTGTATTGGTAACCGATAAAAAAGAAGGTCTCCTTTTTGTTTACCAAAACCCATATACTGGCAAGATCACTCATACAGAAAGCCCAACTTCAAATTTCTTCGTCATTGTTGAATACATTCACTTGTACCTGCTATTACCCGCCAACATAGGCAGTATGGTGGTAGGTATTTCGGTAATTGTTTTTGTGGTGCTGATGATTACCGGCATTATACTCTGGTGGCCTAAACGTAAAAGCGACCGTAAACGCAGCTTCACTATTAAATGGAACGGCCGCTGGCGCAGGGTAAATTACGATTTGCATAATGTTTTGGGCTTTTATGCCACCAGTGTAGCTATCATATTAGCCATAACAGGTCTGTCAATCTCTTTTGACTGGATGCGTGAAGGCATTTACTATGCTGCTAATTTGGGCAAAGCCCATCCCGAAGAAAAAGTAGTTTTCAAGTCTGATTCGTTGTTGAACGGCAAGATGGATACTACGCAGGTTATCAACAAAGCATATTTAGCAGCAAAAGCAAGTTCGCCAAAAGCCGAAATGTTTTTGATTTATGACGATGCTGCTAAAGCCGGTGCCATAGGTGTAACCGCATACGCGCAAGCCCTGCACTACTATAAAAGTGATAGCTATTCCTTTGATAAATACACAGGCAAATTATTGAACCGTACCGCGCATGAGCAAAAAAGTGCCGGTATGAAAATGAATAACATGAACTATGATATTCACGTAGGGCAGATTTTGGGTTTACCAGGCAAGATCATCGCTTTTCTGGCCAGCCTCATTTGCGCCAGTTTACCCGTCACCGGCTTTATCATCTGGCTGGGTAAACGCAAAAAATCCAAATCAAAAAAGGTAAAATCGGTAGTGCACCGGCGCACGGTAAGGCAGCATTTACCGGCTAAGTAGCTTCCTCTTTCACACGTCATTGCTGGGTACGAAGCAATCCCCAAATAGCAGAGCGGCTGTACAGGTTGGCTCTGTAAAGTCAGGGGATTGCTTCGTACCCAGCAATGACGCTTTAAGAGAAATCCGCAAAACTCCCCCTTTAGGGGGCCGGGGGGCTTACCACCACCCCATCATCCAACGGGTGCCCGGTACAGGTCAGGATCCAGCCCTGGGCAAGATCAGCATCGGTAAGCACATCATTCTTTACCATTTCAACTTTACCGCCGGTACATTTCATCATACAGGTTGAGCATACACCACCACGGCAGCTATAAGGTAAAGGGATATTGTTCTGCAAAGCAGCTTGTAGTATGGATTGATTTTCGCCTACCACAATATCATGCAGCTCGCCCCGGTATTGTATTTTGATGTTTTTGGGTGGAAAACTGGTGTGACCGCTTGTTACGGCAACAGTTTCAAGTACAAAATTTTCGCGGCGGATTTTTGCCTGATCAATCCCCATATACACCAGGTCAAACCGGATCATGCGCATGTATGCAAACGGGCCGCATAAGTAAAATTCAGCATCAGCTAAATTAAAGTGTGTATGCTGTTTAACCAGCTTCTCAACCTTATCGGTATTAAGACGGTTAGCCTCACTGCTTAACAGATGAATAATGGTTAACCTTTCGGGATGATCAGCTGCCAGTTTATCCAGCTCGTCCTTAAATAAAATGGAAGCAGCATTTTGGTTACTATAGATGAGTACCAGCCTGCTTTTACCTTTCTTGCCAAGCACATATTTTAATTGCGAAAAAATGGGGGTAATGCCACTTCCACCGGCAAATAAAAAAATATCTTTTTCCTGCTGATAGCTATTGATTGTAAAACGACCCGCCGGAGCAAGGGCACTCAACACATCGCCTTCTTTTATTTTGGAGAGCATAAAGCGTGAGATCTCTCCATTAGTGATGCGCTTAATAGTTATTGCCAGGTACCGTTCATCGGGCGATGAACTTAACGAATAAGAGCGCCTGATCTCTTCCTGCCTGTGATTAAATATCAGGGTAATAAACTGGCCCGCTATATACGGGATAAGATTACCATCAATACTACTCAAATAAAATGTAGCAGTATCAGGAGTTTCCCATTTTATGCGTTCAACTTTTAGTTTTAAAATATCTTCAGTCATCTATTAGTAGCGCTGTTGCTTATCCGCAAGCATTCTGCGGATAACGCTGTTCTTTTTGCCGTAAGTATAGTAGATAACCAAACCAATTGCAAGCCATATGACCAAACGCAGCCAGGTATCGCCGGGTAAAAATGTCATCATGGCAAAACAGGTCAGGATCCCCAACACCGGCACCAATGGCACAAGGGGTGTTTTAAACGGCCGGTGAATATCGGGCTGCTGCTTACGTAAAATGAGTACGCCGGCACAAACCATAACAAATGCAAGCAGGGTACCAATGCTGGTCATTTCTCCAACCACGCGTATCGGTACAAAGGCAGCAAAGAGGGCTATAAAAGCGCAAAGCATGATATTTGATTTCCATGGTGTGCGAAATTTGGGATGCACTTCAGAAAAAATCTTCGGCAGCAAACCATCTTTCGACATAGAGAAAAACACACGTGATTGGCCTAACAGGTCGACCAAAATCACCGAGGTATAACCTATTAAAATAGCCAGTACAATAGCTTTACTCAACCACTGGTAATGCGTTTTTTCAATAGCGATGGCAACCGGAGCACCCGAACCTATAAATTCCTTATAGTTAGCCATGCCGGTCATTACGTGCGCAAATACAATAAAGAGTACCGTACAGATCAGCAGCGAACCTATGATCCCGATGGGCATATTACGTTGCGGGTTCTTAGCCTCCTGTGCTGCGGTTGATACAGCATCAAAACCAATAAACACAAAAAACACCAGCCCTGCGCCTCTCAATATGCCCGACCAGCCGTAATCACCCCAAACACCTGTATTTTGCGGAATGTAAGGATGATAGTTTTGTGGGTTAATGAACGACCAGCCCACGGCTATAAATACAATTACCACCCCAACTTTTAAGGTTACAATGATAGCATTAACCAATGCCGAACCTTTTGTACCCCGGATAATGATGCTGGTAACCAAAATCACAATTAAGGCGGCAGGCAAATTAATGATCCCGTTAATGATATCACCATTCGCTGTTTTGGCAGTTTCAAACGGCGAAAGCGTAAGCTGCGGGGGCAGGTACAGATCAAACCAGGATAAAAACTTAGTAAGGTACTGCGACCAGCTGATGGCCACCGTTGCCGCACCTACGGCATATTCAAGCGCAAGGTCCCAGCCTATGATCCAGGCGAAAAGCTCGCCCATGGTAGCGTACGAGTAGGTATACGCACTACCCGCAACGGGAATCATGGCCGAAAACTCGGCATAGCAAAGGGCAGCAAAAGCACAGCCAACAGCAGCAATTAAAAAAGAAATAGTTACCGCAGGCCCTGAATGCTGGCCAGCCGCGATACCGGTTAACGAAAATAAACCGGCCCCGATAATGATGCCTATCCCAATTAAAATAAGATTAATCGGTCCAAGCGAGCGTTTTAATGAATGTTCCCCTTCCTCCTTTGATTCGCGGAGCAGGGTTTCTATGGGCTTTTTGATCATGATATAAAGTCCACAAAGTTAGTAGATTATTGACGGGATAGGTTAGAGGTATATAATTAGGAGGTAAAATAAGAGCGTAATAAATACCTCTTAAGCCTCCGCTCGGCTCCGGCCGGGCGGAGGCAGTTTTTTGGAATAAAAAAAGCGGCAGGACCATCAGATCCTGCCGCTTCAAATTTATAAGCTTAAATAATATTAAGCAGTTGCTTTTGCGTAAAGCTCGGCAACGTGGTTCCAGTTGATCACGTTCCAGATAGCCGCTAAGTAATCAGGGCGGCGGTTTTGGTATTTCAGGTAGTAAGCATGCTCCCAAACGTCGATACCTAAAATTGGGGTACCTTTAACTTCAGCGATATCCATTAATGGGTTATCCTGGTTAGGGGTTGAAGTTACAGCTAATTTTTTATCGGCAGTAACAATTAACCATGCCCAGCCAGAACCAAAACGGGTTGCACCAGCTTCAGATACTTTGGTTTTGAAATCGGCAAATGAACCGAAAGTGCTTTTAATAGCATCAGCTAAAGCACCTGTAGGTTCGCCGCCGCCGTTGGGTGATAACAAAGTCCAGAACAAAGTATGGTTGTAGTGGCCACCGCCATTGTTACGTACAGCAGCAGGGAATTTAGAGATATTTTTAATGATATCGTCGATATTGCTTTCAGCCTCGGGCTTACCTTCCAAAGCTTTGTTCAAGTTGGTAACATAAGCCTGGTGGTGTTTGCCATGGTGAATTTCCATGGTCAGTTTATCAATGTGCGGTTCCAGAGCATCAGTAGCGTAGGATAACGCCGGTAGGGTAAATGCCATAATTTTAGTTGTTTATTTTAAAGTTTACTGTTTGTTGTGACGTAACAAATATAAGCGTTGATTGAAGTTTTTGTTCTAAATAATTGTCATGTTTTCTTTAGGTCATAGTTAATAGTTCATGGATCATAGCAATTTTCCATCAAGTATTACTCCTTCTGCTATGAACTATGATCCATGAACTATCAATTACCCTACTTCTTCCGCTTACTTTTAAAAAAATCCTTCACCAGCTGGCTGCATTCGGCTTCGCGGATACCGCCGGTGATCACTGTTTTGGGATGGGTTATTTTTTGGTTGATGCGGCCGAATCCGAGTTTGTTATCATAAGCCCCAAAAACGATCTTGCTTACCTGGAACCAGTAAGAAGCCCCTGCACACATTACACAGGGCTCCATAGTAACGTACAGCGTACAGCCTTGAAGGTATTTACCCCCAATTAAATTGGCGGCTGCGGTAAGGGCCTGCATTTCTGCATGGGCCGATACATCGTTAAGCCGTTCGGTAAGATTGTGCCCTTTGCCTATAATGCGGCCATTGTAAACCACGATTGCCCCGATCGGGATTTCATCTTCCTCCAATGCGTAACGGGCTTCTTTTAGTGCTTCGCCCATGAAATATTCATCGGGCGATATAGAGGCCTCATCCTCGAAACTGATATATCTCATTTAAATAAGTTTGCTGCCGTTTGGCACAGGCTTTTCAACAGCGGTTAATACAATGTCTCCGTTCTCATCGGCGAAACCGGTAACCAGAAACTCCGACATAAAATTGGCGATCTGCTTTTTAGGAAAGTTAACCACGCCTACAATCTGCCGGCCAACCAATTCTTCTTTGGTATAATGCTTCGTGATTTGTGCGCTTGACCACCGGATGCCGAACTCACCAAAATCAACCCTCACTTTAAAGGCCGGCTTACGGGCTTCGGGAAAATCTGCCGCTTCCAGTACAGTACCTACGCGCAGTTCTACTTTTTCAAAATCATGCCAGGTGATGGTTTCCATAGGGGCAAAGGTAAAAAAATATGCCTCTCTCTCTTCTCCAAAAGCTACCCTTAAGCTGTCAATTAATATTCGCCCCCTCCTTCACCTCATCACTGGCATTTTTAAGAATAGTATCATTGGCCTTCAGGTTCCCAAATATCTCGGTTGAGTCATGTCTCGATAACCCTTCCTTTATATCCGTTAAGGCTGCTTTACCATCTTTTACCGCAATTACATACTCCCTTTCGGTAGAACGGATAATGGCATTATTTGGCACTAACAATGACTTTGCGCCCGAAAGCATTGGGATTTTCACTTCGGCATACATACCTGGCTTTAATGTGTTTTGATGGTTTTGCACATCTATCTCAATAGCTTCAGAACGCATGCTGCCCAACGCATTGGCCGACCGGCTGATCCTGGCAGTTTGTTCGGTACCCGGCATGGCGTTAAATACGAATTTAACATGCTGTTTCAGATCAACCTTGTCCACATAATCTTCAGGGATATATACTTCCAAACGTAATTTACGGGTATCCTGCAATATCAGCATGGGCTGGTCTGTGCCTTTACCGGGCGCCACCAAAGCACCCGGCGAAACATTACGCTGTATGATCATGCCGTCAAACGGTGCACGGATGTTAAGATAATCCTGCATGGTACGCACCGATGCTACATTGGAGCTTTCCGAACGGGCCATAGCTTCGTCGGCCTTCATTTTTGCCAGTGCGTTATCCAGCTCAAGCGGCGAAACCGAACCCGGCTCTTTGGCTGCTTCTTTCAAACGCTGGTATTTTTCCTTGCTGGCAACGGCGTTTTCGCGGGCCTGCAGATAGCGCGAATCGGCAGCCTGGAGTTGAGATTCCATTTCGGGCGCTTCAAGCGTGATAAGCAGCTGCCCCTTTTTTACGAGTGTACCGCGGTCGACAAAAACGGTTTTTACGAAACCATTTATTTTAGGAAACAGGTTCACCTCGTTATAAGGTTTCAACTGCCCCGGCAGCCTGACCTCGCTTGACAACGCTTTTTCGGCCACGGTGCCGGTTTCGTATTCCTTTGTTTTTTGGGTGGATTTGGATGCTGTGAGATCCACCGGTTTTTGGCTGCCCGCACAAGCGGCCATTAAGCTGATACTGCTTAGCAGTATGATATATTTTAGTTTCATAATATTAACTGTTGAAGGTTTCAAGTTGTTGTTGAGGTCCATTAACATTTACATCCTTCATTAAGGATGGTGAATCATAAGTGGTTTTTTGCTGCACCCAGGCAAATACCTGCGGTAGTATAAACAGGGCAGCTAATGTTGAGGCAAATAAGCCGCCTATCACCGCGCGGCCCAAAGGAGCTGTTTGCTCGCCGGCTTCGCCCATGCCCGATGCCATGGGGACCATGCCTGCCATCATAGCCAAACTGGTCATGAGGATAGGTCTTAACCTGATAGACGCGCTGGTAATAGCCGCCCTCGTCGAGTCCTTATAATCGAGCCTTAATGTTTCGGCATTGGTTACGATCAGGATGGCGTTAGCTACCGACACACCGGTAGACATGATCATCCCCATATAACTTTGCAGGTTAAGTGTAGAGCCGGTGAGTAACAAAGCGGTCAGCGAACCCAATATTACCGCCGGCACAGTTGAAAGTACTGTGAGCGATAGTTTAAACGACTGATAATTAGCAGCCAGCAACAAAAAGATCACCAGGATGGCAAACAATAAGCCGTTTTGCAGGCTATCCAAAGTTTCTGTTAGCAGGCTCGACATCCCCTTAATTTCGGCCAGCAAACCTTTGGGAGGAGTACCAGCTGATTTAATGGCTTGCTGTACAGCAGCAGTAGCCGTACCCAAATCCTTTTTATAAATATTAGCGCTTACAGTTAAAAAACGCCTCGGGCCGGCGCGGTCATATTCGCCAGGTACATAGTTAACCTTGAAGCTGGCAATATCGCCCAGTACCGGTGTGCTTTGCCCCCTTACCAGCGGGATCTCCTTCAACTCATCCATGGTATTCATGACGTACTCGGGGATCTGTACCTGCACCTGGTAGGTGTAGGCAGATTTTTCATCCAGCCATTGATTTTTTTCGGTAAAGCGGCTTGATGAGGTACTTGCCGTAACCGAGCGGGCAATATCTTTAATATCCAGGCCCAACTGGGCGGCTTTCAACCTGTCCAGCGTTATTGCCACCACCGGGAATTTTAAAGGCTGGTTAATCTGCACATCCCGCAGGTAGCTGATCTTTTTAAGGCCGGCCAAAACTTTGTTCGAGTAGCCTTCTATCTGCGCCATATCCTTACCAGCTACCCTTATTTCGATAGGTGTAGATGCGCCCTGGCTCATGATCTTCTCCGTCATATCGATAGGTTCAAAGGTGATACGCAACCCGGGGATACGGGAGGCGATATTTTTGCGCAGGGCATCTTTCAGGTCATCCATGTTGATGTGGTAATCCTCATCAAGGTTAACCTGTAAAACAGCCTCATGAGTACCGGTATTAAATACATAAAGGTTACTGGTACCGTAGCTGCTGGGCACTATCCCCACATAGCCCGATGTAATGGCTACGTGATGGTTTACCGTGCTGTCGATAATTTGCAGTACCTGTTTCAGCTTACCTTCAGTGCGCTCAAGCCTTGTACCATCGGGTTCTTTGATCCTGATCTGGAACTGGCCGTTGTTGAGCTTCGGCATCATATCCTTCCCGATAAAAACAAAGCAGGCCCCGGCCAATCCCAAAACAACCACAAGGTATACGGGCACTATCAGTTTTTTCCTGGGCATCCAGCTTTCAATGATTCGCATAAAACGCATTTTTACCCGTTCAAACAGGTCGTTCTTTTCGGGATGTTTCTGCTCCTGCTGCAGGTGGTGGTTTACCTGTCCTTCTTCCGGCCGGTCTAAAGCTTCGCCGGCATGGGCATGCAATTTCCCATGCTCATAATGCTGATAGGTTTCGGCCTTGATAAGCCAGTTTGATAAAATAGGCACCAGCGTTTGCGCTATGATGTACGATACGATCATAGTTAAACCAATGGACAGCGACAGAGGCAAAAACATTGCCTTTGGCACACCGTTCATCATAAACGACGGCGCAAATACGGCAAGGATACAAAGCAGAATGAGCAACAACGGGAACGAAATCTCCTGGCAGGCATCATAAATAGCCTGTGCCTTGTTTTTGCCCATCTCCAGGTGCTGGTGAATATTTTCGATGGTTACTGTTGCCTGATCGACCAGGATCCCGATGGCGAGGGCCAGCCCGCTCAGTGTCATAATGTTGATGGTTTGACCAAACAGGCCCAGCAGCAATACCCCTAATAATATAGATACCGGGATGGTGATCACCACAATTAAACTGCTGCGCCAGTCGCCAAGAAACAGCAGCACCATCAAACCGGTGAGTATAGCACCTAAACCACCTTCGGTTATCAGGCTTTTTACCGCGTTTATCACGAAGATGGATTGGTCAAACTCATACGAGATCTTCACATCATCGGGCAAAAGGCTTTGTATTTCAGGGATCTTACTTTTTAGCGCCTGTACCACACTCCAGGTACTGGCATCGGCGGTTTTTACCACCGGGATGTAAACGGAACGCTTCCCGTTTATTAATGCGTAATCCACCGTAACATCGCTGGCATCGGCAACGTGGGCAATGTCTTTTACCAAAACAGGCACCCCGTTTTTGGTTATCACCGGGATATCGCCAAATTGGTCGGGTTGTTTAATAAGCGTATTAATGGTGGTAACAAACATGGTGTTGCCCAACCGAAGGTTACCTGATGGCGACATCACGTTGAAGTTGGCCAGTGCGCCTACCACCTCATCGGCCGTGATGCCGTAACTGCGTAATTTATTAGGGTCGACGTTTACAGTGATCGACCTTGAATTGGCGCCAAACGGCGGCGGCGCCGAAAGCCCCGGTACTGAAGCAAACATCGGCCTTACTTTGGTGGCTGCCAAATCGTAAATTTCCTTAAGGCTGCGCGATGGGGCCGATAGCACCATTTGCCCTACAGGTAATGATGATGCATCAAATCTTACCACTTGCGGCGGTAAGGCACCTGGCGGAAAAAACTTCATAGCCCGGTTAACCTGTAGGGCAACCTGCGCCTGTGCTTCAGCCATATTGGTGCTTTCATAAAAACTAAGCTTAAGCATGGTTAAGCCCTGTATATTTTTACTGGTAATGTTTTTTACACCGTTAACATATAAAAACTGATCTTGCAAACGGGTGGAAAAGAAACCCTCCATTTGCTGCGGAGACATCCCCCCGTACGATTCTATAACATATATAGTAGGCAGGTTTAGCTGCGGGAAGATATCTATAGGAATATTTATTGCACTAAGCACTGCAAATATGAGCAGGCTAAAGGTTATCACTACAGTAGTGACAGGCTTTTTTAGTGCTGATGTGACCATTGACATAATTAAATTATTAAAAAAGGTTTAATACAGTATTTACCTGGTTGCTGGTAACAGCCTGCTGGAACAGGGCATTTGAATAGGCATACCTGGCCTGTACATAATCAGTTTCGGCGCGGTAAAGGATATTGAGTGCAGCGTTAAGTTCAATGATATCGGTTAAGCCGTTTTTGTATAATGACAGCTTTTGCCGGTACCCATCGGAAGCCGCTTTAAGCTGATGGGGGATCTCAACCAGGCGCTCCCGGGCCGTTTGGAGCTCCACGCCCGCCCGATCTGCGCTAATGGCCAGCAATTGCTTTTGCTCGTCCAGCTTCCGGAGCGTATAATCTGTATTGGCACGCTGCGTTCTTAGTTTCAGTTGCTTGCGGCGCAGATCGAACAGGTTGTAAGAAATGCCTATACCTACGAGGTAGTTATTCCTGTCGAAACCCCAGCCGCTGCTGAGGCTGTTAAAATGATCGTTCGCATCAACACTCGATCCCCTGCCCCAAACGGCGCCTTCCAGTAATATTTTAGGATTGTAGCTTTTTTTAACCAGTGTTTCACGCTGTAAGCTGTTTTGATATACCGATTTATAATAATTGATCAACGGGTGGTTAATAGTATCGATAGCCAAAGGCTCCAGGGCGGTTGCGGTGTTGATAAGATTTGTTTCGGCGGCGGTATCGGGTATTATCGTCTGATACGGTAAACCGCTGACAGCCGAAAGCTGTAACTGGACCTGCTTCACCTGGTTGTTAAGCTCAATATAATTTAAACGGGCTTTTGACAGCTCGGCCTCGGCTATGCTGGTATCAACGCCTGCCCTTACCCCGCTTTTGGCGAGCGACTGTACCGACCGGCGGATCTCCTGGTTGCGTTTTATATTTTGCGCCTGGATATTGAGGAAGTTTTCCAGTTTCATCAGGAGCAGGTAATTGCCTATGGCATAGGCCTGCAACTGATATTTGGAATCGGCAAACTGGTTTTGCTGTACCTGGATATCAGAGTTGGCTACTTTATTCTGAGCACCATAAGCACCAAAATTATAGATCTCCCAGTCGAGCGCGACCACCCCGACGTTGGCTGAGACAGTGGTGGTATTACTTTCGGTACGTACCCCCCTGGAGTTGGATGGGATGATGCCAAAGCCAAAGTATGGCCCTGCAACGTTGTTGTTGGTACCATAATCAGCCTGGTAATTTAATTTAAGGTTGGGGAGCCAGCCGCTCCGGGTTTCGGTTGCCTGGGCTTGCTTAATCGCTGTCGCTGCCGAATCGGTTAGTAATGCAGGTGCGTTTCTGTTTACGCTGTTGAGCAGGGCTTTTAAACTAACCGGTGTGTTATTTTGCTGCTGCGCGTAACCACAGGCTGTTATTAGCAGGCCCATTAACAGGCAGCAGAACTTCTTTGAAATTCGCATATCTTGATTTTCCGGAATATGCCTACCGGGAAATGCCTGCACAAACTGATCGTAAATACAGATCAGTAAGTACTGCAAAAAATACCGGTAAACGATGGATAATTAATTGAAAAAATGATCGGTAAAGCATCGAAGGCAGAGTACCTCCGGATGGTCAGATCAAATACGGAAAGTGCGAAGAGAAAGATAAGTATATTGATAATGGGGCTTAAACCCGAAGGATCGAAAAAATGGCTTCGGATTCAATTTCCATAGCTGCAATGCAAAAAACAGCAGTATAAAGCTGCCCACAACAGCACTGATCAGATCGGTAACGGACTTCTTTTCTTCAAGGGTTGATTTGTCCGGTCTTTGAACATAGCTTGATTCGCTGAAGCTGTTGTGCAGGTTCTCCATCTTGCGTTTAAAAACCGAATTAAATCCTGTTGAACGTGTACAGGCCAGTTGCGTTAAGCGGGGGAGGAAAAAAACATGACTGCTCGCGATAAGCAAATAAAACGTCATTACCGATAATATCCGCAACGATTTTAAAAACTCGGTATTTCGCTTATTCAACATATTACTTGTGCTGTACAAAAATGAAAAAAATAACCTATTTGTTTTGCAAAAGTATTGTTGCATTTATCTTCTCAATACAATCATGAAAAAGGTGCCAAGTACAGATATTGGGAAGACAAAAACCTTCCCTACACTCTGCGTTTTAAACAAACCCGGGCAGCAATAGCCAATACATTAACCCTGACGAGCTATAGTTTTGTTATTAGCCACAGTATACCATTTCGAAAGCTTATTCATCAGCTCATCAAGTTTTACAGGCTTGCTCAGGTAATCATTCATACCGGCCTGCAGGCAATCCTGTTCATCGCCGGCCATGGCATTGGCTGTTAGCGCAATAATAACAGGTTGCTTAATGTTTTCTTTACGGATTACGCGGGTAGCTTCAAGCCCATCCATAACGGGCATCTGCATATCCATTAAAATAAGCTCATACTCGTTTTGGTACAGGGCCTCTATCGCTTCGAGCCCGTTTTTGGCCATACCCGGCTTATAACCCATTTTATTTAAAATGTGCTTAATAACGTGCTGATTAACCTCGTTATCTTCGGCAATAAGGATATTGAAGGGATATTTATCACTAAAATCAACCGAAAGTTTGCTCTTTATTTGTTTATCATCGGTTTGGACCGGTTTATTCCTGAGTGCCATAAAAACCTGTTTGCCCAGCACTTGTTGTTTTATCGGCTTGCTCATAACAGAGGTAAACAGCGTTCGCTGATCTTTTATAAATTCTTCGCCAACCGAACTTAGCAATATAATAGGAAGGTGGCTGTACCCTTCCCTGATGATGCGGGCCAGCATAACCCCATCCATTACAGGCATGTTCATGTCGGTAATAACCAGGTCAATGTCTTTATTTTTTTGCAGGATCACCAAAGCCTCGGCCGCAGACTCGGCTGGTACCGATCTAAGGTTCCAGTTTTCAAACTGGCGATTTAGGATTGACAGGTTGGTGTGGTTATCATCAACTATAAGTATTTTTTTGCCGCGCAGCTCCTCAAGATCAAAACTTGCAGGCTGCTGGTGGGAAATCTCGCCGGGATAGGCGTTTATAGTAAAGAAAAACTTTGTACCGGCACCGGGTTCACTTTCGACACCTATGCTGCCGCCCATTAGTGCAACAAGCTTTTGGCAAATGGCCAAACCTAAACCGGTACCCCCATATTTACGTGTAGTGGAGGAATCGACCTGTGAAAATGCCCTGAACAGGCGGTGCAGCTTATCCTGCGGGATGCCTATACCTGTATCCCAAACGTCAAACCGTAATTTCAGCAAACCATCGGGCTGTTTATCAACACATCTAACCTTAATGCCTACTTCGCCTTTCTCCGTAAATTTTATAGCGTTGCTTACCAGGTTGATAAGTACTTGCTTAAGTCGCAGCGGGTCGCCGATGATGCCTGGTGATATATCTTCCGCAATTTCATAAACCAGGTCGAGCCCCATTTGTCCGCCTTTAACTGCAAACATATCCATCACATCTTCAATACACTGTCTCAGGTTAAAATCATCCTGTTCAAGGTCAAGACTGCCTGCTTCTATCTTTGAAAAATCAAGAATGTTATTGATCACATGGATGAGCGTTTCGCCGCAGCTGATAATGGTTTCGTTAAACATACGCTGCTCATCATTGAGCTCAGTTTCGTTCAACAAAGCCGACATCCCGATAACCCCGTTCATAGGCGTACGGATTTCGTGGCTCATGGTAGCCAGGAAAATACTTTTTTCCTGGTTAGCCTGATCGGCCGCCAGGCGTGCCTTTTGAAGTTCCTGGTTCGAGTAGTTCAGTTCCTGGTTTGCGGCTGCCAAAACCTCTTCATTATGTTTACGTTCAAGCGATAGCTGGGCTTCCCGCTGCAGATCGGCCATTTGCAGGGTTTGCACTATCCTAAGTTCATTATACTTGCGCAACTGGTAGGCCCAAAGCCCGCATATGAACATGATAACCCCGGTAAGCAATACATGTATAATAAATGTTTGAAGATCAAAGTAATTGAGCTGGGTGAAAAATATGCTGCCATAACCAATATCCTGCAGATAGCTGAAAACAGCATGGTGTACAATAACAACTAAAAGCAATGGCAATTGTAGCCTCCAGTTTTGGTAGGTGATAAGCAGCGCACTCGAAATAAAAGCAAAAAAGTGCATCTCAAACAAGCCGTGCATCTGGTAAATATACTGAGCCATAAAAATGCCCAGTACAGATGCCAGCACGTATTGGTATAAAGAAGAATTAGGCAAGGCTATTTTAGCGGTATAGTATGCCAGCAGGCAAAGGCCGCCAACGCCAAAGGCTATAAGCCAGGTATCATAAAAACAGGCCAGTGCTAAACCAACTACAAAATGTAAAGGCAGGAAATAATCCATCAACCTGTCTGAGCGGTCTTTGATCTCGGTTTGAAAATTAATGTTTTGAGCTATGTCTGCGGTCACTATGATTGATATTTAGGGGGTAATATTAATTATGACAGTCGGGCAGTCGACAGCCGTATGAGGTTAATGCAAGCTTATTAAATGTCAGGCATGTATTGTCGTTTAGTAAACCATTAATAGCCACTTTGGCAAAGCTTGTTTTTTCATCGGTACAATAACGGCTTACGTTATAATTGCCGCGATAGTACAACCTGCTGCCTGTATCAATAAGGGCAACCTGGGGTGTTGAGTAAACCCCGCAAGCCTCAGCAACCGATGGGTCAAATATCACAGGGAGTTTCATCCCAAACTTATCCCGGATCTCGCTTTCGGTGAAATGTTTGCTGCTCATGATCACGATGGCAAAATTCACCTGCCTGCGGTATTGCTGGGCAATAGCTTTAAACTGTTTGATATTAAACCTTGAACAGGGGCAATCCGGGTTGAAAAAGTGCAGGAACAGCGGTTTGCTGTGATCCTGGTAGTGCTTTGGATTGATGGATACAACCGTGCCCTGCTTTACTGCTTTATAGTTTTTGGGTACAGGAGTTGGCAACTGGTATTGCAGCTCATTATACCAAAATAAAGCGCCAACAGCGATTAAAAGTATCACAAGCCAACCAACAACTAACGTTTTTTTCATTGTACCAAAGGTTGGCATACTTCAACAGAACAACTGGAAATCAGCACAAAACCACTTGTAAAAATAATTATTTTTAGTGTACAAACAACACTTTTTCGGCATTTTAAACATACAGGTTTTAATTTAACCGTAGGCTAAACCCTTCCTTAATCTTTAATTAAACTAACGAATAGGCCATGCAGTTTATTTAGCAGCCTGTTTTTTTCTTCTTTCGGTTAGGTAACGGCGTAATGGGATATCGTACACTACCATAACCAGGTAAGCAAACGTTACCAGTACAATTAATCCAGGTATAATGATATACGCCAGGTGAGCAGCATCGGGTTTATTCGCTGCATAGTAACTACCAAACATCCACATCACAAAGTAATGCGTCATGTATAAGGGGTAAGAAATATTGCCCGAAAAAACACATATTTTGTGTAAGCCGTTATTAAGAACAGCACCTGCCCCCAATGCCACCAGCAATGGGAAATAAATAATAACCACAATAGGCTCGGCAAGCCAGTTCCATGATGAAAACGGCATCAGGAAAGCCAGCATTAATAAAACCGAAAGACCAATAAAACCAATCTTGTTTTTGATAATCAGGTTATAACGGTAAACCAGCAAACCAGCAGTAAAAGAATACGCTATCCGCACACCTCCATCCCAAAAAGTGTCGCCGCTCCAGCCGCCCATTAAATTACCCGAACTACCGGCTACGCAGCAAATCGCTATCGCCGAAAGTATAACAAGTATTATCAAATAACGCCGGGCAAAACGGTAAAGCACAAGCGCATAAACAATATTGGCCACATATTCCCAAAACAATGACCACGCCGGGGCATTGAAGCCAAATAAGTTGAAATATCGCTCGGTCATGGTAGCGTTAGGGATCATTAATATCGAGCTAAAAAATAAAAGGAATATACTGCCCGCGCTACGAGCAATGGGCTGGGTATTAAACGGATCAAATATAAACCCTAACAAGCCCAATACCGAGCCAAAAACAACAAGCGGGTGCAACCTGATCAACCTCGATTTGAAAAATTCTTTTATACCTATTTTGCCGATCCTGTCGTCATAAGCATAGCCGATTACAAAGCCCGACAGGCAAAAGAAAAAATCAACCGCCAAAAAACCGTGACCTATAAAATCCTTACTATAGTCGGGATAAGCAATCTCCATAAAATGGAAAGTAACAACTGCTATAGCTGCTACGCCCCGCAGGCCGTCAAGAATTTCAAAATGTTGTTTGGTTTTAAGGATGCCGGGATTTAGTTTTTCCATGCGCTATATCGATTTACCTGGTATGCCGGTAAAGAAAGGAAAATTTAGCCGTAAGTTCAAACTATGCACTTAACAGCCAAACTGCGTAAGGTGGTGGTCAATATGCTTATAGAACATGTTGTTCCATTCGGTAATGGTTAAGGGACCAAATGAATGCGACCCGCGGCCATCAAAAGCTTTTTCGCCCAGTTGCTGTGTTTTTTGGATGTAGGCTATCAACCGGGCTTTTTCGGTATTGAAATCCCTTTCATCGGTAATAAGAAATGCAGGCGCGGTGGGGTTGTTGTGTTTATATGGAGTTTCACTCACCACTTTATTTTTAACCATCATTTTCAGGATCAGTTTCATGAAGGCACCGGGCCTGGGGTGCTTATCTTCATACACCATTTCGTACGTTACACAGCAGTGCGCCAACATTTGTGCAACGTTCATTTTACCCCATCCGGGTGAGGTTTGAGGCGTAAGTTTGTTAAGCCGGCTGATCACATCATCAGCTACCTGTACAGTAAAAATATTGGGTAAGGCCATGAGGGAAAGATAGGTATTTTTATGCAGAGATGCATCATATGCGTGTGTAGTTAAGCAGGAAAAATCTGCAAGGCGGGAGGTGTACGTGATGCATCTCTACAGAGAAATTCCCGAATTTAATTCCAGTCATCAAAAAAAATAAAAAATATTTTTTTTCATTTTGTCCAATCTGCCAGGCATGGTTGTCATTGGGTTTTAACAACATAAATTTTAAACAAAATGGAACAGAGAATCAGCATGTGGGAAAAAGGACAAAATGCCTTAAAACCATTATTCGGTATTAACACATATCTTAAAAAATCCCCCCTTGAGCTATCCCTTCGTGAGCTGGTAAATTTCAGGGTATCGCAGATCAATAAATGCGCTTATTGCCTTGACATGCATTATAAAGATGCACGTGCCAAAGGCGAAACCGAACAACGCTTATATGGCCTGAGTGCGTGGGAAGAATCACCTTATTATACCGATCGTGAAAGAGCAGCCTTTGCCTGGGCCGAAGCCGTTACCGCCTGCCATGTAACCGACGAAGTGTACAACATAGCCAAGGCGCAGTTCAGCGATGAAGAACTGATAGACCTTACGTTGTCCGTTACCACCATTAACACCTGGAACCGCATCAACCTATCGTTTCCGAATACTCCGGGTACATACCAGGTTGGCCAGTTTGAATAAACAGCTTATATTAACAACATTAAAACATAGCCTTATGAATGAGTTTTTGTTAGTGATCCACAGGGATCTGAAAAGTAAAGATGCCAGTCCCTCGCCGGAGCAAATGCAGGCAGCCATAAAACCCTTCCAGGATTGGATAGGCGGCATCGCGGCCCAAAACAAACTGGTTGGCGCTCCCAAACGCTGGGATGGAGATGGCCGGACAATTAAGCAAAATACCGTGATTAATGGCCCCTATGCCGAAATTAAGGAATCGATAGGCGGCTTGTTCATCATCAGGGCCGAAGATTATGATGAGGCTGTTGAAATTGCCAAAGACTGCCCGATATTGCAATGGGGAGCTACAGTTGAAGTACGGATGGCTGTACCTGCCGTATAAAATAAAATGCCTTTGTACTTTTGCAAAGGCATTTTTATTTTAACCTATGCAACCCAAAGAACTTTTACCTCACCTGTTCCGCACCGAGTACCGGAAAATTGCTGCAGTGCTTTGCCGCCTTTTTGGCATTGAACATATTGAAATTGCCGAAGATATTGTGAGCGATACTTTCCTTTCGGCCACCGAAAACTGGGGTTTGAAAGGCTTACCTGATAACCCGACTGCATGGCTTTATACTGTTGCAAAAAATAAAACTAAAAACTACCTGAAGCGGGACACCATTTTTAAGCAAAAGCTTTTGCCCCAAATAAAATATACTACCGATAGTACAGGCGAGATGGAGATAGACCTGTCTGCCAAAAACATAGCTGATAGTCAGCTGGCTATGATCTTTACGGTTTGCAACCCGGTTATTTCGGCCGAATCGCAGGTGGCGCTTGCTCTTAACCTGCTTTGCGGCTTTGGCATACAGGAAATTACCGATGCTTTTTTAGCAAATAAGGAGGTGATATACAAACGGATAAACCGGGCGAAGGAAAAGCTGAAGGAGGCGGGGATCCAGATTCAACAGCCAAGCCTGAGCGAGATCGGCAACCGGTTGGAAACTGTTTTAACAACCATTTACCTGCTGTTTTCTGAAGGATATTACTCAATCTCCCAAAACGTTACCCTCCGTCGTGATCTTTGTGCCGAAGCAATGCGGCTTAATTACCTGCTTATTGAAAACCGGAGCACCAACACTCCTGCGGTAAATGCCCTGTTTGCCCTGATGTGTTTCCATGCCTCGCGGTTTGAGGCCCGCAGCAATGATAATGGTGAAATGATCCTCTATGAAGACCAGGATGAATCACTTTGGGATAGGGATCTCATTAATAAAGGCATCCATTACCTAAACCAGGCTTCAACCGGATCCTCAATAACTAAATATCACCTCGAAGCCTGCATTGCTTACTGGCATACCATTAAGGAAGATACCGCCGAAAAATGGGAGAATATATTACAACTATACAATAACCTGCTCATGTTGGAGTATTCGCCCATCGCGGCGCTGAACCGGACATTTGCCCTTGCCAAAACCAATGGAAAACCTGTGGCAATAGCCGAAGCCGAGAAGCTGAACCTGATCAATAACCACTTTTATTATTCACTGCTGGGCAACCTGTATACCGGTGTGGATAATCAAAAAGCCTTACAGCACTACGAAACTGCCATGAACCTGGCAACATCTGTAAATGACAAGGCAACCATGGAGGGGAATATTGAGCGGTTGAAAAATTTTGATTAACTTAAGGATAAACAGGTCGCAATAAGAACTTTGAACTATACCTTCTATTAGCCCGGAATAAAAGCAATCTTATCAACCCAATCAAAAAAATTCCCTTCTTAAAAATTTGGATAATAAAACTTAAATCACTTATCTTCGTTAATTACCAAAACGCAAGACTATGTAAGCAGAGGGCTTACATAGTCTTGTTTGCTTTTATAAGCATTGCGTCCTTTCTTAAAACAGGGAAGGGCGGTTTTTTTTGGTTAATCAACAGTAATAATATTAATTAATTTTTGCGTTATGGCAGAGGTATCATACTATACCAAAGATGGTTTAGAGAAATTAAAAGAAGAACTACAGAGATTAAAAACAACCGGCCGTGCCGATATATCAAAAGCTATTGCTGAGGCACGTGACAAAGGCGATCTGTCGGAAAATGCCGAATACGATGCGGCTAAAGAGGCACAGGGCTTGCATGAGGCCAAAATAGCCCAGATGCAGGAAACGCTGGCTAATGCGCGCCTGCTTGATGAATCAAAACTTGACGTTTCAAAGGTGCTTGCATTGTCAATAGTAAAGATCAAAAACCTGAAAAACGGTGCTACCATGAGCTACCAGCTGGTATCAGAGAGCGAAGCCGATCTTAAAACAGGTAAAATCTCGGTAGCATCGCCAATAGCTAAGGGCCTGCTTGGCAAAAAGGTTGGCGAAAAAACAGAGATCACTGTACCTGCTGGTAAAATTGAATTCGAGATCCTGGAAATAAGCCGATAGTTGATTAGGTGAGTGGTTGATTGGGAGAGTGGTTTTATCCGGCTTCCCAAATCAATTACCCACCTGATTTTACTATTAAATACAATCACTCACCCAATTAACGTAATCAACCACTCACTATCCATGACCATCTTTTCAAAAATAGTTGCAGGCGAGATCCCCGCTTATAAGGTGGCCGAGAACGATGAATTTTTGGCTTTTTTAGATATTTTTCCGCTTACGGAAGGTCACCTGCTGGTGATCCCTAAAAAGGAGGTTGATTATCTTTTTGATTTGGATGACGAAACTTATACGGGGCTGCAGCTATTTGCCAAAAAAGTAGCCCTCGGTTTAAAAAAGGCTGTTCCCTGCCCCCGGGTTGGTGTAGCTGTTATGGGGCTTGACGTACCTCATGCGCATATCCATCTTATACCGATGAATGATATGAGCAGCATTAACTTTTCGCTCCCTAAACAAAAATTCACACCCGAACAATTTAACGCTACAGCCGAAAAAATCAGGCAGGCAATAGGTTAATAATTGGAATGAGGTTATATAACCCATTACCTTTATACAAGGCAATTAATAATCAAGCTATTAGCTTTTATATAATACAAACAAAAAGGCCGCATCATGATATAAATGATGCGGCCTTTTTTGTTTAGGCAATAGCGGTAGTTGGGCTATTGCGCTGTGTAATATAAAAGTGAGGCTGGGATATCGCAATCTGATGCTCGTCAAACGCTTTTTTAATAAGCTCCTGTGCTCCAAAAAACACAGTCCAGTAATCATGTGCTTTTGCATAAGGACAAATACCAATGGCGATTTTACCTGCATTTATTTTTGAAACATTAACAACCGGGGCCGGGTCCTGCAAAACAAGCGGATGCTTAAGGCAGGCATTAGTGGCTATCTGGCGTATAATATCCATATCGTTTTGAGGCTCAATCTCCAATGAGATATCAACGCGGATATTGCCATGCCTGCTGTAATTCACAACAGTGTTATTTGATACTGCGCCATTTGCCAGGATCACCGTTTTATTATCGGGTGTAAGTAAAATGGTGTTAAAGATCTGTATTTCTATAACCGCGCCGCTCTGTCCCTGCGATTCGATGATGTCGCCTACTTTAAAGGGCTTAAATACCAATATCAACACACCGCCTGCAAAGTTGGCCAGCGACCCCTGCAATGCCAGCCCTACGGCCAAACCAAGTGCGCCAATAATAGCAACAAATGAGGTAGTTTGTATGCCCAGCATACCTGCAACAGTTATCAATAATAACACACGCAGGCCAGCCATCAGCAGGCTGCTGAAAAACGATTGCAGCGATACATCAATTTTGCCTTTTTTCATCGATGTATTAAACAGGCGGCCCAGCCAGTTAATAAGATAAAGGCCGATAACAAATGCAAGCAGGGCACTTAATAAATTAAGCCCGAAGGTGCTGATCCAGGTAAGAAACATGTTAGTGTAAACAGTTACATTTTCCATAATTAAGAAGCTTTAGGGTTTATTATTATAAATTTATTTGGTTTCTGTTATTTGATGATTGAATAGCTGTTTTAAATACAGCTTTGTTAATATACACAAAAAAGGAGTTAACCAACTTTTAAATAAAAGATTAACAAGTATTTAACAGTATATATTTATGATAATAAATCTGCTTTTAGTCAGCTGTTTTAATTAATTCTAAAACAGGGTTTATTATTTGTAAAATGAAAAAGGTTCAGGTTAATTGATTTTCCGGACAAGGCATAATCATAAAAGCCGAACGATGTTGTGGTTAATGATTGCTGCCTTGGAGCAAAAGAGGAGACGGCGTTTTTTTTCTACAAACAGGTAGCCTCTAAGAGGCAGCATCTCTGGTTTACTAATAATCATTTACCAGAAAAGGATGCTTGCGATCTGGTTTTCGGAGATTAGCTTTCCTTTACCCTGTTAGGGGCTACCTGTTTATAGGGAAACAAGCGAAAATACTTTGTCTGTATAGGTTACCCAAACCATGTAGCCTGGTTTGTTAATTTTCTTTGATGGTCATCTCAGGCATATCCAAATATAACATTTGAATATGCCACTGGCAACTTTGCCTTTAAAACTCTACGTGTGCCCTTAATGAAAGTACATTTACCGGCCCCCTATCCTTATTATAGGCGGGGTTCAGCAAAAACTGGTAACCGGGTGTAAGCCAGAATTTCTTTTGATATGCGTTTATTTTATAATCGAGCTCGGCAATAAACTCGGTGCCGTAGTTAAGCCTGCCATCGCCGATGATAAAACCGTAACCTCCGGCTGCAAGGTAATCGCGGTGAGCGTTTGAGATACCATTGGCTACAAAAGCCAGGCCCAGTTCGTCGTCATCGCGGCTCCATGAACTGCCTTTAAGTACACCGCCAAAACTCAATGAGCGGTCAATCTCGGTAAAATACCATGTTTGGGTTTTACCATTATTATAACTCAATTTGGCAAATACCCCAAAATCTTTGGTCAGGTACTGGTCGGCACTGATGCCGAAACCATATTTATGCCTGCCATAAGCTTGCGTAGTGTCAACATTGGGCGCAACAGGGCTTTGTGCAAGCGCCAGTCGATAATCGCCCATTTTGCCGTTGTTACGGAAGCCTAAGATCCTGAACGTGCCTTTTTGTCCATTAAGTGTATAGCGTTTTTCGTATTCCAACGTCTGGGTATTGGCCTTACCAATTTTTTGATCCCAGATGGCGCCGTTGGCAGTGGTGGTTGACATGGTAAAGGCAAAGCGCAGTGTCCAGTTTGGCTGCCCCAATTCGGTATGGACACCCATCACATACCCGCGGGTATTGGCGGGATAATCCCATGCGCCGTTATCCATTAAGCTCCAGTTCATGAACTGCGTACGCGGATCGTGGCTAAATTCATTGCCGTCATAAAAATCGGCCATACCAAATTTACCTACAGTAACCGAAAAGTAACGCTTGCTTTTTAAACCGGCCAACTGGTTGGCGTCATCGCTGATGGTGTCTTTATCCTTGCCCCATTCAAAGTTTTGGGTAAAATACAGGCGGGCTATATAGATTTTTGGCTCCGCGCCGCCTACACGAAAAGTTTCGCCATTAGGGAAACCGGCCGCACCCAGTGTTTTGCTCAAGCCCGAACCGCCAGAAAGTTCGGGGTTAAAATAGGCTTCGGCGCCTTTCCAGAGCCTTGCGCCGCCAAAAAGCGTGGTGGTAATTGAGCTTTGTGTTTCTTCTTTGGTAAGTAAACTGTTATCGCCGTTATAATCGGCATGAAACGATGGTTTGTACTGGGTAATTACCGTTTGCTGGAAATGGAAATTGAACCGCTGGCGCTTAACAGTATCCTGCCCCAAAGCAGCGGCAGTAATTAACACGGGTATTATAGTAAGTATAAGTTTTTTCATGGGCTGTCAATTTTGGCGCAAAAGTAAGCTTTCGCGTTAACTTGAACCACATTCGTCAAAAAACTGTTTTAAATAATCTTCCATAAAAGTGTGCCTTTGTTCGGCAAGCGCTTTACCGGCAGGCGTATTCATTTTATCCTTAAGTAATAATAGCTTTTCGTAAAAGTGATTAATGGTTGGAGCGGTGGTGTTTTTATATTCCTCCCTGGTCATGTTAAGGTTTGGCGGTATTTCGGGATTGTATAATTCGCGGCCTTTAAAACCTCCATAGGTAAAGGCGCGGGCAATACCGATGGCCCCAATAGCGTCCAGCCTGTCGGCATCCTGTACTACTGCCAGCTCGGGCGAATGAAAGGACAGTTTATCAAAGCTGGCCTTAAACGACATATGCCTGATGATTTGCTGCACATGCTCAATAACACCGGCATCAACATTCATACTTTGCAGGTAATTGCCGGCAGTACGCGGGCCAATCTCTTCATCGCCGTTATGAAACTTACTATCGGCAATGTCATGCAGCAGGGCAGCAAGCTCAACTATAAGCTGATCGGTTTGTTCTGTTTTATTGATGAGTTTTGCGTTTGTCCAAACGCGGTGAATGTGCCACCAGTCATGGCCGCCTTCGGCATCCCTAAGCGTATTGCGCACAAAATTTACAGTGGCTTCAATGAGTTTATTATGTTCCATCTTTTGCAAAGATACTAAGCAAAAGACAGAACAATGGGGGTTGTATATAAAACGTTAAGCAGCGACTATTTTTTCTGTATTGATGAGTTCGGCAACTTCAATCTCCAAAATAGCAGCAATCTGAAAAAGCCTTTCAACGGTTATTTTTGTATAGCCTAACTCAATTTTGCTATACGCGTTTTGTGATATACCCAGCTTGGCTGCAAGGTACTCCTGGGTGTAATTCAGTCCTTCCCTTGTATGCCTTATATTAGCAGCGATGGCCTTGATCTTGAAGTTTAGCATATCTTTCATCCATTTACATATTAATTCATCTATACTAACGAAAATATTGGGGTTATGGATTTCAGAATTTCATTTTTTTTTAATGACAATCAACTGAAAAGCTGATATTTTATATTTTTTTAATTAAAAATCAACACCCCAGTGTAACAGCAAGCATAAATACACAGATTTTAACAACTATATTAATTAATAATAAAGACCAAAAAAAAGCGACAGACCATAAGATCTGCCGCCTCCATATACTTTTTATTTTTAAAAAAACTACTCGCCTAAATCGTAATTAACAATTACTGTGGGCAATAAAGTAGCCGTTTCAAGCGGTACCTGGTTATAAGATATAATTGGCTTGCGTTTGCTGTAATAATCAAATGCTGCCTTTATAGTTGCGTTACTTGTATTTGCCGGCGTATTAAAGTTGATGGAAAACGGCAAAATAAAATCATGCAGTTTTTCATGATCGGGGATGATCCATTTATGGTTTGATTTTTTTAATGCCTCAATTATAGGTATTACCAGTATGGCATCATCCGCATAATAAACAATTATTTTTTTGATCACTCCCTTTTCATCAGCAGTAAACTTAAACACGGCTGTTCCGCTTGCTTTCTTTTTAATGATTTCTGGTGATACAACAAGGCTGTCTTTAAAAAACCGGTTCATGATAGGGCTGCCGCCCTGAAATGGAAATGCTAATTGTGTTTGTGCCTTAACCAGTACTGATGATAAAATAAGTGCTATAAATAATAGGATCTTTTTCATTTAATTTTCTTCTTTCGGTTCGCGTTTGCTGCCCAGGTACAATTCATACTCAAACAGGCGGCAATCAAGCTTACCATTATAAAATTCAATTTTACGGGCTGCCTTTAAGCCTATCTTTTTGGCCAGGTCAGGATTGCCCGTAAAAACATAACCATTATAACCGAGGCATTTCTTTTTCAAAAAATCGCCTATCCGTTTATAGGTGATCTCCAGTTTAGTGTGCACACCCAAACGCTCGCCGTATTCAGGGTTAAACATTACCACACCAGTTTCTGCCGGAACCTCAGTATCTTCAAAATCACAAACGGCAAAATCGATCAAATGTTCTACACCGGCAGTTCTGGCATTTTTGCGGGCGATGTCAACCGCGTCCTCAGAAATATCGGTGGCGATGATCTTAAAGCCGGTTTCCTTTTTTGCTTTATCTTTTAAATTGCGCCGTTCGGTAAAAAATACGGTTTCATCGTAACCCAGTATGTGCATAAAGCCGTAATTCATCCTGAACAAGCCGGGAGATTTATCAGTGGCCAGCAATGCCGCTTCAATAGCGAGGGTGCCCGAACCGCACATGGGGTTAATGAACGTGCTTTTCATATCCCATTTGGTAGCCATGATGGTTGATGCCGCCAAAGCCTCCAGCATCGGTGCCTTGCCGGGTATTTTACGGTAGCTGTGCTTGGCCAGGGTTTCGCCCGATGTATCCAGGAAAATTTCGGCGCGGTCATCCTGCCAGTAAAGGTGTACGAGGGTTTTATTGACCTCGGGGCCCGAATCCGGCCGGATGCCTTTGATAGATTTGATCCTGTCGGCAATGGCGTCCTTTACCTTTACGTTGGCAAACAGCGGGGTAAGGATGTGCTCGTTATTTACATTTGATGATACCGAGAAATAGCCGGTGAAATCAATCAGCTTTTCCCATTCAATGGTTACCAGCTCATCGTAAAGCTCTTTCGGGTCGCGGGCGGTAAAGGTTTTTAACGAATACAGGATCTGGCTTGCGCAGCGCAGGTTCAAATTAAGCGGAATGGTATCTGTAACGGTACCTTTTAGTTCGACCCCTGTGGGAAAAACGCGGACCGGCTCAAAGCCTAAAGCTTCAACTTCCCGTTGCAGGTAGGTTGAAAGCCTTTTGTTACATGTAATTATGATTTTACTTTCGGTGTGGAAAACTTGCATATTAATTCGGTAAAATTAAGAATTAAAAAGCCCCTATTTTAATTTCTTAACTATTAACTTTACATTTTAAATTATTTGAAGACTAATTATGGAAGTTAAAGGTAAGGTACATGAAGTGTCGGCCACTCAGCAAGTAACCGATTCACTTAAAAAACGCGAACTTATACTTGAATATATTGAGAACCCTCAATACCCTGAATATTTAAAGTTTGAAGCTATACAGGATCGTTGCAATTTGTTGGATAACGTAAAGGTTGGAGATGATGTAGAGGTTTCTTTTAACCTTAAAGGCAGGCCGTGGACAGATAAAATGGGAAAAAAAAGCTATTTTAATTCATTACAGTTATGGAGGGTTACCCCGCTGGCGGCTGCCAACAACGCCCCTGCTGCGCCGCAGTATGCAGCTCCCTCAGCTGATATCAGCTCATCAGCCGATGATGACGATCTGCCATTCTAAAATAGAAAAAAGCGTGAGTGAAATATTTCAAAAGGCCCTGTTAAAGGGTCTTTTGTTGTTTATAAGCTTCCCGTTATTAAACCCGTGGCCTTAAATGGGTATCTCTGTAATTGATACAATAAAATATTAAGCAGCAGAGTTTTAAATTGAATGTACATTTGTTAAATTTTGTTAAATGCAATTTTTGTGTGCGGATTTAGGATAATTTTGTTTGTTAACAAATGAAGAAAAGGAGCATAGGTTTAATTATTGGCTTAATGAGCTTTGCGCTGTTGGGCGTAATGGCTATGCAATTTTATTTTCTGAGGCAATCATACCAGATGCAGTCCGATTCGTTCGACCGCCAGGTGAGGGAGGCTATGAACAATGTGGTAGATAAAGTTACCCGCCAGGATGCAAATAACTTTTTGAAAACCAAAACCCAGCAAGCTGCCATCAGCACCGATAATGAAGAACAGGGTATCAGCACAATAAAAGTAGCGGGCATACCAAAAGCAAACAAACATCCATCTGCCCGCGAAAAACGGATTGCTTTACTGCGCGATAGTTTGCAGCGCATGATCCAGCGTAAAAAAATGGATGATGAGCTTAACGGCTTACTGCAAACAGAGGGTACGGTTGATTTTAAAGTACGTGTTGAAGAATATACTGACGAGTTTGGTGTAGTACATGAACAACTTACGCCCGAGATAGTGCATACCCGTATTACCCGCAGGGTAGGTCGCCCTAAAAAACTTCATAAGTACGATACCTTGAGGTACGTGTACGTCGACCCTCAGTTTGGCAAACAAATGATCTCCGTACCGCGCATTAATCCCTTGTGGGTACAGGAACAAACCCGTAAGCAAAAGGAGCGGCAGGTTCAGCAGATAAAAAAAATGCTGGAGACCGATTCGCTTGAAAAGGTTAACAGTTTGAGCAATAAGCCAACTGTTATCGAAAACCTGGCCGAAGAATACCGTAAATCAGGCGAACCGTTGAATAAACGGATCAACCCGTTCTGGATAGATTCGTTACTGCGTTTTGAGCTTCATAATAAAGGCATTTTCCTGCCTTTCAGCTATGAGGTTACAACGGCCAACAGCGACTCGCTGATATTTTCAAATGCCAGTGACAGCCAGGGCGAAAAGTTGCCTGTTTTTGTTGCAGCAAACACTTATCAAACGCCCATTTTTACCAAAGAGGTGATCAATGACCCCGGGAAGATCAGGCTCTCATTTCCGCAAAAAAACTCATTGATATTAAGCAATATGACCGCCACTATGGCTACAACCGGCGGTCTTACCATGGTGCTGATCCTCTGCTTTGGTTACACTATCTTTTCGATATTGAGGCAGAAAAAGATCTCAGAAATGAAGATAGATTTCATCAACAACATGACCCACGAGTTTAAAACCCCGGTATCAACCATCATGATAGCCAGTGAAGCTTTAAGGGATAATGAAATTGCCGAAGATAAAAGCAGGGTAGCCCGCTTAGCCAACATCATTTTTGAAGAGAATGCCCGTTTAGGCAGCCATATCGAGCGCGTATTAAACATTGCCCGCATTGAACGCAATGATTTTAAACTGGATAAAAAACCGGTTGATGTAAATGAGATGGTTACCATAGTGCTTGACAGCATGGCGCTCAAACTGCAAAAATGCAATGCTAAAACCACACTGCACCTTGATGCCGAAAATGCCTATATCATTGCCGATGAACTGCATTTTTCGAACGTGTTGTATAACCTGGTTGATAACGCCATTAAATACAGCAACGAAGCGCCTGATATAACGATAAGCACATTTGTTAAAAGCGGGCAAATTGTTATTAAAGTAGCCGATAAAGGTATAGGCATGAGCCGCGACCAGCAATCAAAAATATTTGAACAGTTTTATCGCATACCTACCGGCAATGTACACAACGTTAAAGGTTTTGGCCTGGGCTTAAGCTATGTTAATACCATAGTAAAACGCCTGAATGGCACCATAAGCGTGAAATCAGAAAAAGAGAAGGGCTCGGAGTTTGAGCTGAAGTTTGCGATAGCATAAAAGGAGTCCGAAAGTCGGGATGTCCAAAGTCCGAAAGATGGAGGAGGCTTCCCGGATATAATTAAAATTAACTTCCGGACTTGCCGACCTCGGACTTCCGGACTTAAAAACAACATGAAAAAA
Organism: Mucilaginibacter sp. cycad4; assembly: GCF_034263275.1. Lineage (NCBI taxonomy): Bacteria > Pseudomonadati > Bacteroidota > Sphingobacteriia > Sphingobacteriales > Sphingobacteriaceae > Mucilaginibacter > Mucilaginibacter sp. cycad4. The sequence continues at coordinate 6,391,584 of NZ_CP139559.1, read as the reverse complement.
ATACTACTGGTTGAAGACGATGCCAATTTGGGCCTGTTGCTACAGGACTACCTGCAATTGAAAGGTAAGTTTGATGTTGTTTTATGTAAGGATGGCGAAGAGGGCTTACGCGCCTTTACCAAACAAACATATGACCTGCTGATACTGGATGTGATGATGCCTAAAAAGGACGGTTTCACGCTTGGCAAAGACATCCGCAAGATCAATGCCCAGGTACCTATTATTTTTGCTACAGCCAAAGGCATGATCGAAGATAAAACCCAGGCCTTTAATTTGGGGGGAGATGATTATATTACCAAGCCCTTTCGCATTGAGGAGTTACTGCTTCGTATAAATGCGTTGTTAAAACGTACGGATAATATCGGTAAAAAGGAAGAGGAGAAACAAACCTCCTTTAAAATTGGGAAATATACGTTTGATTATACCACTCAGATGATCATGACATCAGAAAACCAGCAAAAGCTATCTACCAAAGAGGCCGAGCTACTGCGTTTGTTGTGTGTGCATAAAAACGAGGTGCTTACCCGCGAAGAAGCCCTGCTGAACATCTGGCACGATGATAATTATTTTAACGGCCGTAGTATGGATGTATTTCTGAGCAAAATTCGTAAGTATTTGAAAGATGACCCTAACGTGGAGATCATCAACGTGCATGGCCGGGGATATAAGCTGCTGATCAACTGATCTGAGGATTTAATTTTTGTTTTGAAACAATTGGAATAATATAAGCGCAAAGTGGCAACCCACACACCTGCTATGCAACATATACAACATGTTGGTCTTATATGATCTGATTTTATGGGTTGATTAAACCCGGGCTTTTCATTAATGTGCTGCAAACTTCATCCACACAAAATATCCTACCCAAAGCAGGATATTGGAATAAACGCCAGCCAGCAGGTCATCCATCATTACACCTAAACCGCCACCGAGATCTTCCATCTTGCGTACGCCAAGTGGTTTCACAATGTCAAAAAAGCGGAACAACACCAAGCCTGCTAAAAGGAAATAAAAATTAGGGGGAATAAAAAGCATAGCTATCAGCATGCCGGCAACCTCATCAATTACCACCCGCGAGCTGTCTTCGCCCCAGTCGGGTTCAACCTTGTTACCTACAAATACACCAAGCGCGGTAATCAATACGGTAATGGCCAGCAGGTACCAGGGGTTTTGCAAAGCCGGGCTTTGCCATAGCAGCCAGATAAAGCCGCAGGTAACAATGGCAGCATAAGTACCCCCGCCTTTCAAAAACCCTATGCCAAAAATGGATGCTATTGTTTTATTTAAGAACATTTGTTTTGTTACTAATCAATCGTTTTTAATTGCTCTGAAAGAGCAAAGTTCTTGTTCCCCTCTTCAGGGCAGGGCTGTTGCATTCTAATTTAATAGTTGTTTCAACCTGTTGATATCGTTGCAAACAAGCCTTTGTGCTTGTGCGAGATTTGGGTAATCATTTATCCTAAATACATTAATAACTATGTTTCTGAACACAGAAGTATTTTCAGGCGCATTGGATGTTCTAATTCGTGAAGCGTCTTCGTTAAATGTCACGTCCTTTACCCAATGAAGACTGTTTTCTATACTCCAATGGCTTTTAATACCATGGCAGAATGTTTGCGCATTACCGATTAAGCTACTGATGAAAAAGGCGTATTCTTCCCGGATACGTCCTTTTTCTTTTACCCAGCGATGCACTTTAATAAGTTGGCTTACCCCAGCCCATGTGTTACTGATTTCCTCTGTTCCCGGGTACACCCAAACTGTTCTACGTTCTATTCGCCCTTTGTTTTTCAACAACTCAACAAACTTACTACAAACCATTGCCTCGTCCGATGTAATGGTTTCGATCTTTTTGTAAAGGTTCTTTTGATTCTTCTTCACACCTATTATATAATTGTTATCTGTATCAATAATAGCCTCTACCGTTTTTTTTGACAATGTAATGCGTCAAGTGTAAACGTTACCCCCTGTAATCCTAAACTGGAAATAAGCTGCTGAACTACAGAGATTTCACTTTGTTTTGAGTTGTCAACTAAACCATGGCCAACGACTTGATTACTCCTGCTACTATACAAGCTTACCAGGCTTACAAATCGTTGTTTGTCAAGAGAATAATCGCTCATCGTCCCTTTCATTGCCTTACCATCTATATGTAGCCATTCATTTTTAGACAAATCAATATGCTGACTGGCCCATTTATGGAAACTCTCATTTAAGCTGTTAAAGTCTAAATCTTGTATTACACGTCTTATAGTATAAAAGCTTGGAAGGCGGGCTTTATTAGGCTGAAAGAAGGCCAAAAGATCGACTTCATTCCGCTTTATAAAATCACCCATCGAACGATAGCCATGATAACCGCTCATTGTACTCATTAACACAAGCAACAGAATGAAAGTCTGGTCATGGCGCTGGCCTGCCTTTCGCCTTATATCCGGTAACTCTGATAAATACGCTAATATGCTCTTATCCATCCTAACTTTTTTGACCTCAAGTTAACTTATAATATTTAGAATGCAACAGCCCTGCTCTTCAGGGGGGGCGCGCAGGATAAGAGCGATAGCAGGGGTGTGTTTATGCGATTAGAATACCGAAGTAGAAACACACCCCTCCGCCCCTCTCAAGAGGGGAATCGCGCTTGGCCTGCGCTTCTAACTGCCACTGCCAACCAACCTACTGTTTATCCAGCACATCCTCCGCAGCTTCAGCTACTTTGGGTTCAATGGTATGCCTTTTAGGAAAGTTGAACAGCAATGACGTTAGCACGGGGATAATAAATAAGGCCACAGTAAACACCGAAGTGAAAATATCGGCGCCTTCGCCTTCCATTAGTTTTGAAAATCCGGCTTCAGGGTAAAGATGAACGTATAACGACGAGGCCAGTTTAATACCCAGCACGCCAATCACAATAAAAGCTACTGTTTCCAGGAAAGTGAATTTTTCCATCAGCCTTACAAAAGCCTGGGCCACAAAACGCATAGCCAGGATCCCGATAAACACGCCAATATAAATCAGCATTTTATGATCGGTGAACGCTACCGCCGCAAAAACATTATCAATAGAGAAGGCGAGGTCCATCAGCTCCACTAAAGCGATGGTTGCCCATAAATTACCAATAAGGCCTACGGTTGAGCGGTAAAGCCAGTTTTTGTTTTTATCAACAGTTTCTTCTTCATTGTCGCCGTCGGCCTTTTTCAGTTTACCTTTAAAATAATTGAAGCTCAGGTATATGAGGTAAAGGCCGCCAAGTGGTTTCAGCCACCAAACAGATACCAGCCATGCAGCTAAAAACAAACAAACGCCCCGTAAAACATATGCGCCTATAATACCATAGCGTAATGCTTTTTTACGCTGGTGCGGGGGCAGGTCAAGCACCATGGTGGCCAGTACGGCAGCATTATCAACAGAGAGCAGGCTCTCAATAACAATCAGGTTTAAGACGATCAGTAGGCCGGCCTTAAGGTCGGGGCCAAGCAGGTAATGTAAAAACTCCATAAATTATATAATATCGGTATTAAGCATTGCTTTTAAAATATTGGCCTGCACATCCACATCGCTCAGGTTTTGTAAAAAATTGATGTCGGCTATTTTTTTATAGTTTTCGGCTAATAAGCTTTTTATTTCGGGCGGCATGTATGCTTTCATGGTTACTACATCGCTTTGCAGCTTATCAATTTTATCCTGCAGCTCGTGCATCAGCTTTTCCCTTTTCGATAGATTGTTATTATGCTCGATGCCCGAAAGCTTTGTAACATCGCAAAATAGGAATAAATTATTGGCAGGCGAAAATAAAAAGTGCCTGTCTTCATCCATAAACTTATACACTTCCAGTATCAGGTTACCAGCCTTTAAACCACAGTAAAACTCCGTACGAAACTCACGTTTTAACAACACCCCCATCAGCTTACGCTGAATAACAGCATAATTATTATGATAGGTATCGTTATAGCTATGCTGCACCAGTTCATTATAGAGCTCGGGCGTTATGTTGTAAAAAAAATCGGAACCATAACGCAGGCTAAAGGCATTGATATTTTTAGAGAAAGGATAATCGGTTGAGTTATCTGAAAGTACCTGGTAAAGCTTCCGCAATGAAAGGTTTACTTTCAGCGCCTGCCTTTGCCTGTCAATCTTGAAATCCTGCTCGGTGAGCACATTGTCATCCATCTTATCAATCATCTCCCGGGTAAGCTGGATCTCGTCGAGCACAAGGCTTACATTGTTCTCGTTGTTCTTCTTGATCTTGCGGAGCAGGTCGACCAAACTGGTGGTAAATTGTACATGAAAAAGTTCCAGCTTATTGATATCGATTTCGGGATTGGTTTCAAAAAGTTTATGGATAACCTGGGTACGCAGGTAGATCTTATAAATGAGTTCATCTTCAAAAAACACCGATAGCAGCTGAAGCTTGCTGAGCATCCTGTTTGAGCCATTTAAAATATTTAGCCTGTTTTCATCCATCAACGTACGATATCCCTTATATTAAATGTAAAAATACAAAATTATGAGATTGAATATTGGGGTGTATGTTACGAATAAAAGGGGTGCATATTTGGATTATTGAATTTAAACAACACAATCTAAATTGAACCTAAATTTGCGTTGGATTGAAGCGGATACTGGCCTGGAGCATAATGCCTGCAGGCGTATGAGCGTAAAGCCCGGCCGCAGGCAACGCGCGTAAAAGAGATTGGTGATCGGTGATTAGAGGTTAACTGGTTTGTCTGAACTCGAATTTTTTGAATTAAAGAATTAACAGAATGCTAAGTAAATTCTTAAAATTCGTTTAATTCGAGTTCAGAAATGGCGTTGCCTGCGGCCCGGGCTTTCCGTTACAAGTCCTCGCTTTTCCTTCTCGCAATTCCAACCCGCGCTGTGGACTTTTCACTGCAATCCCTAACGCGCCCCACACACAATCCTCTAATACAATACCTATTACCATCAAAATAAATTATATTTACTTAAAGGTGTAACCTGGTCTGTAAAAGTGTGGTCATAGAGGTTATATAATGCAGAGCAAGCTTTCAGATATCGAACTTATTGAGCAAACCCTGACGGGTAACCAGTTCGCGTACGCTGATTTGGTTAAGCGGCACCAGCGTTTTGTTTTTACACTGGCCATGCGTTTTGCAAAGGGCCGGGAAGATGCTGAAGAGATTGCGCAGGATTGTTTTGTGAAAGCGTACCGCTCGCTGGCTTCGTTCCAGGGGCAGTCGAAATTTAGTACATGGCTGTATAGTATAGTTTATACTACAGCTATGACATTTTTAAGAAAGAAACGGGTGGATACCGATTCGATTGATGATGAAGGTACCTTTGTACAGGTTGAAAGCCATGAATCGGCGTATGATACTAACAATGCAGAAAACAAATCGCGGTCATATTACCTGAACCAGGCAATTGAGCAGTTACTGCCCGATGATGCCACTATCATTACCTTGTTTTATAAGGGGGAGCAATCGTTAGAAGAAATTGCCCAAACAATGGGGATTGAAACAAATACCGTTAAGGTTAAACTATTTAGGGCACGCCAGCGTTTGAAAGAAAAGCTGGAGCGCAATTTAAAACACGAGGTGAAAGAACTGATATGAATACCATCGAAGAAAAACTTTGGAACTATATTGATGGTACCTGCACACCGGCTGAGCAGGAAACCATTGCCCGGCTTATTGAGGAAGACGAACTGTACAAACAAAAGTACACTAAACTGCTGGTGTTGAACCAGGAATTTGCTGATCTGGAACTTGATGAACCATCAATGGCTTTTAACTATAATGTAATGGAGGCTATCAGGGCAGATCAGGCGCTGGCACCTCTGAAATCAACTATAAATAAAAAGATTATACTGGGTATTGCTGCCTTTTTTGTGCTAAGCATATTGGCCCTGCTGGCAATCACCCTTTCAAATGTCCAAATTTCAGGAAATCCGTTCAGTGTTGTAAACATTAAACTACTTGCAGATGTTAAATTGCCCGCAGCTAACAGCATTTTCAACAGCGCCTTCATGAAAAGTTTTTTCGTATTTGATGTAATTTTGGCGCTATTTTTAACTGACAGTTATCTGCGTAGAAAAAAAGCTGCAAAAGAGGCATAAGTGTTCAGTTTTCTATATGCCAAATTATCCATAGTGTCACATTAACACTATTTGCGACTGCCGTTTGTAACAGAAATATCAGTTTTAACCTAAGATTAATGTATCAACAAGGATACATTAAATAAAAATTTAAAAAGTTGCCAACTTTGGCACAGTGATTGTAATAAGATTCACGAACTGGTAAACTTACCGGTTTAATTGTGATAAGGTTTAGGTTGAAAGTCTCCCGACGCAAGGTTGGGAGGCTTTTATTTTTTACAGCCAACCTCTTCCTCAAATCCATAACAAGTTCCATCTAAAAAATCCCCCCGGATAGGAGTTATTTAAAGAAATAACTGAGATGCACCAAGGCTGCGAACTTTGTTCCTGCCGTAAAAGCTATTCCATCAACAGGCGCCTGGTTTTTTAACCGGGTAACTGTTTCAAATTGAGTTTCCTTCCACCGCACATTGAACAGGTTATTTATCGTTAAACCAATTTCATATTTGGGCTGGGTATAATTCCATACCAGGTCATTGATGAAATAGCCCCTGGCAGTCAGGCTATAATCGGCATTTGCAGGGCGGTCACCAAGATACCGGTAGCGTAGGCTTCCGTTCAAACCGTTTTTAAAAATATAAGTTATGCCGCCTGCGCTGCTCCAAACTGGTGCTAAAGGAATATTGTTTGCCCCGGCCGGGTCGTCCGGCGAACGCCCGCATGCGTAATTAATGTCCGCATCAAAGTATAAGGATTTGAGCGGTTGGTAGCGTCCGGACAAGTCAAAACCAATGCGGCGGGTACGGCCACTAAATTCTACCGAACCTCCATCACCAGCATATACATATTCTTTTTCCAGGTAACTGTACCATAAGGCGGCGTTGAATAACAGGGTTTTTGCAGGCTTAAATACTGTGCCCAAATCGGCACCGTATGCTGCGGGCAAAGTTTGCAAACCTCCCCGTGCCACAACCACCCGTGTATCATTGGAATGGAAGCCTTTCCCGGTTAATAAATAAAGCTGGGTTTTGTCATTAACCTGGTAATAAAAATTCAATTTAGGGCTCACTACATTATTATTGGCGGTATAAACACCAATACCGTTAAGCGTGCTGTCAGTAGCCAGTTTGTTATTATACCGGTAATAAAACTGATCAAACCTTAAACCTGCGCTCACGGAAAATTTTGAGCTGAACCGGAACGTTTCATTCAGGTAGGTTCCGGCACTCAATTCGGTAATATCACCTGATTTAATGGGATTGATAACAGTGAAGTTATTCGCCGTATGCGACAATTCCGAACCCCTGGTCATATCCAGCCGGGTATTGATCCCTGCTTCCGTTGTCAGCCTGGTGTTGCCAATATAACCTTCATGAAGATAACTGCCGTTGTAGCCATACAAATTGCGTGATTCCCGTTGACGGATCTCGTCACCATGAACTGTATCTGCAAGATAAAACGTAAAATTAGTATGCAGATCAAATTTATAACGCGAATAATAAAACTGGTTTTTGAGGATATCGTGATTTGGAAGCCCGGTTAAAAGCTGTGCATTCACATTGATGCGCGATGTTGTTCCGCCTTCGTTGGGGTCAAGCGCGCCGTAAAAACCAACGATACCATCGTTCACCGCGCTTTCCGGAATCTGGCCCGATGCTTTCCAGGCGCTGGATAAGGCAGAAGTGCTAACCGTTAGCCAATTATTAGCATTTAACCTCCCATGATATTTGGTGAAAAAGTTGAAGCGTTTAAAGTGTTGCGGATTGTTAAAATAACTATCGCTGTACCGGTATTCTGAAGCGGCATACCAGGACTGGTTATCGGCTTTAGCTTTTTCACCAAGCAGGTTGACCATGCCAAACACCCGGTAAGTATTATATTGCCCGCCTTCTATTTTAACCTGGTTTGAACTGATTGCGTTGGCTGTGTTAAAGTTCACAAACCCGGTAACTGCCAGGTCGCCTTTCTCTGCATTATACATGCCTTTTTGATAGTTGGTACTTTCAATTGTTTCCGGGATGATAAAATGACTGTCGGCATAGCCCTGTCCATGTGCTTGTGATACCATATTGATTGGCATACCGTCAACACTCATATTGATATTGGTACCATGATCATTGTCAAAGCCCCTTAAAAAGATCTGTTCGGCTTTACCGCCTCCCTGATGCTGACCAATAAACAGGCCCGGAACTATACGCAGTACTTCCTGCGAATTGGAAACACCGCGTAATTTTATATCTGTTTCGCTGATGGCTTTATAAGGGTTCGGGTTATTAGCGGTGATCACCACATCGGTCAACAGGGTCTGTTTCGGGCTCAGGCATATCAGGGGCTTAAGGTCGGGTTCGGTAAGTGGAATAACTTTTTTTTGGTAGCCCACGGCGGTAATTGTAAGGGATAGTGCCGCCGGCCCCACGTTCCTGTATGAAAAGTGCCCGGTCTCGCCTGTAATAGCTGTTTGGTTTACCGGGTTTAAAACAACGGTAACGCCGTTAACCGGCACACGGGTGGCACTGTCAATAACCATTCCCGAAATAGTTTTTTGCTGCGCATACAGCCCGTGGCTGCTCAATAGCAGAAGTAGTATATTTAATGCAAATATCTTAAGTTTCATGTTATCAATACCAGGCGCATGTTTCTGCTGATTGAGAATAAATGCCCGGGTGCTTTTTCCCCCAATGTAAACGTAACGGCAAACTTTAATTTAAGACAGCTGGCATAGATGAACGGCCCTTTTTTAATGATGAACAGATCGCCATGTTTCAAATCAGGGCCTTTTCTCCTGCTATTCGTTTCCTGCAGAATTCCCCTTTCAGCTAATTGAATGGGTATTTCATCTATACATTTGGCCCGGTCACCGATTGTTTGTTTCCCTGTAAAAACCGATTGTGTTACTTTACTGTATGTCACGAATTAAAACGATTTCAGTGGCCCTGCATTTGGCCGGCTGGATAACGCTTATGGCCATTCCACTGATCTTTTTGCATAGCGGCAACGGCTTTGGCGATATCATGATCCTTTTGCACAACGCCGACTACTGGCTGTTCGGACTTACTTTTATGATTGTTTTTTACAGCAATACTTTTCTTGTTCAGCGGCTGCTGCTCAATAAAAAATACGTTTCCTATAGCCTTGCTGCATTTGTTTTACTGTTTGGGGTATTTTGTATCCGCCCATTTGACCGGTTGCTCCACATTCATGAAAAAGAAAGTTTTGGCGGCTCTCCGGCCAGATATTCATCCTTCATTCAGCCCGGCAGTGGAAATCATCAATCGGGAAAGCTGCCGGGGCAAGGCCCTGGTTTGCCATCCTATCGGGACAGGCCTTTAAGCAGGTCGCCATTTAAACAGCCGCTGGATATTACCAGTTTCTTCATTTTTTTTACGCTTCTTGCCTTTAGCGGGGCTACTAAGGTCATCCGGAAATGGCTGCTTACCGAGCAAAAGGCTGCCCGGGCAGAAGCAGACAAAGCAACCGCCGAACTCTCTTTTCTGAAAGCACAGATCAACCCGCATTTTCTGTTCAATACCATGAACAATATTTATACGCTTGTTTTAACGAAGGATGATCATGCAGCCGACAGCGTTATGAGGCTTTCAAAAATTATGCGCTATGTTACGGAAGATATAACCGAAAATTTTGCCCCGCTGCAGCGTGAAATTGATTGCATTACCAGTTATATTGAATTGCAGCGTTTACGCACAGGCAGCCTCACCATTGTTGATTTTGAGGTAGATGGCGAGGTTGACGGAAGACAAATAGCCCCCCTGTTGTTAATGACCTTTATTGAAAATATTTTCAAGTATGGCGTTAGCAAACATGAAGGATCAACTATCACAATCAAACTGGCTATCCGCGAAACAACCCTGTTTTTTTATTGTAAGAACCGGATTTTCAGTTCAGGTAACAACGAACATACCGGCATCGGGATAGGGATCAAAAACACGCGCCGCCGTTTAGAGCATTTGTATAACGGCAGGCATATATTAAATATCAGCAATGATAACCAGGAGTATATTGTTCAGTTAACCTTACAAACTTAATCATGAACTTAAAATGTATAGCCATTGATGATGAGCCTTTAGCATTAAAGCTCATTAGTGAATATGTATCGCAGTTTCCGGCCCTGCAGCTTATCAAAACATTTGAAGACGCAATTTCAGCAGCCGAATTCTTAAAAAGCAAGGCGGTCGACCTGGTTTTTTTGGATATCAATATGCCTGATATCACCGGTATTGACCTTGCAAGATCGCTGACAGTAAAGCCCATGATCATTTTCACAACATCCTACCGGAACTATGCTTATGAAGGCTTTGAGCTGGAAGCTGTGGATTTTGTTGAAAAACCAGTAGAACTTGAACGCTTTACCCGGGCAATAGAAAAAGCGCTTATGATTCATCAGTATAAAAACGAGGCGAAAGGCAAACCTAATGATATAGACGAAAGCCTGTACGTACAATCGGAATACCGGGTTATAAAGATCGCGCTGAGCACAATCAGGTATATCGAAAGCATGGAAAATTATATCCGGATCCATTTAACCAATGATAAACCCGTGCTTACACTAATACCTTTAAAAGAAGTATTGAAAAAACTGCCCGCGGCTAAATTTCAGCGGATTCACCGCAGCTATATTGTTCCGGTAAACAAAATAAGATCGATACAAAATCGTAAAGTGCAATTGGCGGGTATCGAGCTGCCTGTAAGCGATGCTTATTATGAAGTTGTTCGCGGTTTGGTTGTTTCATAACAGCTTGTGACAATGATAAAAAGGAGCTGTTGCACATTATACAACAGCTCCTTTTTCTTTGGGTTAAACTGAAAGCTTTGGTCAAACCTCTATTTCAGCAAATAACCTGCAGCGCCTATATCAGCAATTAATCCTGTCGCTTTGGGGTGCCAATTTAAGGTAGCGCGCGTTTTTTCGCTTGATGACGGGCAACCCAATGATGCAAAGTGCAAAAACCAGCCAAAATGCGCCGCCGCTTCATCCCCGGTTTTGCTCAATACAGGCAAATGCAGGCCCCCGCCAATAGCTTCAGCAATTTCCCGGAATGCGATGCCTTCTTCAGCTACGGCATGAAATACGCGAAGTTCCGGTTGCTTTTCTATGATCAGGCGATATAAAACCGCGGCATCTAAACGATGAACTGCGGGCCAGCGATTACTTCCTTCAGCTATATAGACCGATTCTCCTTTTTCCCGGGCCATGTTAATGATCATCGGTACAAAACCATGATCGCCCTTACCATGTACACTTGGCGGCAGGCGCACCGTATAAACCTTTACACCTTTTGCAGCTGCAGCCACAGCGGCTTCTTCTGAAGCTACTCGCGGAATAACATCTGATCCTCCAGGCGGCGCGTCATCTTCGGTAACCAGCCGGCCATAATTCAAAAGCCCTACTCCGGAGGTAATAACTAAAGGTTTGTTTGTTCCGGCCAGTGCATCGCCCAGGGCCTCGATTACCTTGCGATCGGCCTCACAGTTGGCTTTAAACTGCGAAAAATCGTGGTTAAAGGCCGTATGGATAACAGCATCACAGGCAGCGGCCCCTTGCTGAATAAATTCAAGGTCATTGACATCGCCGCGGTATACTTCGGCACCGGTTGACGCCACCTGTTCGGCACCCTTATCTGAACGGACAAGGCCCAGTACCTCATGACCCGTGCCTAAAAGTTCTTTTACTATTGCTGAGCCTACAAATCCGGAGGCTCCGGTTACAAATACACGCATACATTAATGATTTTGTTAATACAAAATTCACTAATAAAAATCCGCTAAAAATGGTCAGCTGACCATAATTTCAATTAGCGCTGAAGCTGTGCGTGACGGATCCGGGTAAGGGTTTTTATGGAGATGCCAAGATAAGCGGCAATCATGCGCAAGGGCAAACGAGCCAGGTAGTCTGGAAAAGTATGGACAAAATCCTCGTACTTTTCTTCGGGCGTTGCGCTTAATGAAATAAGGATCCGCTTTCGGCTGTAATGGATGTTACGGGCAATGAGCCCTTCGGCAAATTTTTTCAGTTGCGGCACCTCCGTCAGCAACATATCAAAATCTTTTTTCTGCCAGCAGAGTATTGTACTGGGTTCTACCGCTCCTATGCTCACTTGTGCGGGTATCTGGCGGTCGTAACTTTCAACATCAAGCGTCCAGCTGTTTTCGGGCGAGAATTGCAGAATATGCTGATTGCCATCGGCAGAAATATTGAAGGTGTACAGTAATCCGTTCAGTACAAAAACTTTATGCCGGCAAATTTCGCCTGCGCTAAAAAAGAGTTCGTTACGACGCAACTTCCTTGCCACTGCCAGATCACTGACCCGTTGGATCGCCTCTTCAGACAGGTTGCTTCTTCGCAGATATGTTTCAAATTCCGGATGCATCATCCAAAAATAATAAACATTTCAATAGTAAACGGGCTATCACGAAAGCATGGAACTCAAATATTAAATACTTTTTCCGGCTTCTTTTTGATATGCGTGTACCAAAAATCGCGTGACCTCACACCCCAGATAAAGCGGTTTACATCGCGTTGTTGTGATATTTCACTGCGCTTGGTTAAGTAATATAGTTTATGGGCATTTTGTTTAAGGAGCCACCATAAACGCAGCGACAAAAAATGGCTGGTATATCCGCTATAAAGATTATACAGCCTTTTTACAAATTCAGGGTTCTTGTTCGACTTAAATTTTAAACAATGAGCTATCCATTTGATATCCTGTTTTAGCTTTTGACCTTTAGTTTCCGTGTTTCTATCCTTTACAGTACTGCTTTCAGCATGACGACGATACTTAACCAGGCACTTTGGTATAAAATCTATAGTACCAATATTTACAGCAACATAACTGAGCCACCAATCGTGATAAAACTCTTTATTAAAAGGAAGGGCGTGCTTCAGTAAATCACGCCTCGCCATAATAGCATGGCCGGAAACACAATTTTGCAGCAGGAAAACTTCCGGGTCGTTGCCTTTATAAAAATTATAAACATCCGACATTTTGTAGTTGTAATTACTCCCGCTATCATTAACCACTTCCGAGTTATAATAAGAAAAGCGTTGGCCGTATTCATCAATAAACTCCGAATCATGATAAATAAGCTGGTTATTGCCTATTGCGTTTACCTGTAATTCAATCTTTTCAGGGTGCCATAAATCATCCTGATCACAAAAAGCGATGAGTTCTCCTTTTGAATAGCCAAAGGCTATTTCAAAGTTTTTTGCGAAACCGACGTTACGGTCATTTTTATAAACATGAAACCGGGGATGCAAAGCTGCATATTGCTGCAGAATATCACATGTGCTATCCGAAGAGCAATCATCAACTGCTATAATTTCAACGTTTTCATAAGTTTGTGTAATCAACGTGTCCAATTGCTGACGCAGGTACTTCTCTCCGTTGTATGTGCACAATACAATAGAAACAAGGGGGGTATCTTTCATAGATAGTAAACTTTTGTTCATTACTTAGTATTAACGTAAACTTTTAACGAATAATTACAATGCAATCATTTTTTAACATATTTAACCCATCGGAGTTAACTTATACGATATATTCCTGAAGAAAACTTCAAGCAATATTGATGCCTTTTTTGCGGCCGTACTTAAATCAGGCATAACCGCAGATAACCAAGCGATTTTGTATTAATCACATAGAGGAGGGGGAGGAAGCCTTTACAATTGTATATATGTTTTTATATCTTTGGGATTTATACCCAATAACATAATTGTGTTACAAACAGCTTTCATTTTCAGTATTATAGTTTCTTGCTTCAAAAACAAGATTTTGCGGTTTAAATAATCGCCAGAAAACAATTAATTCCGGATCATCATGGCATTACTGCCCAACTTTTTAAAAGGCAACCGGAAAATTGACATAAAGGGTAAATTACCTCAGAAAGCATGTAGCGTTAACGAAAATTTTATCGTAATTAAAAAAACACTAATATTTTATTATCCGGTAATATGAAAGGATATCATAACCTGAAATCTGCCGACAAAAATTATATTGAAAAAACTATATCACGCGTTATTAAACAAGCGTAATAAGTATTGGCCTTCCGCTATTACAAATCCATGTTTGCTGATTATGACGATTTGTTTTCGTTTGCGAAGGAACGTAAAGACTTATCAAAAATGAATTTTGCAAGAAGATTTGCCCGGCGGCATAATACCTGATAAGCCCTTGTACAACAAGTTGACCGGTAACTAAACCTTATTCACAAACTAATCTGTATATATCTATGCATGCCTTAAAATATTTTACAAAATCAAAACAGCACTACAAGCTCACTGTTTGCGCCATCATAAAAGACGAAAATACTTACCTTGAAGAATGGATAAATTATTACTTATTAATTGGAGTAGAGCATTTTTATCTTTATGACAACGAGAGTAAAATTTCCGTCAAAGAAACGTTGAAGAAACTGAAGTTAAGCTCCTATGTAACTGTTAGAAAAATAAAAGGGCAGGGCCAACAGATGAATGCCTATAATGACTGTGTTAAAAGGTTTGGTGAATCCACCCAATGGATAGCATTTGTTGATATGGATGAATTTATTGTTCCTAAAGCATATCCATACAATCTGTCCGAATTTCTTGAAGATTATAAAGAATATGGCGGCCTCAACGTTAACTGGCTTATATTTGGTTCAAACGGCCATAAAAAACGAACCAATAAACCACAATTGGAGAGCTTTGTATTACGATCGGAAACAAATTTCCCCAAAAACCGCCATACTAAATGTATCATTCAGCCAAAGTTTGCCGACAAGTGTGATAACCCCCATTATTTTTATTACACGAACGAAAAGTTTGCGGTAAATGAAAACTTTGAGCCGGTGGCAGGTGCATTTTCAGATGTGAATGTAGATAAGATTCAAATAAATCATTATTACTGCCGGTCGGAAGAAGAATATCTGGAAAAAATTAGCCGGGGTGCCGGTGATATGATCAGGTTTAGAAAAATGGCTGATTTTCACGAGCATAATGATGATACAAACATTGTACAGGATACAACGATACTTGAAATAATTAAAGTTAAAACACAGGATAAATTAAAAATGGAACCGGTGGGATAACTTGTATATAATGTTTAAATTATTCTTTAATAATAATTACTGAGAAACATTAGTAAAATCGACTGCCTTTTACGGGCAGTCGATTTAGTTATAGTTATTTAATTTAACAAAATAACTTTTTATATTATTCTTTAATAAAAGCTAAAAGATCTTTGTTGATGGTTGCAGCCTCGGTAGTAGGCATACCATGCGGGAAACCCGGGTAAGAGATCAGTTTACCATTTTTCAGGTGCTTTATAGACTTTAGTGCCGAGTTTGCAAACGGAACGATCTGGTCGTCTTCGCCATGCAAAACAAGTACAGGAATATCCACGCTTTTAAGGTCTTCTGTAAAATCTGTTTCCGAAAAAGCTTTAACACAGTCATAATGTGCTTTTATACCACCCATCATGCCCTGGCGCCACCAGTTGTCCCTGATGCCTTGTGAAACTTTAGCACCTTCGCGGTTATAACCGTAAAACGGAATAGTTAGGTCCTGGTAAAATTGATTTCTTTGAGTTGCCGTACTTTCACGGATCCCGTCAAATACAGCAATCGGAACACCATCGGGGTTACTTTCGCTTTGAACCATAACAGGAGGAACCGCACTGATCAGCACAGCTTTGGCAATGCGGCCTTTTCCATATTTTGCAGCGTAATGAATAACCTCGCCACCACCTGTAGAGTGCCCGATGTGGATTGCATCCTTCAGGTCAAGTGCCTCAACAAGCTCGGCAACATCGGTTGCATAGGTGTCCATTTCATTACCTGTTGCGGTTTGGCTTGAGCGTCCGTGACCGCGGCGGTCGTGCGCTATAACCCGGTATCCTTGTTCAAGGAAGAAGAACATCTGGGCATCCCAGTCATCGGCAGATAGGGGCCAGCCGTGATGAAAAACCAATGGTTGCCCGGTTCCCCAGTCCTTGTAATAAATTTCGGTTCCGTCTTTTACTGTAATTTTACTCATTTTGTTTTTCAATTATGGTGATTAATAAAACGCTGAAGATGCAGGGCAGTTTTTAACAAATGATTATCAGTGTAACACCTTTATGCTTTTCTCAGGATGTTTTTGTTTATCCGAAAGCAAAGCTGATAGGCAGTCCAAAAGTAGTAAATTAAAGAGGGGGCATTCAAAATCGTATCGAAATTTACCTGTATGCGATAAATCAGCTATTTTTTTGACAGAAAGGTTTGAAGATATGCATTGCTGCTATAAAAATCATTTGTAAAAAGCCGTGTTACTGTATTTTGGCCTTTGGATTACCTGTAGTTTGTAATCACAAAAGTAATTACCCGTTGATTTCCAGCTTATATCCCTTGCCGTGTATATTCACCAGTTTAATAGCCGGATCATGCTCCAGTTTTTTGCGTAGTTTTGATATGAACATATCAAGGCTCCGGCCAACAATTACGCCTTCATCTTCCCAAATCTCCTTCTGAAGCCTGCTCCTTTCAATGATCACATTTGGCGACCGGGCGAAGATGAGCAGCAGTTTGTTTTCTTTTAAGGTAAGTTCGGTAACCATTCCGGCACTTTGCAACTGCCGCCTGGCCGGGTTAAATATGATATTACCCATTTTAAAACCATTATCCGGGGCAGGGCTGTTTTCAACTATATTTTTTCGGCCTTTACCCGACATTGAAATTACAAGCCCGATAAATGCCAATAAAGGTATCCCGCCAATTAAATAGCCTTTTTGAGGCATATTCAATCCCTGGCTTTTGAATTTGAGGTTGATCACATAACAGCTTTTAGGCTGTTTCCGCCCCGAGCAGGGCATTATGTTATCTTTTTTATTTTTGAATATAGCATAGCCAAATATCACATCCTTCCCTGTACAATTCAAAACGCTCACAATATAGTCGTTAGCCAGGTTGTCCTTTGCCAGCGCACTGCCGATTGCTTTTTCGAGCGAATCAGGCTGAAAAGAAAATTCATTTTCAAACCGTAACTGGTACTCATTTTCGGCAACCTTTTGTACCGGCATCACCCGCGACGTACTATCACCTGAATATAACAGCACCTCATGTCCAATTCTGCGGAGCAGAATTTCCTGCCGGGCCATATCAAAGTCATCCTTACCGGTAAAGCTGAAAGCCACACATAAAAGGGTCATGAGCAGCAGACAACCAAGCCCCAGCAGGCGTTTGGTTGTCTTATTCATTGGTGATTTGGAGCCGGCCATATTCCTGGAGATTTAATTTACAAAGTTTACAATTTTATTTACAATATCAGCAATAACAAACATATTGAAGCTGAGTAGGTTTGCGCCATAAATCAATTAAGCAATGTTAAAAGAATCCGCAATTATCCTGTTGCTGTCCATGGCCCTGCTCCCGGCCGCGGCACAGCAAACCTACCATTTAGATGTTAAAAAAAGTAAAGTTTTATGGGATACCCGCAAAACCATGGGCGGTCATTACGGCTATCTGCTTTTTAACTCGGGCAACCTGGATTATACAGCCGGCGGCGAACCTAAAAACGGAACCTTTAGCCTGAATATGAACACTATGCGCAGCACCGATCATGCCGATGCAGCCGGGAATAAAAAGGTAGATGAAGAGTTGAAAAAAGAAGGCTTTTTTGCAATAGACCGATACCCGGAAGCAACCATGGTTGTTAAAGAAATTACACGCGTTGGCCAATCAACCAATTTTAAAGTGGCCGGCATCCTTACTATAAAAGGGATCAGTAATTCCATTGAATTTATGGCAGCTATCATCAAAAAGAACGATATTATCAGCGCTAAAGCAAATACAACAATTGACCGTATTAAGTGGAAAATCGATATGCAGCCCAAACGTGAAGCATGGGATTTCTTTTCGGCCATAAAAAACACAGTTATCACCGACGAGATAGCAGTTTCGCTGAATCTTTTATTTACGGCTGATTAACGCACTGTTGCAGGCAGATACAGTTGCATAATCCTATTCATCGCAATATTACCGCTTAGCACAGCATCTTCAGATAGTGAATCACATGGCAGGCGATTGTGGGTAAATATCCCAATACTGGTCTTTTGTATTTGTCTTTTTAGCTAAAACTATCTGTGAGTTAACTGCTCCCTTTTTATCAGATGGAGTAATGTATAAGTCTGTTCCTTTCAGTTTAATCATGAAAGTATCTTTATCTATCGCCTCAAATTCATATTGCTGATTGGCGCTGTTTGCATTAAGCGGTTGTTCCTCTAAAGCTACGTTTACATCAGCATCGCCCTTAGGCTGAAATGTTTTATTGGTAAGCAAATTCTGAAGCTGATAGGTATTCGCTGCAATATGTTTAAAATTCCAGGTCATGCATTTCCAGTTTTCGGGATAGTAAGCAACCAGTGGGGTACCGTTTTCTGAATGTGCGTCTTTAACCCGTAACAGCATCCCGGTTTGCTCATTCTTGATTGCATAATTGCCTTTTATTTCCTGTGCAGAAAGCGTTAAACTAAACAATAGGAAAAGGCTGAACAGACAGATGGTTTTTTTCATGGAAATGAACTGTTTAAACGAATTTAACTTAAACTGCTAAATGGGGGTTATTCATATCGGTTCAGTTTTTAGTCGATATGTATCAAAAATAGCTTTTGAAACTTGACTGCACTTTACCAACGCCCGACTTCAGCCGGGCGCCTTTATGCAGCAGGATGCCCGCGATTGCATACAGGCCAGTGTGCTGTGCAATAGTTACCACTTGCCAGGAGGCGAGCGGCGGCAGTACTTCGGTCTTACTTACCCTTTCATCACATTCACCCTATCCCCTTTCCAGTCGGGAAACAGTATATGATCATTATTTATGGAGAGATGCTTATCAGCTACTGAACTGAACACACTTCTAAAGTCGGTAGTTACCGCAAGGTCGCGGCCATCTTCAAGGTTCTCGACGGCGAGCGGCTTCACATCGCCATAAACTAAACCGCCGCTTACATTATTACCTAAAATAAAATTACATGAGGCCCTGCCATGATCGGTACCACCTGTCCCGTTTTGATGTACGGTACGGCCAAATTCGGTCATGGTCATTACAGTAACATCGTCCTGGTAGGCGCCAAGGTCAGTCCACAGGGCCATCATACTGTTGCTTAGGTCGGCAACATTCCGGGCGAAGATGCCATTTTCGGTTCCCTGGTTAAAGTGGGTATCCCACCCGTTCGATTCGGCAAAGGCAACTTCCAGTCCCACATCCATTTTAATGAGTTGGGCTATTTGTTTCAGCGAATTGCCCAATGCCGAGTTGGGGTAAACAGCGCCATTGGCAGGTGTATAATTTTTAACATCGGTTTTCTGCAGCATTTTCATGGCCTCAAAACTTTCCTTTCCGGTTTGTTTCAATAAACCCGATGCGGTTTGATCATACAAGTCTTCAAAACTTTTTGCTGCCATATTAGCTCCGGCAGGATTGCCCCGCATTTGAATGGCAAAATCCTGCAAATTGCTGATGGCTACCGAGGGATTATCGCCATAAAAAGAACGCGGCATGGCCGATGTCATGCTCACCGCTGTAAAAGGAGTAAGTGCATCATGGCCAAGCAAACCCACGGCGCGGTTAAGCCAGCCGCTTGAGGTGCCTTTATTGAATGGAGTGCCCGATTCCATATAGTCCTGTGCATCAAAATGCGAACGGGTATTATTGGGTGAGCCTATGCCATGAACAACGCCCAAACGCTTTTCGCGGAACATGGGTTCAAATGCCTTCATGGCAGGGTGCAAACCAAAGCGCCCGTCCAGGTCTATCAACGGGTTGCCCGCACCATTTTTGGCTGCCGACATGAACAGGTTTGGCCGGGCTGCTTTCAAATAATCATCTGTAAATGGGGTAACAGCCATCAGGCCATCCATAGCGCCCCGCTGAAAGATACATACCAGCGTTTTTTTCTTTTTATAGGGTGATAAGATCTTTTCGCTCGCAGCTGCCTCGGCTAAAAAACCGGGTATCCCGCCCAGCAATCCTACGCCTAAAAGGGCCAGTCCGCCCGATTTTAAAAATCCTCTTCTTGATACCATTTATTTATCCTCCTGCAATTAACGCCTCTGATATTCGGGCGAGCCAA
Source organism: Mucilaginibacter sp. cycad4 (assembly GCF_034263275.1). Taxonomy (NCBI): domain Bacteria; kingdom Pseudomonadati; phylum Bacteroidota; class Sphingobacteriia; order Sphingobacteriales; family Sphingobacteriaceae; genus Mucilaginibacter; species Mucilaginibacter sp. cycad4. Next base: position 6,371,415 of record NZ_CP139559.1, on the reverse strand, counting down.
TGATAACCCCAACCACCTGCGCCAGCATAGAGTTGTTACCCGTGTTAGTTTGCATCGCTATAAAATTATTTTTTCGTTTACCTTTTAAGCCCGCCTGCTGATCCATCATCTCATCGTTGGCAGCCGCCGGCACCGCGGTTGCGGCAGGAGTTTTGGCGCTGGCTTTGTCAACCTTTTCCATAAGTTTGGGATCGTTAAGCATCGGGGTAAGCCGCTTGATGGTTTCATCAAGCTTACGGCCCGGCATAATGATCTTACTATAGGTCATGAGCGCGGCTTGTGCGCTTTCGGGCTCGTGATGGTTATTGAGTGCTGTAAGACCAACCTTTACCCCGGGGATCCGGCCCGATGCCAGCGCCAAACCAAAGTTCATACGGTTAAGCAATGCTCCGGTATTGATCCAGTATTGGCCTTTATCGGGGAAGCCGGTCGGGGCCTGGTAATAGTACATCTTTTCGCCCATTTTATTGATCCAGTTAAATAACTGGTAAGGCTGGGTAATATCGGCATGTAAGGAACGTACCGAGCCTATGGCCAGCTCAAAAGGCGATTTTGTTTTTTCCCTTACGGCTGCCGCGCTCCAAAATTCAGGCGCATTAACCATGGTGATCAATACCTGTTTAATATCACCATCCTTATTCATAAAAGTACGGGCCATTTTATCAATAAGGCTTTGCGGCGGGCTATCGCTCACAAATCGCACAGCTATTTTCTTTGATATAAATTTCGCCGTAGCTTGTTGATGTCCCAGCATATTAAGCAGTTGCACACCCTCATCGTACCCGCCTCCGGCTGCAAAATGATGGCCTAATACCGTCTTTTCGCCATTATCATGCTTGTTGGGGTTAAACAGAAAATCGCTATCATGTACAAAACCGCGGCTTTGCAGTTTTTCATCTCCAATGCGGGTCATCAGTTTTTGCCCGGCTTGTCCGTAAGTACCCATTGGGTAAACCGACCAGCCGGTAAGCACTTTGGCAGCCTGGGTAACATCCTGCTGGGTATAGCCGCCATCAACGCCAAGGGTATGCAGTTCCATTACCTCGCGGGCATAATTTTCATTAAGCCCCTGTGCTTTTTTTGCTTTGTTTAGTTTGGGCATATTGGTAAACCGACCTGTATCGGCACTTTGCATTTGCTGTATCAACCGGCGACGGATTGGCACATTGCCTTGCTCCATATTGTCCTTATTCCCCGAGCTGCTGAAATTATCCAAATAATATAGCATAGCCGGCGATTTGGCAGTAGCTAATAACAGATCATTAAATTTGCCAAGGGCATTCGGGCGGATCACATCGCGCTCATAAGCGGGAATAAACTGGGAGCAGTCGTTTTTTACTATAGATACATTGAAATGATTGAACCAAAAGCTGGTCATTACTTCCTGTAATTGATTATTGCTGTAAGCAGCTCTTAATATTTTTTGGTTGATGAATTGGCGTAACAGCTCCTGCTCGGGTTTTAGTCCGTTTTGCTGCATGTAGTTTTGCAACTGATCGCGATAAGCCTTGCGATCTGTTTTTACCGAATCTTTGTTGACTACACCATCCCTGACAGCCATTCGCAAAACCTGCGCGCCTTTGGGGTATTGGGCAACAACTTCTGTATTACTCAGTTTTAAGGCATCGTATTTATTTAAGAGTTGATTAAGGGAATCATCCGGGAGTTGGGCATCCAATTGTTGGGCAAACCACTTTTCAAGGCCTATTTTGGCTACTTCTTCTACTTCGCCCGGGGTTGCCCCATAAGTAAAACGGCTCAATAAATGAGCCGCAGCCTGTTCGGCTGTTAAACCCGCCTGTTTATAGGGAAATTTTAAACTTGCAGTAGGATAGCCCGGCAAAAAGGCAGTAAATACGGTAAACAAACACAACAACACAACAAAGCCACACCAGTACTTAACAGCCTTTTTCATAGTATCCGGGTTATTAAATTAAAAATTTAACTTTTGCATTAGTATGACCATAAAAAAGCCCTTTGGTTTAATTTAATTGTAAAACAAACTTAAATGTATGGCCATTTAAACTAAAACTGATCTATATTGTCAATAAATTAATTATCTGCAAAAAATAAAAAAACATGAAAAAACTACTGATGCTACTGGCCCTTGCCGGCGGACTAAACTTCGCAGCCAACGCACAAAAAAAGGTTGAAAAAACGCCTGCTCAAAAAGCGGCCAACAAAACCGAGCACCTGCAAAAAAACTTAAAACTTACTGCCGACCAGGCTAAAAAAGTGAACGTTATCCTGCTTACCCAGGCAACAAGTATCGATAGCCTGAAAAAACTGAAACAAGATAAAAAAACAAGTCACCTGGCCGATCAAAAGATCAAACAACGCACTGCTACCGGCTTAAACAAGATTTTCACCCCCGAACAACAAAAAGCCTATGCAAAATTAAAGGCTGATAAAAAAGCTAAGAAAGACGCGGCTAAAACAGGCGATAGCGCTGATGAATAAAGGGAACCAAAATTTTCAGGATTAGATTATAAGTTTAAGAGCGGGATATTCCCGCTTTTTTGTTTTGTGGGCTTTTCTGCTTATCTTAAATAATCCTAATTTTAAGATAATTCAGTGATTATAATATGGCTTCAAATCTATTGGCTAAAAACAAACATACCATACTGTACGCGGTAGCGCTTGCATTGCTGTTGTTTTTGTTGAAATGGCTTGAGCTTAAACTGATCATTATTGATAATGCCTATGAAGCTTACATGGGTGCTATAGCAGTATTTTTCACCGTACTGGGAATTTGGCTTGCACTTAAACTTACCAAACCCAAAACAGTAGTTGTTGAAAAACAGGTTTACATTAACAATGGCCCCGAATTTACCATTAATCAAACCGAACTTGATAAGCTCGGCCTTAGTAAACGTGAGCTGGAAGTTTTGCAACTGATGGCCGAAGGGCTAAGTAACCAGGAAATTTCTGAGCGGTTGTTTGTATCGTTGAATACCATCAAAACGCATTCGGCAAAGGTGTTTGAAAAAATGGAAGTTAAGCGCCGTACCCAGGCTGTCGAAATGGCCAAACGGTTGTGTATCATTCCCTGAGCATGCTCATACTTTAGGGTTAAATTGACTTGTGTTTACAAAATCACCCTAAAGTATGACCTTCAAAATATACCGAACTATCAAATTTGTGCTATCAAAACATAAAACGATATGAAAAAGAATGTACTTGTTTTTGGATCAATCTCCGGTTTGATCATAGCGGCAACGATGAGCATTTCGGGTGCCCTGTGTTACAACAACCCCAATTTTCAGGGCAGCATGTGGGTTGGCTACGGTTCTATGCTGCTGGCTTTCTCATTAATATTCGTAGCCATCAAAAACTATCGCGATAAATACAATGGTGGCGTCATCAGCTTTGGTAAAGCTTTTAAGATAGGTTTTTACATTGTGTTGATCACATCAACTGTTTATGTACTTGTATGGCTCATTGAATTCTATAACTTCTATCCCGATTTTATGACCAAATATGTAGCTCATGTTTTAAGGGATGCCAAAGCCCATGGCGCAACAGACGCGGAACTTAAACAGCAAACCGCAAGTATGGCTACTTATGTAAACATGTATAAAAATCCTTTGGGTGTTATCATACTTACTTATATGGAAGTACTGCCTGTTGGCCTGGTGATTGCTCTGATAGCGGCATTGATATTAAAACGTAAGAATGCCAGCCCGCAATTGGCTACAAGTTAAAAAACACATCGGTATAACTTTATGCCATTGCGTGCAGTGTGGCAATCGCACGGAAGCATAGCCGCCCCTGTATAGTATGCGATTGCTTCACTGCAATGACATGATTGTAAGTTGTTGATTATTAAATATATTTTCGATCTGTTTTATAGGTTTGGGCGTTCCCGTTAGCCAACGGGCCGGGCTTTTCCGTTACAAGTCCTCGCCTTGCCTTCCCACAATCCCAACCCACGCTGTGGGCTTTCACTGCAATCCCTAACGCAGCCATCGCACAACATCCTTAAAATAAATTTCTTAAGTCATAATTATTTTTTTCAGGTTGCCTTGATGCTTACTCACAATGCCATACCGGATAAACTATTTATTCCTAAATTGGCTCAATGATATTTGATTTCAGGCTGAAGGTTTTTTATACAGTAGCACAGCGGTTAAGCTTTACCAAAGCTGCGTCCGAGTTATTTATCACCCAGCCCGCGGTCACCAAACATATCAAGGAACTGGAGCAGCAGCTCAGCGTACAATTGTTTAAACGAAACGGCAATAATATTTCCCTTACCACTGCCGGCAAGATCCTTGAAAAATATGCCGAAAAGATTTTCCAAACCTATACCGACCTGGAAACCGAACTGGCCCAGCTTAATAACCTGGAAGCCGGTACGTTGCACATAGGGGCCAGTACCACCGTGGCGCAAACTATTTTGCCCAAGCTGCTGGCTCTGTTCAAAAAAACATATCCAAAGGTTACTTTCAACTTTATCCAGGCCAATACAGATCAGATCTCGCAGCTGGTATTGGCCGAAAAAATAGATATTGCCATTGTAGAAGGGGCTGCCCATTCGCCGCAATTATCCTATACCGATTTTGTTAAGGATGAAATTGTACTGGTGACCAGTGCTAACAATAAGTTATCCAAAAAGGCCGAGATCACACCTAAACAATTACCCGCAATTCCGCTGGTTTTAAGGGAAGCCGGATCGGGCACCCTGGATGTTATCTTCAATGCCCTGGCTGCGGTGCAGATCAACCCTAAAGATCTGAATATCGAGATTCAACTGGAAAGCAGTATCGCCATAAAACAATATCTTTTATACTCAGAAACAGCAACTTTTCTTTCTATCCAATCGGTAGTGAGTGAACTAAAATACAACGAGCTCACTATTATTGATGTTAAAGGATTAGAGATTTTCCGCACTTTTCAGTTCATTCAACTGCATGGAAAACACAGCAAGCTGATAGAATTATTTAAGCGTTTTTGCCTCGCCAGTTATAACTTAAAGTAATCGCATATTACTTTATATCATTTGATTGTCAGTTGGTTTAGCGGCAAATTTGATTGCTGAAACAAAGGCGATCATATATGGAAAAAATTACTACCGATATCTGCATTATAGGCGCGGGGCCTGTTGGTTTATTTGCTGTTTTTGAAGCCGGGCTGCTCAAAATGCGCTGCCACCTTATTGATGTGCTGCCACAGGTTGGCGGCCAGCTTTCTGAAATCTATCCGCATAAACCTATTTATGATATTCCCGGCTATCCCGATGTTACCGCACAGCAACTGGTGGATAACTTGATGCTGCAGATAGCCCCGTTTCATCCCACCTTTAGTTTGGGCGAGCGGGTGGAAAACCTGCAACGCAATGAAGACGGATCCTACAACATCAGCACGAATGATGGTACGATTGTGCATTGCCAGGTGGTGGTAATTGCCGGTGGCCTTGGCTGCTTTGAACCCCGTAAACCGGAAATTGACCGCCTTACGGATTTTGAGGGAAAAGGTGTAGCCTATATGGTGAAGAACCCCGAACATTTCCGTAATAAAAAAGTGGTGCTTGCAGGTGGCGGCGATTCTGCACTTGACTGGGCTGTCTTCCTGAGCAATGTAGCCGAACGGGTTACACTGATCCATAGGGGGGATACTTTCCGTGGAGCACCCGATAGTGCCGAAAAAGTATTTGAACTGGCCAGGGAAGGTAAGATCGACCTGATCCTTAAATCAAACGTAGTTGCTTTAACCGGCGATGATCGTTTGCAGGAGATCACCCTGCTTGATCGCGACCAGCAGGTGAGCCATATTGAAGCCGATCACCTCATTCCTTTATTTGGCCTTAGCCCCAAACTCGGCCCTATTGCCGACTGGGGTTTGAATATCGACAGATCGGCCATTGCAGTAAATACCGTTGATTACAGCACTAATATTGAACGTATTTACGCCATTGGCGATATCAATATCTACCCCGGTAAGCTTAAGCTGATCTTATGCGGTTTTCATGAGAGTGCTTTAATGGCCCAAAGTGCCTTCAAATATGTTTACCCCGAGCAAAAACTGAGTTTTAAATACACTACCGTTTACGGTGTTAGCGCTTTTTAGCCATGATAAATTTAACCATAATTGACCGCGACGGAGGCAGCAGGCCCGTTGAAATTCCGGAAGGCATAAACCTGAGCCTGATGGAAGTGTTAAAGGCATCTGAATATGATATACTGGCCACCTGCGGCGGCATGGCGCTTTGTGCCACCTGTCACGTACAGGTGATAGAAGGGCCCGAAGAGTATTTTACTGCTACGGATACCGAACTCGACGTACTGGATACGCTACCCTACGCCCCGCCTGCAAGTCGACTGGCCTGCCAGATCAGGATCTCTGAAGATATGGATGGGATGGTATTTAAGCTGGTGGGAGAGGAGTAAGTCGGAAGCCTTAGTTCTAAGCCTTAAGCCGGATCAAAAAAAATTTGCGTGCTTATTCCCAAACACGCAAGAGCGTTTTTATTACCTTATTTTATCACGTCGCTTATCAGCTTCTGAACAAAACATAAAACGGCCCGGGCAAGCCGGGCCGTTTACGATATCCAAAACAAATGATCAATTAATGATTTTGTTCGTGTACTTCTTCTTCCCTGAACAGTTTCGCGCTGAAATAGTCGTTGTTCATGCGGGCAATGTTGGTCAGTTTAATTTCCTTAGGGCATTCAGCTTCGCAGGCACCAGTGTTGGTACAGCTACCAAAGCCTTCTTCATCCATCTGGGCAACCATTGATTGCACGCGACGGTAGCGCTCTGGCTGGCCTTGCGGCAATAACCCTAATTGGGTGATCTTAGCCGATACGAACAGCATGGCCGAAGCGTTTTTACAAGCTGCAACGCAGGCACCGCAACCAATACAGGTAGCCGAGTTGAAAGCCTCATCAGCAATAACCTTAGGGATTGGGATAGCGTTACCATCAGGTACGCCACCGGTATTTACCGAAACATAGCCACCAGCTTGCTGGATCCTGTCAAATGCAGAGCGGTCAACCGCTAAGTCTTTTACAATCGGGAATGCTTCTGCGCGCCATGGTTCAATGGTGATGGTTTCACCATCGTGGAAGGTACGCATGTGCAGCTGGCAGGTAGTGATACCGCGTTTCGGGCCGTGCGGGTGACCGTTGATATATAATGAACACATACCGCAGATCCCTTCGCGGCAGTCGTGGTCGAAGTTAATTGGCTCATCACCTTTGTGGGTAAGGCTTTCGTTAACCACGTCGAGCATTTCAAGGAACGACATGTCAGGCGAAATGTTCTCAGCTTTGTAGCTTACAAATTTACCCGCGGTTTGAGCATTTTTTTGACGCCATACTTTAAGCGTCAGGTTCATATTTCCGTTACTCATCTTTTACTTAGATTTGAGATATCGTTATTTCAGTTGATTAAGTGAGTGGTTGATTGGGTGAGTAGTTTTAACTTAATCAACTACTCACTTAATCAACCATTCACTATGCATAATTACGTTGAGACAGGTGTACTGCTTCAAATGTTAGTTGCTCTTTATGTAACTCTTCCGGCTGATTTTCGCCTTTAAACTCCCAGGCGGCTACAAACGCGAAGTTTTCGTCATCACGCAATGCTTCACCATCTGGTGTTTGCGATTCAACCCTGAAGTGGCCACCGCATGATTCTTTACGCATTAAAGCGTCGTCGATCATCAGTTCGCCAAGCTCGATGAAATCGGCCACACGACCAGCCCTTTCTAACGAAGCATTTACTTCTTCGTTTTCGCCGGTTACGATGGCGTTTTTCCAGAAATCAGCTTTCAATGCCTGGATCAGGCCTTTTGCTTTTCTCAGGCCTTCATCGGTACGGGCCATACCGCAATATTCCCACATGATGTGACCGAGGTCGCGGTGGTATTCATTAACGGTTTTTGTGCCCTTTAATGCAAGCAATTTATTTACATGGGCAATTACATCCTGTTTGGTTTGCTCAAAAGCAGGGTGGCTGGTATCAACCTTTTTAGGACCGGTTTTAGCCAAATAATCACCAAGGGTATAAGGGATTACGAAATAACCGTCTGATAAACCCTGCATCAATGCTGATGCACCAAGACGGTTGGCACCGTGATCGGAGAAGTTACATTCGCCTAAAGCATATAAACCAGGAATGGTAGTGCTCAGGTTATAATCAACCCAAAGGCCGCCCATGGTATAGTGGACCGCCGGGTAAATACGCATTGGTTGTTTATACGGGTTTTCGTCGGTGATCTGGATATACATATCAAACAGGTTACCGTATTTGGCTTTAACAGTTTCTTCGCCTAAACGTTTAATGGCATCAGCAAAGTCAAGGAATACCGCGAAGCCCGAACCACCCACACCTCTGCCTTCTTCAACCATTTCCTTGGCGTTACGTGAAGCAACGTCGCGCGGAACAAGGTTACCGAAAGCAGGATATTTACGTTCCAGGAAGTAATCGCGGTCATCTTCTTTAACCTGGTCAGCTTTCAAAGTACCTTTGCGTAATTGCTCGGCAATTTCAACAGTTTTAGGTGCCCATACCCTACCGTCGTTACGCAGCGATTCAGACATCAGCGTTAACTTAGACTGGTGATCGCCGGATACCGGGATACAGGTCGGGTGAATTTGAGTATAGCAAGGGTTACCGAAGAAAGCACCGCGTTTGTGTGCCCTCCAGGCTGCCGTTACGTTTGAGCCGATGGCGTTTGTTGACAGATAGAACACGTTGCTGTAACCACCGGTGCACAATAATACCGCGTGGCCTGCATGGGTATCAATAGCACCGGTAAGCATGTTACGGGTAACAATACCTTTGGCATGGCCATCGATAGTTACCACGTCAAGCATTTCGTGGCGGGTATAAACTTTAACTTTACCGGCATGGATCTGGCGGTTAAGGGCAGAGTATGCACCTAATAACAGCTGCTGCCCTGTTTGGCCCCTCGCGTAAAATGTACGCGATACCTGCGAACCACCGAATGAACGGTTATCCAGCAAGCCGCCATATTCGCGGGCAAAAGGCACGCCCTGTGCAACGCACTGGTCAATGATGTTTACCGAAACTTCGGCCAGGCGGTGAACGTTGGCTTCACGGGCGCGGTAGTCACCACCTTTAATCGTATCGTAAAATAAACGGAAAACACTGTCACCGTCGTTCTGGTAATTTTTAGCAGCATTGATACCACCCTGTGCGGCGATAGAGTGCGCACGGCGGGGGCTGTCCTGGAAACAAAATGCCTTAACATTGTAACCCAGTTCGGCCAGTGTTGCAGCCGCCGAAGCACCGGCCAAACCTGTACCTACGATGATGATATCGTATTTACGCTTGTTGGCGGGGTTAACCAGCTTCAGATCAAATTTATGCTTGCTCCATTTTTCGGCTAATGGGCCTTGAGGAATTTTAGCATCTAATGTCATCTCTTCTTTGTATTTATGTTTGTGGCTTTTGGCCAGCTAACTTAGTGAGCTCCCTGGGTTGATAAGTAGTAGTAATAAACCGGCATGGCGGCGAAAAGCAGCGGAATGATAACCGCGAACAGCCATGTGCCAATAAAGTAAACTACCGGGGTATATTTACGGTGCACCCAGCCCAGCGTACGGAACGCACTCTGGAAACCATGCAGCAGGTGAAATGCTACAGCACCCATGGCTATTACGTAAAATATAACGTAAATAAGGTTGCTGAAGCTGGTAGTAACACGTGCGTGCAGGTCTTTTACCCTAACAACTTCCACATTGTTTTCGGTTGATACCGAGTGGCTGAATTCGGCATTGGCCGGGGTGTAATCGCTAACTTTTGTTTCGCCTGTTGCCAGGTCGGTACGGTACTCCTTAAAGCCCATAGTTTTGTCGTTATGGTAACGGAACCAGAAATCGCCCATGTGGATAACGATGAACAGGAACAGGACTGAACCCAGCAGGCCCATGTTTTTTGATGACCATGAGGCATCAGATTTTGCCGCTACTGCATAACGTACAGGGCGGGCTTTACGGTTCTTGACAGTCAGGATCAAGCCGTATAGTGCATGCACTAAAATGGAAAGGTACAACAGGTATGCAATTACTTCAATAGGCGGAAAATGCGTAAGGAAGTTGGCATACACGTTAAAACTGAAACCGTCATCGTGTTTAAACAACAACAGGTTGCCGCCTACGTGCACAATTAAAAAGGTACACAGAAACAAGCCTGTTAAAGCCATGATCAGCTTTTTGCCCAGCGACGAGTTTAAGGTTTGTTTGAATTCGCTCATTATGAATTGGATTTGTTAGGCAAAAGTATTTATTAAATAACAAAACATAGAAGAGGTTTTGGCTTATTGAAGATCAAAAAACTATTTAGAATCAATCTAAAGCAATGCACTAGTATTCAATATACAAATACAATACTATGACGGGTAATTCATTGAAATAAAGAGGGTTTTACGAGTAAAAATCAGGCGATAGCCACAACCTTATCTTTAAGTACAGCAAAGATCCTGTCGTTTTGAAGGCTTCGGATTGCTACCCGCCCGGTAAATTTTCCGAATGACGGTAGTATTCCCTGCCTGCTGCCGAAGGCAAAACACGGCAGTGTGATGCTTTGACGTGCCCGACCGCTTAAGTTTACCCCAGGATGGATATGCCCACAGAAAACGTAACCTGCCTTTTCCTCCTTGTCATTGGCAAGCGGATGGTGCATCATCAGAAACGGCCCGATCAACAATTCGTCGTGCAGTTCGATATTCAGGTTATGGTAATGCTTATCTGCAATGATATCGTGATTGCCGCGGATCAGGATGATCTGTAACGCCGGGAACTGACTTCGCCAGAGAATGAACCAATCCCAGTCGTTGTTCAAGTCGCTGTGGAACAGATCGCCCAGGAAAATCAGTTTCTCCGGTTTGTGTTCGTAAATCAGATCGGAAAGTACGGCCAGGTCGCTTTGTTCCATATCCCGCGGTACTGCTATCCCGGCCTTACGAAAATGCCCAACCTTCCCCAAATGTACATCGGCAATTATCAGGGCGTTTTGCTGTTGCCAGTAAATTGCTTTTTGCGGAAGCAATAAAAGGTCCTGCCCCAGCAGGTTAAAAGGAGTAGCCGCACTTATCATTGAGGCAAAGTTAATAAATGCCCCCCTGCCCCCTGAAGGGGGAGCGAAAATATTTTTTTATCAGGGTGTAACCTGTTTAAAAAACGTGTGGTCATAGCTTACAAATACACCGCAATGGAGTATTTACAGAGAAAAAAAACAATATTACTTAATTAAAAAAACAAATATTATGGGACCTGGACAATTGGGCGTATTAGCCGGAATAATAATACCCCTCAGCTTATTCGCGATGATCTTCGGCATCGTTTACTTAAACAAACGGGAGAAATTAGCAATGATAGAACGAAACATGGATCCAAGGAGTTATAAACCACAATCGGCTCCGTATCAAAATTTAAAATGGGGCTTATTGCTCATCGGCTCAGGTATCGGTTTATTTTTAGCATATGTTTTAAACCGCAGCGTATTCAATAGCTTTGACGATGATGTTTTCTTTTTATATGTAGCGCTGATAGCTATATTCGGAGGGGCGGGCTTGTTTTTATCATACCGCATCGAAAAAAAGGAAGTGCTGGATAAAGAAGAATTGTACAAAGAGAAATAGGACATTCATTACGTCCCCCTTCCGCCCCTGGGCAAACCACAGAGCTTAGACTTACGAAGTAAAAACTTCGTAAGTCTTTATTTTTAAACGCCTTGTCTTCTCCTCACTAAAAGGGAGAACTTCCCGATTTGTTACGATGCGTAATATAAATACCTTACCCTATCCCGTACCGCTCTTTAAATAAATTTAGGTGATGGCGCTCATGCCCGGCCAGCATAAATACAAATGCCGCAACAGTAAACAAATGGTTGCTGGCAATACCGTTACGATTTAGCTGCTCATCGCTGAATGCTTTAATCATATAAAGGTTAGCCTGGCGCAATGCACGGAACTCTTCGGCAAGGTCTTTTATATTTTGACTGTTAAAATCGGTATTATTAACATAAATATCCTGGTCAAAACCCGGCAGTTCGATATGATTGCGCGAAAACACCAGGGCACGATAGGCAAAGGTGCGTTCGGTATCAATCATATGGCCCAGTGCCTGCTTAACTGTCCATTTCCCAGGGGCATAAGTATACAGTCCCTGTTCGTCGGTTAGGCTGTTGAATAGCTGGTAGCTGCTCTCCATTTGCTGCTCAAGCATGTTAATTACATCATTGTCGCCAACAAGCCCCACATATCCCGCTGCAAATGGCGAATAATCACCTGGTTTTGGTTTTGTTATCATTTCGCGTATTTTTTAGTACAATCCTAAAAGTTGTTCCTTTACCTACTTCCGAATCTTTTACAAAAACCTGCCCGTTATGGTAGTTCTCCATGATCCGTTTGGTGAGCGATAAACCCAGCCCCCAGCCTCGTTTACGGGTAGTATAGCCAGGCTGAAAAACAGTATCAAACTTTGAACGGGGGATGCCTTTGCCGGTATCTGTAATGTCAATAAAAATCTGGTTCTTAACCTTGTTGCCGCTAATTTCAACCTTGATGCTACCCTTGCCCTCAATGGCGTTAACGGCATTTTTTAACAAATTTTCCAATACCCAGTCAAACAACGGAATATTGAGCCCGGCTTTGAGGTGCGGGTTACCTGTCATTTCAAAGCTGATGTTTTTGCTTACACGAACTTTAAAATAATCAACAAAATCTTTCACTACAGCATAAACGCCGTGCTCCTCCAGTACCGGCTTGGAACCGATCTTTGAAAAACGGTCGGCTACAATTTCCAGCCGCTTTACGTCGTTTTCCATTTCCGCCATCAGAACATCGTCTTCGGCGTTGAATTTCTCCTTCATCAACTCTATCCAGGCCATGAGGGATGATATTGGTGTACCCAGCTGATGCGCGGTTTCTTTGGCCAAGCCAACCCAAACCTGGTCCTGCTCTGATTTGCGCGACGAGCTAAAGGCCGTATACGCCATCAACAAAAATATGGCAATTACTGTAAGCTGGATATATGGAAATAAACGAAGTTGCGTAAGTAGTGCCGAGTCTTTATAATAAACATAATTATCATCGCCCAACACTTTAAACTTTATAGGCGGGTGCTGGCCTTTCATATAATTAAGCTCTTCCTTAAAATAGGCCGGATCATATTTTTTCTTTTTATACTCAGCTTCCAGCTTAGTATAAGCTTTGGTAGTATCCAATCCGCGCTGTAAAATGATCTCTCCTTTTTCATCGGTAATAATAGCAGGCACGGTTAAGCTATCACGTACAGCAATTACATAATTGAAAAAATCGTCATCGTCTGAGTTTAGTAACTGCCTCATGCTCATCGCCCAAACCTGCGCGCGGGTGCGCTCAGATTTTGAAATGTTACGTACCAGGTAACTGGTATAAAATAATGAACCGCTGGCAATTACTACTGCAAAGGCAAGGAGCAAATATTTCCAACGTTTTTTCTGTTGATATGGGTTCATGCTGGGCACAGCCCAAATAACGTAAAATTGCTTTGTAAAATATAATTTTTGTTGGGAGGGAGATATCCGGAAGTCGGAAAGTCCGCAAGTCCGCAGATTGATCTGGTAAAAGTTCGGATTTTACTTTCGGGCAGACTTTTAAACTCCTAATCTTTCGGACTCGCGGACTTTCCGACTTCCGGACTTATAAACTATCTTTGCCCCCATCATGACCGATAAAAAAGTAAGAGTCCGTTTTGCGCCGAGCCCTACAGGTGGTTTACACCTTGGCGGTGTGCGCACTGTGTTGTTCAATTATTTATTCGCCAAAAAGCATGGAGGCGATTTTGTTTTGCGAATTGAGGATACCGACCAGACCCGCTACGTGGAAGGTGCCGAAGAATATATTTTAGACTGCCTGAAATGGTGCGGCCTTCACCCCGATGAAAGCCCGGTTGCCGGCGGTCCTTACGCCCCGTACCGCCAAAGCGAACGTAAACCACTTTACCGCGAATATGCCGAACGCCTGGTGATGGAAGGCCATGCCTATTACGCCTTTGATACTGCCGAGGAGCTGGACAAGAACCGGAAGGAAATCCCCAATTTTCAGTATGGCCTGGCCTATCGCCATACCTTAAGAAACTCGCTTTCATTGCCTCAGCACGAGGTTGATGCATTACTTGCTGCCGGAACGCCACACGTGATCCGCATCAAAATGCCGGAGGGTGAAACGATAAGTTTTAATGACATGATCCGCGGGTATGTGAGCTTTGAAACCGGTCTGGTTGATGATAAGGTATTGTTAAAAGCCGATGGTATGCCTACTTACCATTTGGCTGTTGTGGTTGATGATTTCCTGATGAAGATCACTCACGCTTTTCGCGGCGAAGAGTGGTTGCCTTCGGCCCCGGTACATTTGCTGCTTTGGGAGTATTTGGGCTGGAAGGCCGACATGCCCCAATGGGCACACCTGCCGCTGATTTTGAAACCCGATGGACATGGTAAATTGAGTAAGCGCGATGGTGCACGTTTAGGTTTCCCGGTATATGCCATGAACTGGTTTGATGCAAAATCAGGCGAGTTAACTCCAGGTTTCCGCGAGCTTGGTTTTTTACCCGAAGCATTCCTGAACCTGCTGGCTACTTTGGGCTGGAACGATGGTACCGAACAGGAAATTTTTACGCTTGATGAACTGATCGAAAAATTTTCGATAGAGCGGGTAAATAAATCGGGCGCTAAGTTTGATTTTGAGAAGGCCAAATGGTTCAATGCCGAGTGGATTAAGAAGTCTGAAATCGAAAGTCTGAAGTCGGATGTTATAAGAGTATTTGCTGATAAAGGAGTTACCATTGAGGACGACGACCATCTTGGAAAAGTTATTGGTTTGATCAAAGATCGTTGCGTGTTATTACCTGATTTTTATCAGCAGGCAGGTTTCTTCTTTGAGCAGCCAAAGGAATATGATCTTAACGCCGTAAAACCCAAATGGACAGATGCCAAAACAGAATTTTACCGCGAGTTCATTGCTTTACTAAATAATGAAGCAGCTATTGATGCGCATGACCTCGAAACTAAATTCAAAGCCCTTGCCGAAGAAAAAGGATTAAAGGTTGGCGACGTGATGCTGCCTTTCCGCATTATGCTGGTTGGCGGCAAGTTTGGCCCACATGTGTTTGATATTGTTGCGTTGCTTGGTAAAGAAGAGACTATCAGCAGGATTGAAAAGGCGCTTGTAGAGTTCGCTGCCCCCCCCGCCCCCTAAAGGGGGTGCTTACTTACGTTGGCTCTTTCTGGGCATCAACAACTTATGTCATTGCGACGCTTGCTCACAATGACATAAGTATTTTAAACCTCTAAACTCACCAGCTTTTCAGCTTCCAGAACGGGGATAGCTGTAGTCAAATCAACCTGTAAACAAAACTCAATATCTTTTTCAATGCCTAATTTTTTCAGGCGCTCGCCGTGAGAGGTTTTCTTGAGATAAACATTGATATCGTTTTTACCAACCTGGAAAAGATCATTGGCGGCTATCGCGGCATCGTCCAGTGCAAATCCTTTATCTTTTAACTGCTCAATTACGGCACCGGCGAACAGGGTATCCTCCAAATTAAAATTGTTTTTCCAGCCGGCGCATACCAGCAGCACGTTTTCGTTTTGGGTGTTAAGCCAGTTGCTTAAAGCGGTAAGGTTCAGGAACGAACCAATAACAATTTTTTTTGCGCTGCGCGACAGATGAAGCGCATGCGTGCCGTTGGTAGTGGTTAACACAATTGTTTTACCAGCTACTTTTTCTTTAGTGTATGAAAATGGCGAGTTGCCAAAATCAAAACCCTCAACTACCGATCCGTCGCGTTCGGCGGCAAGAAGGTAATCCAGCCCTTTCTCTCTATACGCGGCACACTCCTCAACTTGTGATACCGGTATAATAGCCTCAGCACCGTTTTCAATACCATAACATATAGATGATGTTGCCCTGAAAATATCAATAACCACTACAATGTAGTCTTCCACATTAAAAAGCGGCAGTAATGCCGGGGTTAGGCAAACGTGTGCCCCCCGGCCTCCGTTAGCTAACGGAGGAGTTTGGATATTGATATTTTCAGACATTTTTGAATTTAAATTAATGAATAATAACAGAGAGATAAAAAGCCGGGGCTGCGCGATTCCCCTCTTGAGAGGGGCGGAGGAGTGTGTTACGCATTAATGAATAAATATCGCATAACACACCCCTGCTCTCGCTCTTTCCTTCGCGGCCCCTTTCAAGAGGGGAGTTTGAAAGCGTCCCCCCTTCAGGGGGTTAGGGGGCTTTATAAAAAGGAGGCTTTACAATCTGTGCCTTAATTTTATTATCCCTGATACTGATAAAGATCTCGGTACCTTCTTTGGCGAAAGCGGTATCTACATAGCCCATACCAATAGCTTTTTGTAAAGATGGTGATTGCGTACCCGAGGTTACTTTACCTATAGTATTGCCATCGGCATCAACGATAACATAATCATGGCGGGGGATACCGCGATCTATCATTTCAAAGCCTACCAGTTTGCGGTTTACGCCCGCTTGTTTTTGGGCTTGCAGCGCCTCGGCATTGGTAAATTCTTTATTGAATTTGGTTACCCAACCCAAACCAGCTTCAAGTGGTGAAGTGGTATCATCTATGTCGTTACCATAAAGGCAAAAGCCCATTTCCAGGCGTAAAGTATCGCGGGCACCTAAGCCAATTGGCTTAATGCCGAATGGTTCGCCTGCTTTGAAAATAGCATCCCAGATCTGTTCGGCATATTGATTTTCAAAATAGATCTCAAAACCACCTGCACCGGTATAGCCGGTGGCTGATATCAACACGTTGTCGACACCTGCAAATGTGCCTTTTTTAAAGGTGTAATATTCCATGGATACCAGATCAACCTCAGTTAGGCTTTGCAAGGCTTCAGCAGCTTTAGGGCCCTGGATAGCCAGCAGTGATGTACGGTCGGATATGTTTTTCATATCCACGCCGTTGGTATTGTATTTGGAGATCCAGTCCCAGTCTTTTTCAATATTTGAGGCATTAACCACCAGCATATAGGTTTTTTCGTCGATCCGGTAAACCAGCAGATCGTCAACAATACCACCGTTTTCATTCGGCACGCATGAGTACTGCACTTTGCCATCGTATAATTTTGAGGCGTCGTTACTGGTAACCCGCTGAATCAGATCAAGCGCGTTCTCACCTTTTAAAATGAATTCGCCCATGTGGCTTACGTCAAAAACACCAACGGCCTTACGCACGGTTTCGTGTTCGGCGTTAATGCCAACGTATTGAACGGGCATGTTGTAACCGGCAAATGGAACCATTTTGGCGCCGGTTTTTACGTGGATATCGGTTAATGCGGTATTCTTCATTGTCAACTTAAATAATGGCCGCAAAGGTAACTATTCTGAAGCGTAATCAGTATCGCTGATTAGTTTTGATCGCGTTGATTTTAAATCGTATTGAAAACAAAACGACGGCTTTGTTCCCTCCGGGCCCTCTGCAAGTTTAAGTTAATCCACAAAATTCACCAACCTGAATTTCAACACGAGGCACCTACGGAGCCGGAAAATATGCTCTTTCTGTCTTGTCCTGAAATGAGTTTACACAAAAATAAACTACATGGAAAAGATCATTATTGATGGAAAAGGACATTATTCACTTGAATTTAAGCATTCAGTTATCAAAGAGTATTTGGCTGGCAGTGTTAGTCAAAAGGCGTTGTTGAGGAAATATGATATCAAGATACATAGTGGCATAACGCGTTGGATGCAGAAGTTAGGTTATGCAGAAGTTTCGGAAAAAGACAGATATTTGTCATCAGTAAAACCACTATCCTTGCCCGCAAAGAAGCCCCATAAAGATCCGCCTACAGGTGCCTTGTCGCAAGAACAACAACGCATCAAAGAACTCGAACGTCAGCTTGAAGATGAGCAGCTTCGCAGTGAAATGTACAAGCGTATGATCGAGATTGCTGAACGTGATCTTAATATTCCTATCCGAAAAAAGTCGGATACCAAGTGATCCATGAGATGAAAGACATGTATACAAGGATCAGCCTTGTACGATTATGTCGGTTACTTGGTATTACCCGTCAGGCCTATTATCAGCACTTTTGGCAACAAGAAGCATCTGGAATAGAGGATACACTTATATTGCAGGAGGTTGTCAGCATTCGCCAAGACCACCGGGCAATGGGTGGCAGGAAGCTTTATGAAAAGCTGCACCCTTTTTTGCTTGATCATGGCATTAAAATGGGACGGGATGCACTGTTCGACCTGTTGTCAGCTAATGGACTGTTAGTAAAGAAACGCCGCAGGCGGCATGTGACGACCTGGTCGGGTCACCGGTTCAACAGATGGCCGAATATCATACGCAGCCTGGAGGTCGTCAGGCCTAACCAACTGTGGGTAAGCGATATCACCTACTGGAAAGTAAAAGAAGAACATTTGTACATCAGTTTGATAACGGACGCTTATTCGCACAAAGTAGTTGGCTATCATTTGGCTGATACCTTAGAAACGATCGAAACGATACAGGCCTTGAAAATGGCTTTAAAAGACCTGCCTGAACAATTGCCGGAGGCACTTATACATCACTCGGACCGGGGAGTGCAATATTGCACAGAAAGCTATGTAAAGCTATTACAGGACAGATACATCAAGATCAGTATGACCGAGAACGGTGACCCATTAGAGAATGCCGTTGCTGAACGAATGAACGGCATTCTTAAAGAAGAATATCTTAAGCATCACCGGCCTGAGAATAAGCAACAAGCAAAACAATTACTGGATAGAGCTATCGAGTTGTATAACAAACACCGGCCACACTTCAGTATCGGTCTGCTAACGCCCCAACATGTGCATGATAAAAGCTTGCTACCTCAAAAATTGTGGAAGAACTATTATCGCAAAAACACTAACATTGTAAACGTATCACAGGACATCACTACACTTGTAAATACATAACAGGACTATCTCATAAAATGTAAACTTTTTTTAGGACGAGACAGCGCACATTTGGATTCATGTTTCTTCAGAGGCTCTTGCAGAGGACCTTGAAGGGCACCGATATCAGCGGACTGAAAACAACAAAGCCGGTTAACGCGACGTTAACCGGCTTCAGCTATAAGTTAGCTGCTTTATACTTTTTTAAGCGTTTCCATCAGCACCGGAATTTTTGGTACTTTGGGGTACGACTGAAATAATTTACCGTACTTGTTATAAATGGCTATATATGGGGTGGTTTGCACACTGTAAAACTTTTGCACCAGGTACGTATAACCTTCGGTACCGATGGTGATGTTATGGTACTTGGCCAGGTCAAAATCGCGCTGAAAGGTTTGGATCCCTTTAAGCATAGGCATAAAGGTGATCATCACAATCTGCACATCTTTTAACTTGGGCAGCTCGGGTTTCAGATCATACATCAGGTGCTGGCAATGGCTGCAATCGGGCGAAAAATAGATCACCATTACCGGTTTGTTTTTTTTCAGATTGGCAGGAGTAACGTAAACACTGTCTGTAGTGAGGATGTGATAGGGCGGTAAGCCCGAGTTGACAGGTGGCGTTTGTGCCTGGCTGCAACCTGTGGCAATAATCAGACAAAGCAGCAAATACAGTTTCTTCATTATTTTAATTAGCATTTAATAAGCATAGTTACAACATTTTTAGCTTTCAAGCAATTCAATTTGCCAGGCAACATGCTCTTCAGTTACCGGGAATAACGCATTTTCGCGCACGGTATGATACACCGCATTAAATATGCCATTATAATTACCTTTTGGTGACTTTATCCACTCCACGGTTTTCTGTCCGTCGGCACCCACCAATACCAGTTTACCGTCGCTGCCTTCGGGTTCAATGCCAAAGCCTTTGTCGGTTGGCATCATATCAGCATCAAGCTGGGCTTCCTGTACATCGGTACGCATTTTAACAAAGCTGCCCAGCGTGCCGTGTACTACAAAACCGTAGGTGTGCTCGGCTATTAACAATCCCGAGGTTAAATAAACATTAAGCTGGTTAGGGTATTTGAGATGGATGTTGAAATAATCGTCAACCTGTGATCCTGGCCGGTGCGTAGCAGTGGTTTTTTCATAGCTCAGCGGCCTGCCGAAAATACTGATCGCATTATCAACCAAATGCGCACCAAGATCATAAGTAAGGCCACCGCCCGGAATGCCCGCCGTTTCCTTGAATTGTTTTGCACCGATGTCCATGCGGTACCTGTCCAGCCTGAAATGGACCTCGATCAATTCCCCTAACCTGCCGCTTTCAATCACCTCCTTTACCGAAAGGAAACCGCTGTCATAACGGCGGTTTTGGTAGATCATCACTTTCAGATCGAGCTTTTTACCCAGGTCAAACAAGGCTTTTACCTCGCTTGAGGTTACGGCTGCAGGCTTCTCGATCAGTACATGCTTACCTGCATTTAGCGCTTGCACGGCATAATCAAAGTGGGTGTTGTTAGGAGTGTTAACGACAATAAGCTCTATTTCATCGTCGTTAAGCAACTGGTTGATGTTATCGTAGCTGATCACATCTGGATATTTTTTGCCGGCTTTTTTTTCATGGCGCTCAACCACGGCCTTAAAAGTAAAGCCCGGATTGGTAATTAAAAACGGGGCGTGAAAAATCCGTCCCGACATTCCGTAGGCCATGAGGCCGGTTACTATTGGTTTCGACATATTAAAGTAGATTTTGCTGTGTTAAAAGTATCGTTTTAGCCACATACGTACAAGGGGATAAAACAGAAAAAGGGAGATTGTTACATCTCCCTTTTCCGGTGTGAATTAATCAATAGCTGATTACTTCATACCTTTTTGAATAGTCTCAATTTCGGCCAAATGGTGTTGGATAACAGGTAATGTTTTAGCTGCAAAGGCTTTAAGGTCGGCATCTTTGCAGTTTTTTGATGCATCTTCAAACAGTGATTCAACTTTTTTATGCCCTTTAACCATCGCATCAACATAGTCCTTGTCAAAATCAGCGCCTGATTTGGCTGCCAGGTCGGCTTTCATTTTCTGATGCTCATCATCAGGTGCCGATGGCAGGGTAATGTTTTTAGTTTTGGCTATGGCCATTAGTTCGTCGTTTGCTTTGCTGTGGTCGGTAACCATCATTTTAGCAAAATCTTTTACTTTGGCATTGGTTGCCTTTTCGCTGGCCAGCTGGCCAACAGCAACTTCGGCTAAGCCGGCATTGGCTGCTTCAGTTGCAAATTTTGCATCATCGGCAGTAACGGCAATGCCTGTTGCACCGGTAGTAGTAGTGTCTTTTACTTTGTTGGCGCTGTCGGCAGTATCTGTTGTTGCTGCCGCTGTGCTATCGCCGCTGCCGCTTTTTGCTCCGCCATTACAGGCCTGGAATGATAATGCCGCCAGGGCCATCATTGCAATTAAACTTAACTTTTTCATAGTAGTGTTTTATGTATTTGTTTTTACAGTTAACATTTTTTAGTTAATTAAGTTTGATTTTCTTATTTGTAAAATAAAAAGCGAAAGGTAATTGGAATGCCGTTTATTAATATTTAGTTTTTAATAAATATTTAACATTTGTTTAAAAGCACTTTTATAAGTTGTGGTTTATAATAACGCGACTAAATTATACCTGATATGTTAATAGGATCATTGTTTTTGGGCAAAGTGCATGAGGTTAACGGGCAGTGGATAGAGACCAAATTTGTGGTTATTGGCATTCCGCTGTTCCCAACCAGTTCCATGCTGGTAACCCGGTCGGCCTGGCGAAGCCGCAACGGGTTTAATATTCCGCTGAACCACCAAAGCATCATTGCAGGCTACGCGCGCATGTTTTCGCTTATTACCGCTTTTATTGCTTTTATATTATTTTTTATTGAACGCAATTCAACCGCCTCTGTAATAGGGGGAGCGGGTTTGTTGCTATGGCTGTACTTTTATTTTGTATTTGGCAGTGCCGATACAGCCGAAGCCGAGGAACGCAAAAAAATGGGCGACTTAACCGGCCTTTATATCAAACCCGAATGGCTTGATCATGATGATGCCTGCAGGATATATGAGCGTCTTGAAAAAAAGTACCGGGCAGAGTTTGATGGCGCCGACTGGCTTACCGATCTGCAGCAAAATGAAATTGCACCGGCCAAACTGCCGCTGCTGTATGCCTTATCGCGGTTCAATTATTCGTTAGGGGCTACCGAGGCTAATAAGAAATTATTTGAAAAAGCCGATAGTTTATATCTGTGATACAGGTTTTTGCGTTTTATTTGCTTAAACCTTGCTTATTATGAAAAACCTGATCATTGCTTTAACGCTGTTGCTAATAGCAGGCAGTTCATTCGCGCAACAAAAGTTTAACCCTGTTTTAAAGAAGCAGCTTGACAGTGTGCTGGCGCTTGATCAAAAATACCGGGATACCCTTACCTGGCTGATGACACCAGGCAAGAGCGATTCTGTATTAAAGGCAATATCCATGTCTTCCGGCAGGGCAATGTCGCATTATTGGGGGCTTCAAAATCGTATTGATTCGGCTAATGTTGTTTTTGTTGAACAATTATTCAAAAAATACAGTTACCCCGGCAAAACACTTGTTGGCGAACCAACCAACGAGGCTGCATGGTACGTAATCCAGCACTCGCCTAAAATAAATCAGTACATGCCCCTCATGAAAACCGCTGCCGAGAATAAAGAATTGCCCTTTAGGCTGTATGCCATGATGCTTGATCGTCAGTTAATGAACGAAGGGAAGGAGCAGATCTATGGTTCGCAGGCTACATCAAAGCCATTGCGTAACGGGCAAAAAGTTGGCTATTATGTTTGGCCAATAAAGGATGCCGCTACTGTGAATGAGCGTCGTAAACAGGCCGGCTTTGATCAAACCGTTGAAGAGAACGCCAAAAGATTAGGGATTGATTATAAAGTGGTAAAAATTGAGGATGTGAAGTGATTGTCCTTTAAATATTGATTGACATTTTCCCGGGGAATTCACGGGTTTTGGCTGGCCCGGGTTATTTAGGAGGAAAAATAAACCGGATAAAACTTCGTGCCATCCCGATAAAAACGATAGCCCAGGCTGCCATCGATAAATAGATAAAACCGTTTGAGATGTGCATAACAAACGGGAGACCAAGTACTTTTGAAAAATTAAAAGTGGCTACCGTATACATCCCTGCCGGAAACACCAGCGACCAATACTGCGGATCATATTTGAGCGGCACCCGCTGTAAAATATGCCGCCATACAGGAAGCAAAAATAGTATAGGAAGCCACCAGGTAGCAAAGGCCCAAAACAAAACTGTAAAGCCGGGTAAAAAATACTGAATACCTGCTATCCATTCATGGGTACGGGCGTAAATCAGCAAACGTGAACCTGCCAGCGTGGTTATGGCAACTGCTCCCATATTTATCCAATAAGGCGGAGTAAGTAATTCGGCTTTCATGCTCAAAAAAAGCCAGCGGTATATAATCAGGGAAATAAATACCATGTAATGCATGCCTCCTATTAAAAAAGCGCAAAATGAAATAAAAATCACCACATCGCGGCAGGCCATTTGGCCGGCAATTAATGCGCCCAACACAGCAACAGATTCGGTTGCAACTACAATAAGCAGCCAGGCGCCGCTTAAGCTTGCTTCCACACCTTGCTTTGGTTCTTTAGCCGTAATCACAATAAAAAAAGTGTAGGTGATCAGTATCCATAACGCTATGCCCAGCCACCATAAAAATACAGCCACCTCCTGATGATTGGTCATTAAAGCAAACTGGTTGCCCAAAACATTATTAGCGGCAACCATGGTTAAAAAAGTTACACCGCGCGATGAGCTGGTGATATCTTTCCAAACAGCCGTTGGATATTTAAAAACCCGCAGAAAGAAAATCACCCATAACACGATGTAAAAACCAATATTCGCTGCAAACAGGGTATTGGCAATGATGGGCATATGGTATAAAAAAGCGCCGATGGAAACTATGCCTGTTGCCATTACCAATGCAAAATAACCCGGAAAAAAGGATTGGAGCGAATGGCCTGTGATGGGCTCGCCTGGTTTTGACAATGGCGGATGTTGTTCTATTACTTTCAATATGTGGTTTATATATAATGGTTATGGCGTTTAAGCCATTGCATTTGGTATTATTAATTAATAAAGATCCACAAATTATTAATTACCTTTAACAGTGTTGTAATACTTTAAATAATATGTAAGTTTTTACGTAACTATTTACACCTACCTCATATGTTTACCAATTTTAACGCAGCGGAACAAGCGGTTCATTTCCCGGCAGACAGAAGATTATTTTTAGGAATTAAGCCTTATATATTTGTTATTACCGGTGCTTTGTTACTGGCCACGGTTGGCGTTGCATGGATGCAGTATCTTACATGGGGACTGCCCGCCGATCCATCCGCTTCTTTCCTCCCGGTTACCGAAGCCGACCCAAAAGGCTTCCCCTGGTGGTTATGCCTGAGCCATTGGGTTAACTTTTTCTTTTTGATTATTATCATCAGAAGCGGACTTTCCATCCTGGCAGACCACCCGCGTTTGTACTGGAATAATGATTGTACGCCCAATTCTGAATGGATCAAATTCACCCCCTTAAAAATACCCGATAATAACCTTTGGACAGCAAAAGATGAAGCCCGCTATTTAAGTCCGGTTGTTGGCCTGCCGGGTTACCGGCACACCGTAGGCCTTGCCCGTTGCTGGCATTTTATCAATGTTCCGTTTTTCCTTTTAAATGGCGTGGTATTTACCATACTGCTTTTTACCACCAATCAATGGAAACGGCTTGTACCTGTATCATGGCAGATCCTGCCCGATTCATGGAACGTATTTGTGCACTACGCCACCCTGAATATGCCGGTTGAGCCAAACGGGTTTTATCATTATAATGCGCTTCAGCAACTCTCTTATTTTGGGGTGGTATTTATACTTGCACCGATAGCCATGCTTAGCGGTATGGCCATGTCACCGGCTATTGAAAATCGTTTTCACTGGCTGCCAAAGCTTTTCGGGAACAGGCAGGGTGCCCGTTCTGTTCATTTTTTAGTAATGCTTGGCTACCTGGCGTTCATTGTAATCCACGTGAGTATGGTTGCGGCGACAGGACTTGTCCGCAACATGAACCACATCATCAACGGAACAGATAATCCCACAGATACTTCAGGGCTTTACATTGGTTTAGGCTTTATATTGTTTATCATAGCATTTGGTTTTTTAGCGCACTGGCTATCCTGGAAAAGGCCCCGTTTGCTGCAAAAGGCAGAAGCCGCCATTAACGGAACGCTTTGGAAACTATCTATCAATAAGTTTAAACCCCATATTTATTATCAGCCAAAAGATATATCACCCTACTTTTGGGCAAACGGAAAAATACCCAATTCTGAAGAATGGCACACACTGGCTGCTGATGGGTTTAAAGATTATAAGCTTAAAGTTGGCGGACTGGTTGATAACCCGGTAGAGCTATCTCTTACGGACTTGATTGAGCTTGGCAAGGAGCAAAACATCACCATGCACCATTGTATCCAGGGATGGTCGGGCATTGCAGAGTGGGGCGGTGTACCTATAAAGGCACTTGTTGAGTTGGTTAGGCCACACGCAAATGTTACAACGGTGGTTTTTTATTCATTTGGAGAAGGCCTATATGGCGGAACCTACTATGACACCCATACGCTGGATAATTGCATGAAGCCGGCATCGATTCTGGCCTGGGAAATGAATTACGAGCCACTTACCCCAGCTTACGGCGCTCCGCTCAGGCTCAGGATAGAGAATCAGATAGGGTATAAAATGGTAAAATGGATTGCCCGTGTTGATTTTGTGGAGAGCCACGAAACAATTGGCAAAGGCTTCGGCGGTAAAAATGAAGATGACGAATATTTTGATTTGATTGCAAATACATAGAAGATTAATTGAACGGAATTCGCGTTAGATTGCAGCGGATACCGGCCCACGAGCGTAATGCCTGCGGGCGTATGAGCGGAAAGCCCGGCCGGAGGCAACGCCCATGTCCGAACCGTGATTTTTAGGATTTTGGGATTGTCCGGATTTTTGTGCTTGTCTTCGCGCCGTTGTTGGTGATGACAACACAACCACTGTTCGGAATATTTTCTAATTCCCTCGTGCCGTTGTTGGTGTTGTCACCAACAACTTTTCTTAACTACAATCATGATATCTTCCATTTGCTAACGCAATTGCTTGACGCAGAGTTGTTGGTGACAACACCAACAACGGGCGAGAACGCCAACCAAAAGCTTAACCCCGGTTCAGAATAATTTTTCTCCTATCAAAAAGTTTACACCCTACATTCCCCCGCATCATATAAAAACATAACTTTGCCCCTGCAAAATTTAATACCATGAGTTTCAGAACCGAACACGATACCATGGGCGAGGTACAGGTACCTGCCGACAAATACTGGGGAGCGCAAACCGAACGCTCACGCAATAATTTTAAAATTGGTCCGGAGGCATCAATGCCAAAGGAAATTATCGACGCTTTCGCATACCTGAAAAAGGCTGCCGCTTTTACCAATACCGATTTAGGCGTATTACCTGAAGAAAAGCGCGACCTGATAGCACAGGTTTGCGACGAGATCCTGGCCGGGCAGCTGGCTTCGGAGTTTCCGCTGGTGATCTGGCAAACTGGCTCGGGCACACAATCAAACATGAACGTGAACGAGGTGGTTGCTAACCGTGCGCACGTATTACAAGGCAATAAACTGGGCGAAGGTAAAACCTTCATCCACCCAAATGATGATGTGAACAAATCACAATCATCAAACGACACCTATCCAACCGCTATGCACATAGCGGCTTACAAGATCCTGATTGATGTAACCATCCCGGGCATCGAGAAACTGCGCGATACTTTGCAGGCTAAGGTTGAAGCTTTTAAATCGGTAGTGAAAATCGGTCGTACCCACCTGATGGATGCTACCCCACTCACTTTAGGCCAGGAATTTTCAGGTTATGTATCACAGCTTAACCACGGCTTAAAAGCATTGCGTAACACGCTTGACCATCTTTCAGAACTTGCCCTTGGCGGTACTGCTGTTGGTACAGGGATCAATACACCTAAAGGTTATGATGTTAAAGTTGCTGAGTACATTGCTCAGTTTACCGGCTTGCCATTCATCACTGCCGAAAATAAATTTGAAGCGCTTGCCGCTCACGATGCTATTGTTGAAAGTCATGGCGCACTGAAACAAATTGCGGTTTCATTAATGAAAATTGCTAACGATATCAGGATGCTGGCCTCTGGTCCGCGTTCGGGTATTGGCGAGATCCATATCCCGGATAACGAGCCTGGTTCATCAATTATGCCGGGTAAAGTTAACCCAACCCAAAACGAAGCTGTTACCATGGTAGCCGCACAGGTTATGGGTAATGATGTGGCTATTTCGATAGGCGGCTCAAACGGTCATTACGAATTGAACGTGTTTAAACCGGTTATGGCGGCCAACTTCCTGCAATCGGCAAGGTTAATTGGGGATGCTTGTGTGTCGTTCAATGATCATTGCGCTGTAGGTATTGAGCCAAATTACGAAGGCATCAAAAAACACCTCGAAAATTCATTGATGCTGGTAACCGCGCTTAACCCGCACATCGGTTACGAAAACGCGGCAAAAATTGCTAAAACAGCTCTGAAAAACGGCAGCTCACTACGTGAAGCAGCTATTGGCTTAGGCTTACTAACCAACGAGCAGTTTGACGAGTGGGTACGCCCCGAAAATATGATAGGCAGTTTAAAATAGGCCTCACCCCAACCCCTCTCCGGATGGAGAGGGGCTTTTTAATGCATACAGTTTATGCCAAAACGCTTTAATTTGCGCTATCTCTCAATGACTAAGGCTTTAAGCCTTATGCCGTCGGCGTTCAAAAAGGCCTTTCGCCTTTCGCCTTTTGCCTTTCACCTTCCAACTTTCAGTTTAAAAAACACCTTTCGCCTTTTACCTTTCGCCTTTTGCCTTATAATGGTAGCCTCCTGTACCCGTAACCCCGATATGCAGGAACCGGGGGATAGTAAACTACAGGGCGAATGGAAACAGGATAGCGTGCCTGCGCAGAAAAGCCTGGTAACATATTCGCTATATGATATCAAATTCAGCTGCGATTCATTTCTTTTGAAGATTAGTACCGTTAGCAAGGTTAACTACGGAGCCGATACTTGCATGAGCAAAGGGCATTGGGATGAATATATTCGCGGAACATACTCGCAAAGGCAGGATACGCTGCATATCAAAGGGCAGTTTTGCAATGCTGATGGCTCCTATAAAAATGAACAGGGCTGTTTCAGGTTTGGCGACTATGAAGAATATTTTAAAGTTCACCGCAAAGGCGATTCGCTCATCAGGTTTGTAAGTACATCCAACGTAATACCCATTAACGCGCATCTGATAAAAAGAACAAGCTGTATTCCAAAACCATTGTAATGAAAACACAAACCTTAAAAAAACTTTTACTGCTGGTGGCGATATTTTATATCCCGCTGCAAAGTATGGCCTGGGGCACCAACGGTCACCGCATTTGCGGCCAGATTGCCGATAGCTACCTTACCCCCAAAGCCCGCAAAGCCATACAGGCTATTTTAGGCGATGAAAGCATCGCCATCACCAGCAACTGGGCCGATTTTATTAAATCAGACCCGGCCTACAATTACCTGTATAACTGGCATTTTATTAACCTGGAAAAAGCTTACAGCTATCCGGACCTGCAGGCTTATTTAAAGGCCGATACGATTACCGATGCTTATACCAAAATGAATTTCCTGGTGGCCGAACTTAAAAAGAAAACTACTACCAAAACCAACAAGCTGCTTTACCTGCGCATGCTGATCCATATTGTGGAGGATGTACACCAGCCGCTACACACCGGTCACCTGAGCGATAAAGGCGGTAATGATGTAAAAGTACAATGGTTTGGTAAAGACAGTAACCTGCACTCGGTTTGGGACAGCGAGCTGATTGACCTTCAGCAATTAAGCTACACCGAGTACACCGCCATGATAAACCACACAACAGCTGCTCAGCGCACCGAGTTACAAAAAGCGCCAATGAGCCAGTGGATATACGAAAGCAACCAGCTGGCTGATAAACTATATGCCGAAACTAAAACCGGCGATAAACTTGGTTACAAATATAACTTTAACCATATAGCTACTCTTAATCAGCAAATGGTAAAAGCCGGCGTACGTTTGGCCGGTGTATTGAATCAGATTTTTGGTTGATTTTTTGAGTGAGTGGTTTATTGGGTTGATTAAGTGAGTGGTTGCATACCAGTCGGCTTTCAACGCGGAAAACCACTCACTTAATCCAACCACTCACCTAATCAACCAACACATGAAAATACTAATGGTATGCCTCGGCAACATCTGCCGTTCGCCGCTGGCCGAAGGGATCATGCAGCACCTGGCAGACGAAAATGGTCTGGGCTGGGATGTTGATTCGGCAGGTACGGGTAGATGGCATATAGGCGAAGCTCCCGACAGGCGTTCGATCCGCGCCGCACGCAACCATGGCATTGATATCAGTAAACAGGTTTGTCGCCAGTTTAAACGAAGCGACTTTGACGATTTTGACCACATCTTTGTAATGGATCGCAATAATTTGAGCGATGTGCTTGATATGGCCCGCAACGAAGAACAGGCCGCTAAAGTAAAGCTCCTTTTAGGCGATAAGGTAGTGCCCGATCCTTACTATGACGACAACCAGTTTGAACCGGTTTTTGAATTGATTGAAAACGGTTGTAAGGATATTATTAAAGAGTTACACCCCCCTCTAAATCTCCCCCGGCGGGGAGACTTTAATAAACGCTTTTAAGCCCTCCCTTTCGGGGAGGGTTGGGTGGGGTTCTTTACCCGAAAAAACGGCACATCCTCACCATACCAAAATACAATCCCCTCACGCACAAATCCTGCTTTGATCAGCACCCTTTGTGATGCCGCGTTTTGGGGATGGGTAACTGCGCAAACCTCTTTTAAGCCAACTTTATTTAATCCATAATTGATCAGCGCTTCGGCCAATTCGGTGGCGATGCCCTGGCCCCAATATTTGAGGTGCAGGCGGTAGCCCAGCTCAATGCGGCTTTTGTCAAAATCGCTGGGTTTGAGGGCGCAAACACCTATAAAATCGTTATCGGCGATATTAAATACTCCCCATCTGCCCAGGCCCGATCCGTTTTGGTATTCTTTCAGCGTGTCTTTAAATACCTGTTTGCTCTCTTGCGGAGTACGTTTCTTTACGTATTGAGTAAGGCGGTCATCGGCATCGATCAGGGTAGAGAGTTCTTCATCTTCGGCTGTAAATTCGCGGATCAGTAAGCGCGGCGTTTTAGTGATAATATTCATAGGTGTTCAAAAATAAATTTTTGAATTGATTGTAAAGGTAACATGAGTGTCATTAAAGAGTTGCGCCTTGATTTATATTTCCCTTTAACCGCAGGGAATAACCAGGGAAATGGCTTTTAATCGCACGCAGATTAAGAAACGATAAACGAAAAATCTTCGCACTAATTTTTACGTATTAATCGAATTACACGAATTTCAAATTGACATCAATAAAAAATTCGTGTAATTCGATTAATTGTGTCCGATTTGAAAATCAATTCGTGTAAAAATTTTTCACCCCCATTTATTCATAGGTCTGACCATTTTAATGCGTTTGCACCGAGCGAATAAACCCTAAAACCCTCATTTACCGTTAAATTTTTATACCTTGCATAATTTACTTATAAGATATAGTGACTTTCCAGGATTTTAAATTTAACGAGCAATTATTTGAAGGTGTAGAGAGTATGGGTTTCCTGAACCCTACACCCATACAGGCCATGGCTATCCCAACCATTATGGAGGGGCGCGACCTGATTGCATGCGCTCAAACCGGTACAGGTAAAACCGGCGCTTATTTGCTGCCTGTTTTAAACAGCATCAGCAAAACCAATAAACACCATACCAGTGCCCTGATCCTTGCCCCAACCCGCGAACTTGCCCAGCAAATAGATCAGCAGGTTGAAGGCCTTGCCTATTTTACAGGCATCAGCTCTATTGCTGTTTTTGGCGGCGGCGATGGTATTGTTTACGAACAGCAGCGCCGTGGCATTCAAAACAATGTAAATATTATCGTAGCTACTCCCGGCAGGCTTATCGCCCACCTTACATCGGGTGTGCTGAAGCTCAATCATCTTACCCACCTGGTACTTGATGAAGCCGACCGCATGCTGGATATGGGTTTTTCGGATGATATTATGAAGATCATCAGCTACCTGCCTAAAGAAAGGCAAACGCTGTTGTTTTCGGCCACCATGCCGGGCCGTATCCGTTCATTGGCCAAAGCTATTTTGAAGGATCCGGAGCAGATCAATATCGCTATTTCGCAGCCGGCTGTAGGTATCGACCAGCAGGTTTACCGGGTGCATGATCAGCAAAAAACGCCGCTGGTACAGCACATCCTGAAAGATTCGGCATTTACAAGCATCATCATCTTTGCATCTCGCAAGGAAATTGTTAAAGCGTTATACAAAGAATTGAAGGCCATCAAGATCAACGCCATGTCCTTCCACTCCGACCTGGAGCAGAAAGAGCGCGAAGAGATCCTCCTTAAATTCAAAAACA
The DNA here is from genome assembly GCF_034263275.1 of Mucilaginibacter sp. cycad4. Classification (NCBI taxonomy): domain Bacteria; kingdom Pseudomonadati; phylum Bacteroidota; class Sphingobacteriia; order Sphingobacteriales; family Sphingobacteriaceae; genus Mucilaginibacter; species Mucilaginibacter sp. cycad4. Next base: position 6,339,872 of record NZ_CP139559.1, on the reverse strand, counting down.
AACAATTACCGGTTATCATCGGTACCGATGCCCTTTCGCGCGGTATTGATGTTGAGGGGATTGACCTGGTAATTAACTACGATGTTCCCGGCGATCCGGAAGATTATATCCACCGTATCGGTCGTACGGCCCGTGCTGCCACAACCGGTACTGCCATTACTTTTGTTAATCACCGCGACGAGCGCAAGCTTAAGAACATCGAAAAGCTGATAGAAAAACCTATTAAGCTGATGGATCTTCCCGATGAATTGGCTGCAATACAGCCCGTTAAATCTGAACTGGCACAGGGAGATGCTAAAAGAAAGCCCAACCGTCGCTGGGGAAAAAAGAAACCGAAACAACAGAATACGGGTAATTAAAAGATTTTCACGAATACTTTTAAGTTGAACACAATTTAATCGAATTACACGAATTAACAGGAGTTATATTGGCGAATTGATTTTAATTAGTAGCTCACAGCAGGGAAATCGCTATTTAAAATAGTTCGATCTGTTTTACTAAAGCCCATCTGAAAATTTCTACACGAATGCTTTGCAAACCATTCACAATTAATCGAATTACACGAATTTTTTATTTAATTTAAGATTCGTGTAATTCGATTAATTGGTAAAAATTCGTGTAAAAATTTTTCTATCTGCATGTGGTTAAAAGCGATTTCTCTGTAGCTCGCTGTCTAATCCCGATAATCTCAAATTCGTGTAATTCGCTTCAATTCGAATAAATTAGTGCACCATTACTAAAACGTTTTATCAATTTTAATATCTTAGACCAAAAATCTATTTCCCAATGATCATCCCTAAAAAACTTGTTTTACTGGCTGTGTTTGGTACTGCACTCACTACATCTGCAAACAAAGCATTAGCGCAAGAGAAAAAGACATCCGGTAACCCTATTGTTGAAGGCTGGTATGCCGATCCGGAGGCTAAGATCTTTAATAAGCAATACTGGGTGTACCCTACCTACTCTGCTAAATATAACGACCAGGTATTTATGGATGCCTTTTCATCGCCCGATCTGATCAACTGGACAAAACACCCGCGTATTATTGATACTGCTGCCGTAAAATGGGCAAAGCGCGCGATGTGGGCACCTGCGGTGACCGAGAAGGATGGCAAATATTATATCTTTTTTGGCGCTAACGATATCCAGAACAATAACGAGGTTGGAGGCATAGGTGTTGCCGTTGGCGATAAACCAGAAGGCCCGTTCAAAGACCTTTTGGGCAAACCGCTTATCGGGCAGATCATCAATAAAGCGCAACCTATCGACCAGTTTGTTTTTAAAGACGATAATGGCCAGTACTACATGATCTACGGTGGCTGGGGCCAGTGTAACATTGTAAAACTAAAAAATGATTTTACCGGCGTTGAACCATTTGATAATGGCGAAACCTATAAACTGATCACTCCCAAAGATTATGTTGAAGGCCCTGTGATGTTTAAGCGCAAAGGCAAATACTACTTTATGTGGAGCGAAGGCGGCTGGACTGGTCCGGATTATCGTGTGGCTTATGCCATTGGCGATTCGCCATTTGGTCCGTTTAACCGTATTGGGACGATATTAAAACAGGACGCGAATATTGCCACGGGTGCAGGTCACCATTCGGTGATCCAGGTGCCAGGTAAGGATGAATGGTATATTGTTTATCACCGCCGCCCATTAACCGAAACCGATGGCAACCACCGCGTTACCTGTATCGACAAAATGTACTTTGATAAGGATGGCAAGATCCTGCCGGTTAAGATCACCAATGAAGGTGTAACGGCGAGGAAGTTATAGCCCCCTCTTTCTACATCCGTCATTGCGAGGCACGAAGCAATCCCCAACTTTACAGAGAAACCTGCATGGCTGCTCTGCCTCTTGGGGATTGCTTCGTGCCTCGCAATGACGTTTTTATTACCATATATATCGAACAATTCCCCCTAAAAGGGTGAATGTGATATTTCCTGATATTTAGTATCTTAAACCGTTTTTTGACTGACATTATTCCTTTATCATTATGACGCGATCATTTCTTCGGGCATTAGTAATTTTACTGGCCCTGACTGGCAGCAACCGCTGTTTCGGACAAGCCGCCGAAAACTTACCCACCGATTATTTAAGCAAGGAGTTTCATGCCGGACGACGCCAGGCCCTCCGTGACCTGATGCCTGCCAATTCGGTAACGGTGATCTTCTCGTATCCTGAGCAGGTGTTTTCGAACGATGTTAATTATGTATACCATCCTAATCCCGACCTATATTATTTTTCGGGATACAAGGAGCCAAACTCAGTTCTTTTAGTGTTTAAAGACATGCAGGCCGATGGCGATAGTAGCTATAACGAAGTTTTGTTTGTGCGGCACCGTGATGCAGGCCGCGAGCAATGGACGGGCCGCAGGCTGGGTGTAGAAGGTGCCAAATCGCAACTTGGATTTAAGCGGACTTACAACAGCGAGGATTTTGCAAAATTCCCGGTGGATTTTAAAAAGTTTGCCAATGTGTATTATGACGTGCTTCCCGAAGATGTTACCGGAGATGGATCGACCGGGGAGTTGAAAAAACTTGTTGCATCATTTAAAACGAAGGCAGGCATAGCGGAAACCAGCAGGCAGGTTATCGGCGATCTTAATATGATAGCAAGAATGGTTACTCCTCAAAACATTGGCCGCTTCATGGCTTATTTTAAAGATAAGTTTGCAGATGAAGACCATAAAAACAACCCACTTATACAGCAATTGGTGGCCAGGCCTGATTCTGTTACACTTGCCGATGTTAAAGCAAAAATTGCTGCAACTTATGGAGGCAATACCGGCTTTGCTGAATTTACGAGCAAGCTTCGTGGTGTAAAAACACCCGAGGAGATGGCAGTATTGAAGAAGGCTGTGGAGATCTCAAGCCTTGCTCACCTGGAGGTAATGAAGTCGGTTAAACCGGGCATGAGTGAGCGTGAGGTTGAAGGGATCATGACCTATGTTCATAAAAGATACGGGGCAGAGGATGAGGGCTATCCACCAATTGTAGGCGCAGGCGCAAACGGCTGTATCCTGCATTATGAGGAAAATTCGGCCACAAAAATCAATAACCAGTTATTGCTGATGGATGTTGGCGCGGAATACCATGGCTACTCTGCCGATGTTACCCGAACTGTACCGGCCAACGGTAAATTTACCGAAGAACAAAAAGCCATTTACCAATTAGTATACGATGCACAGGAAGAGATCTTTAAACTATGTAAAGCAGGTGTTCCCTATGCCAGTCTTGAACAAAAATCGGCAGAGGTATTATCGGCCGGATTAATTAAGCTTGGTATTATCAAGGACGCTTCAGAAGTGCGCAAATATTATCCGCATGGCTGTTCGCACCATTTAGGGCTTGATGTGCATGATAAAGGCGGCCGCGGCAACCTGGAAGAAAATTGGGTGATCACCGTTGAGCCGGGCATCTATATCCCTGCCGGCAGTCCATGCGATAAAAAATGGTGGAATATAGGGGTACGGATTGAGGACGATGTACAGATAGGTAAAGACAGCGGCACCATTCTATCCATCGATGCACCACGCAAATGGCAGGATGTTGAAAAAGCTGCAACTGAGAAAAGCATTTTTGAAGCAGTTAAGTTTCCGGAGTTGAAATAAAAAAACGCCGCCGCTCGTCTCCTGCCGAGTGGCAACTATTCCCAGGCCTCTGGCCTGCGTAACCAAACTTCGGCGCCCAAAGGCTGTTTAAATAGTAAACACTCGGCCGGAGCCAAGCGTTGGCGATAGAGAAACAAGAAGCCCTCCGAAATTCAATCCGGAGGGCTTCTTGTTTATAAATTATTCTTACTTCTTAATCCTGCTTTTCAACTCAGCTAATGGCATGGTAACCATGCGGCCTATTGGCTTTTTACCGCGATAGGTGATCACCCTTAATGTAGTTGCATCTTTAGGGGCATCTATCGGCGCTGTATATTTAGGGTAAAACCTGTCGGGGAACGAATTATCAAAGCTGTAATAAGTATCCAGTCCGTTCACCTCATTGGTTAAAGTGATTTTTAACGTACTGTCAGCATTCAATGTAGCATCAAATGATGGGTCGTAAGCGCTTGGGGCTATCTTGGTTTCGGCTTCGTCAAAGCGCGGGAAATGTTTCTCAACCCTGCTGAAAAATCCGTCCCAGTTTTTAGCGCCCTTTGGCGACCATACATCCTCGGCAATAGCCATACCACGTGGCCAGGTCATATATTCGGCCTGGCGAATGTTGTACACCTGCTCTGTCCACAGGTTGGCCTGTCCGCCTTTAATGAGGCGTGCATCAACGCTGTCCGGTACCGGCTCCCATGAGTAAGTTTTGTTAAGGCGAAGTGTGGCGTAGATCTTAGTTTCGTTCACACGGTCGCTTTGCATGTAATCAAGATATGCAAACGTTGTTGGACTCATCACCACTTCATGACCGGCTTTGGCAGCAGTGATCCCGCCCTGGATTCCCCTCCAGCTCATTACAGCAGCATTAGGACCTAAACCACCTTCAATGATCTCATCCCAACCCATGAATTTTTTACCTTTTGATTCTACAATTTTTTCAAGCCGTTTTTCAAAATAGGCCTGTACCTCATTCATACCCTTCAGGTTTTCTTTGGCCATCAGCGCTTTTATGGCATCACTTTGCTCCCAGAAGTTTTTGGCACACTCATCGCCGCCTAAATGGATATAACCGAATGGGAACAATTGTGCAACCTCGGTTACTACTTTATCTAAAAAAGTATAAACGTTTTCATTTGCAGGGCAAAGGGTATTATCAACAATAGCTTTATTGTGCGGACCGCTCCAGTCCATAAAAGGCTCGCCCGAGTTTACTACGTATTTATCGGCACCGGGAGTACATGAAAGCTCCGGGTAAGCCACTACAGCAGCAAGGCTGTGGCCCGGAACATCAATTTCAGGCAGGATGTTTACAAACCTGTCTTTAGCGTATTGTACCAGTTCTTTGATGTCTTCCTGCGTGTAAAAGCCGCCGGAAGTACGTGGCTCATCTGCCGCTGGAGGGCTAAAAGTACCAAACTGGCCCACCTTTTTAACATTATGTGCCCCTACTTCGGTTAACCGTGGCAGGCTTTTGATCTCCACACGCCAGCCTTCATCATCGGTAAGGTGTAAATGCAGCAGGTTGAATTTGTATTTAACCATAGCGTCGATGTATTGCTTAACCTCGGCCTTGGTAAAGAAGTGACGGGCTACGTCAAACATCAATCCTCTCCAGGCAAACCTTGGGTAGTCGGTAATCTCAACTGCGGGAGCAGTCCATTTTACGCCTTTGGCTGCTTCCTGTCCTTCAATTTCTTTAGGCAACAACTGAAAAAATGTTTGTACCCCGTAAAATAACCCGGCGGCATCATTAGCGCGGATCACTACCTTTTTAGGTGTTACCGATAGTTTATATCCTTCGGTTTTGATCAGGGTATCGGTTGTTTTGTTTAAAACGAGCCTGATGGGCGCTGTCGGCGCGATACTTTTTATAGTTATGAATGCACCTGTAGCCGTAGATAGTTTTCTTTTAAGATAGACGGCTACATTTGCCACATCGGCCGAAGAACCGGCCTCTACAACCACCGTTTTGGGCAGCACAAACTGGCCGGTAGTTTGGGTAACTTTTACCGGCTGCGGGATAAGCGCGAGGGCCGGTTTGGCTGTTTGGGCTACAGAAAGCAGGTGCGCCATACAGCCGCAGAGCAATAAGGATAATTTCTTCATAAAGAATTGTTTATTTAATTGGATGTACGCAAATTAAACTTTTTAAATAAAATTAAAAAGTATTTTCTGAACCATGTTTTTGGGGATTTAAAGATGAGCGGGATTTTTTTGTCTGAACTCGAATTTTAAGGAATTTTTTGAATTTGCAGAGCATGCGGCCGTGAGGACATGGCCGCCGGGCAAAAAATCCCGCCATCCTACAAATCTCCCAAAATCCCGGTTCAGACAAAATCGGTGAAATCAAAATCAATCTGTGTAATCCCCCACAAATCACACCCTGATATAGATATTCCGCTTATCAAGCACATAGGCAACCAGCCAACAGATCAGCATAAAGCTAATGGCAAACAGCAATGAGCCAACAGGTCCGGGAGCTATGGCCTGGTAAAAAGAGGCGTTTATCCAATCAACGGCGTTTGTTCCGCTTATCATGAACATGCTTACGGGGATCAGTAATATTTCAGAAAGCACATAAATAGGCAGCGGGTTTTTACCCATGATGGTAAAAAAGCGCGCCCAGTTACCTTTGTTCCAGTTATTGATTTCCAAAGCGTAGATCAGGGCCGACAGGATCACCAGATCAAGCCCGGTGGTAACCAGCACAAATGAGCTTGTCCACAGTTTTTTATTAATCGGGAAAACCATATTCCAGCAAAGGGCCAGGAAGATAAAGAGGCAACCTGTTAATAACAATTTGGTGGTAGTATCATAGCCCTTCCCTTTTTGCTGGATGAATTTACCTGCGTAGTAACCCACTACCACATTAACAATAGCCGGTAATGTGCTCAGTACGCCTTCTGGTTCAAAAGGGATCCCTTCGCCGTGATACAGGTGATCAACACCAAACAAAAATTTATCGAGATAGATACCTGCGTTACCGGTCATGCTCAGCGGGTCGGCGGGGTTGCCGTATACCAGCAGGATGATCCAGTAGATGATCAAAAACAAGCCGGATAAAACAAATACCGTACGTTTAGACAGAAAATGGATCATGAGCGAGGCAAAGCAGTAACACAGTGCAATGCGCTGCAAAACCCCCATAATACGGGTATGGGCAATAGGTTTTAAGTGGAAGCCCCCGTTTGTTGAAAAGAAAGGGAACCAGTACATCAAATAGCCTATTAAAAATATGAGCAGGGTACGCCTGAAGATCTTGCTTAAAACAGCCGCATTACCCATTTCCTGGTAGCGTTTCATTGAAAAGCTCATGGCGTTGCCTACTGCAAACAGAAAGGAAGGGAACACAAGATCGGTTGGGGTGAAGCCGTGCCATGCGGCATGCTCAAGGGGCGAAAAAGCGGCTGCCCCGCTGCCTGGCGTATTTACAATGATCATGAAGCATAAAGTCATGCCACGAAATACATCCAGCGATAAAAACCGCGATGATGATTTGTCCATAAATGGGTTTAAAAATGTTTATAATCAAGCTTTTCAGAAGCAGGGATGTTAAGGCAAGATAATAAACTTACCGGGAAAGCATATTGTCCCGGTAAGTTATAAGTCGTTTACAAAACGAACGCGCCAGTTTTAATAGCTTTTAGCTTTGCGCATTTTGCTTTTAGCTTTAATTAATGATATCCCGGGTTTTGTTTCAGTACCGGCGACCCGCCCTTGGCACTCAAGTCAATTTCTGACAACGGGATCGGGTAATATTCGCTTTTACCTTTAACAAACTTGCCACCTTTTACATCATTTGTCAATGTGCTTTGATAAGCGATGTAAGCATTAAGCTCGATATCGGCTATACCCCAGCGTACCAGGTCAAAAAAGCGGTGGCCTTCCATTGCAAGCTCAATTTTACGCTCAAAATAAATGGCTTTAAGCGCAAAGTCTTTGCTGGCAAAGGCCCCGGCAGGGTAAGGGTTTATTTTATAATTGGCGGCAGCTGTATTGGTAAAACCCCCGGTTGGGTCTTCGTCATCTTTATATTTATGTACAAAGCCGTCGGGGTTAGCGGCGCGGTTGCGCACCATGTTTACATAGCTTTCGGCTTTATCCAAACTACCCACCTGCGCCTCAACTTCGGCAGCCATTAACAGCACATCGGCATAACGGATGAGATTGTAATTAATGCCCGAGCCCGGGGCCCATGAAGTATTATCGCCGTTTACATCCTGTTCGGCCTGGCCGTAAACATTTTTAATAGGCGAATAAGGGCCTCCATATTGCTGGTCCCTTATCCAGTCGGCACCCGGGTGTAATCCCCAGTCAAGGTAAGGAACCCCGCGACGGCCAACAGTCCAGTCAAGCCGTGGATCTATAGTACCGGCATCCGGTGTGAAATTATCAGCAGAGGCCAAATCCATATCGGTTTTGATAGCGTGGCTGTTGTAATCATCAAGATAAGGCAGTCCTGTAGCCGAATTGGTGCGGAAGTGATTAGCCAGATCAATTGATGGCTGGTAAAAACCGCAACAACTGAACGGACTGCTGTTACCGTAAGGAAAGTTCAGCATATCGCCGTTATTGGCTTGCGACGGGCCGTTTGGATCGGTATTAGCTGCTGCCTGTACCGCAAAAACAGATTCGGCGCTATTGTTGGTTGATGCCCTGAAATTGTCATTATACTTAGCATTGAGCGCATATTTTTTACCATCGGAAGTTATCCCCTGCGCAATAACCGCATCGAATACCACTTTGGCTTCGGTATATTTATGCTCGTATAAGTAAGTTTTGGCTAAGTATGCACCCGCGGCCCATTTATTTGCGCGGCCAACCTCGGGCTGCGTGTTAGGCAGGTTATCATACGCGTACTTAAAATCCGCTTCAATTTTTGGCCAGATATCAGTGGTGTTTGGCTGATTGATGTCGGTGGTTGTTTCATCAAGATAAGGTACATTGTTGAACATCTTTTTCAGATCGAAATAATAATGTGCCCTTAAAAAGCGTGCCTGGGCCAATATATTAGTTTTGTTTGATGCAGATATCGACGTAACCTTATTGGTTATTTTTATGGTATTGTTTGTGCGTGCTACGCCTTCATAGTCGGCCCTCCATTTGCTATCGAAAAAACCGTTGCTGGCATCGGCATTATATTTCATCATGGGCTCAATTTGCTGCTGATCACCGGCAATACTACCCTTTGAAGCGTCACCGCCCACCACGCCGCCGTAGATCCAGTTATCGGGCGAAGCTTCCCATGCGCCGCCGCCGCCTACTGAGGCATCGCCGCCCTGCTGGCCATCCAACACAGCATAGGCACCTACAAGCAGTTCATTCGCTCCTGATTCTGTTTCGAGAAATTGTGGTTCAAGGGCGCCGTTAATAGGCTTGTCGAGAAATGATTTTTTACATGCGCCAAGCAATAACGTGCTTAAAAGCGCTATGGAAATATATTTTTTAGCTTTCATTGTAATCCGTTTAAATATTGCTGTTATAATGAAAAATTAATTCCGAATAAAAAGGTGCGCGGACTGGCGTAACTGCCTTCGTCAATACCAAAATCTTTGGTGTTACCGCTCAGCTCGGGGTCAACACCACTGTAACCGGTTAAGGTGAACAGGTTGGTTGCCGATACATAGAGCCGCAGTTTCTGGATGCCGGCCTTTTTCAAACCCGGAAGGTTAAATGTGTAGCCAACCTGGGCATTGCGCATGCGTACATAAGTGCCGTTTTCAACAAAGTATGAGTTTGGCGTGGCGCCGCTGCTTGTTGATGCATCAAGCTCCTGGATAGGCGCTTTGGCGTTATGATTGCCTGGTGTCCATGAATCATTAAGCGCGGTGTAACTTTTGGCCGTGCCGAATGACGCATAAAAATCTCTCCAGTATTTAACACTGTTCCATAATTTATTGCCGAATGAGCCATAAAGGAAAATGCTGGCATCAAAGTTTTTATAGTTTACGCCCAGGTTTAAACCGGCGGTAACTTTAGGGTTAGGATTACCGAGGAAGGTACGGTCGGCATCGGTAATGACCCCATCGCCGTTTACATCCTTATAACGGAAACGGCCAACCTTAACATCCGACTGGTAGAAGGCATTAGGATCATTGGTTATTTTTTGTGCGCTTGCATCTGCGGCGTCAATTTCGGCCTGTGAGTTCCAGAAACCGGCAATCTGGTAGCCATAAAACTCGCCTAATGAATGGCCAACCTGGCTGCGGGTAATTGGCCCGTCAAACCGGCTTGATGCCGCACCCGGAAAGTAGTCCCTGTCGTCAGATACCCTTAATACCTTGTTGTTATAGGTAGTCAGGGTACCGGTTGCGTTAAAGCTCAGGTCGCTGCTTACTTTAAAGTTGCCTGTAATTGAAAGGTCCAAACCATCAGTTTTCATTTTACCTACATTTTGCGCAGGAAAAGCACCGTTGCCGGCTGTACCTAATTGCGTGGCATTATACAGGAGGTCTTTAATATCTTTACGATAATAATCGGCAGTTACAGCTATTTTGCCGTCAAGCAGGGTGGCATCAAACCCAAAGTTGGAGTTAATGTCCTTTTCCCATAAGGCATGCGGGTTTGCTGTTTGGTCCTGGTAAAAGCCGGGAGTTAAATTAAGTGAGCCGTCTATAGGGTAATATGACTGGCCTATATCATTGCTGAACGTAACATGAGCATCCTTATCTCCCATATTAATCTGGTTGCCCATAATACCCCAGCCGCCTCTTAATTTTAGATCGGTGAGCCAGCTGATGCCTTTCATAAAGTTTTCCTGCGAGATGCGCCAGCCTGCACTGAATGCGGGGAAGTAGCCATACCGCTGGTCAACAGGAAACTTTGAAGAACCATCACGGCGGATAGTAGCGTTAAACAGGTATTTATCATTGAAGGTGTAATCGAGGCGGGCAAACTCTGAAAATAACGAACTATTGGATTTACCACTATAGGTGTTCTTGTTATTTGTACCGGTAGAAAGGTTTACATAATCGGGATCAAAAGTGTAAAAGCCCTGGATGCTGCCGCCAACAAACCTGTCATGATCTTCAACTGCCTCGGTACCAACTACCACGCTAACGTTATGCTTGCCAAATGTGTGTTGAAAGCTTAAGGTATTTGTCCAGTTATAAGTATAACTGTTATCTGAGCTTTCGCTATAAGTGTTTACTGAAGAGTTTTCCACGTTTTCATAAGTAGGGAACGTGAAAGAGTGATCATTGCTGTTGATGATATCGCCGCCAAAGCTTGTGCGTAAAGTAAGGCCTTTGATAATGTCGGCTTCGGCAAACACGTTGCCTAAAATACGATAGCTTGTTGATCCGTTATTTTTTGTACGCTGCTGTATAGCTACCGGGTTATTGGCATCGCCAAGACCGGTACCATAGCTGCCGGCATAGTTGCCCTTAATGTCATAAACAGGAATGATGGGCTGTTCCCTTAACCCGTGTGCAATAACGCCGTCGGGGTCATTGGTGCTTACCTGCTGGTGTGTTTGCCCGTTGTTTACCTGCGGTAATTTGGTTATGGAGTAAGATAGGTTTTCGCCCACCCTGATGTGTTTGGTTACATTGAAATTGGTGTTTGAGCGTAAAGTATACCTTTTAAGGTAAGTATCGATCAAAGTACCCTGCTGATTAAAATAATTAAGCGAGAAAAGATAATTAGCCAAATCGTTACTGCCGCTTAACGATATATTATGGCTGTTCATCGGGGCCGATTTAAATAGCTCATGATACCAGTCGGTACCGGCCTTATTAGCCCTCGTGATCCGGTAAAAATTGCCAAGATCAGCGGCCGATGTATAGTTAGGGTTTACATAATATTTTGAAGGATTAACAGAAGGATCACCTTCTTTGGCACCGGCTGGTGTGATATAATCAGGCAATGTAAAACCTGTGCCTGTACCGGTTGGGTTGTACAGGGGATCTTTAATGGAGTTATCACCCGAATTTCTTTGGGCGGTAAGCTGCAGATCGGCCATTTGCTGCGGCGTTATGGTGTTCCAAACATTACCGCCTTTAGGCCGCTGTGTACCATAGTAAGCATCGTACTGAATGTTTACCTTGCCTTTACCTCTTTTTGTGGTGATGATGATAACACCGTTTGCCGCCCTTGCTCCGTATATTGATGCAGAGCTTGCATCTTTTAACACCTGGAAGGTTTCAACATCATTAGGGTTTAATGTGCTTACGTCATAGGTTTCCACACCATCAACCACATATAATGGTGTATTATTACCAAAGGTGTTAAAACCCCTGATATGTACCTGCGGTTCTTCGCCCGGCTGGCCCGAGCCGGTCACCGTAACACCCGATGCCTGGCCTTGTAACTGACTGTTTACTGATGAAGAGGCCTGTTTATTAAGGTCTTTAACGTTTACTACCGCAACAGCGCCGGTAAGGTCCTTTTTCTTTTGAGTGGTATAACCAACCACAACCACCTCGTTCAGCGCTTTTGATTCTTCAAGCAGGGTTACATTAATAGTGGTTTGCCCGTTTACCGGAATAGCCTGCGTGGTAAAGCCTAAAAAGCCAAATTCAAGCGTGCCGTTGCCATCGGGCAGGGTAAGGCTGTATTTACCGTCAACGTTGGTAACTGTACCTAAATTACTGCCCCTGAGCTTTACGCTTACGCCCGGTAATGGCTGTCCGTTAATGTCTTTAACTACACCTGTTACGGTTACCGTGACAACAGGTTGTGCATCGGCTGGTTTTATAATGATGATATCATCAACCACCTGGAAAGTGAGCGGCTGTTTTTGAAGCACCTGTTTCATTACCGACTCAATAGGCGCATCCTGCACGTCCACGTTTATTTTCCTGTCAACGTCAACCTGGTCAAGCCGGTAAAAAACAGTGTACTTACTGCTTTTTTCAATCTGCTTAAACATTTGCTTAACAGAAATATTGTTTACACTAAAGTTGTAAACGTTTTGTGAATAAGCGGCAGCGTGTATTTGCATAATGCCCGTTAAGAGCAGAACGGTTACCAGCTTCATAATTTTGATCGTTTTTTGCCACGGGCCGGCGGCCAGAATGGACTTTCTGTAAAAATTAATCATAAATTTGTTTGTTAATCAGTTAATACGATGCTTCCCCAAGCGTAGGGTATTAGCTTTGATTGCTTTAGCCCGGGCGTGTTGGTAGCACATCCGGGTTTTTTATGTAAAAGAGAATGTTAGTTTTTGATCATAGTTTCCTTTTTTGTTTTAGTTAGATTAATCATTATTGTTGTTTCGTGTAATGTTTACTGTGTTGCCGTTTACTGAGTAATTGATGGCTGTATTGGCCTTTATAATAGCCAGCACTTTTTCAATGCTCGGAATGTTTTTAAAGCTGCCCGAATAACGGATGCTGCTCAATTCGGCATCGGTCATGTTTATGGTTACGTTATATCTTCGTTCCAGCACTTTAGCAATATCGCTGAGTGTTGCGCCATCAAACACCAGCAGGTTTTCCTTCCATCCGTCATAGCGGTCAAGCTTTGCCGAGTCTATCTCTGATACCTGGATCTCGTTCAGGCTTTTGGGCTCGGGGGCTGCATAGCTGTAATTCTCTTTTTTAGGGTGATAGTAGATCCGGAGCACCTGCCGCGGCTTTACATAAATGCGGCTCATTTCATGCGCATTGTTATCTGCATTTCCCTCTACAGATACCTCGCCTTTTACTACTGTGGTTTCAAAAAACGGGTCGGAAGCATAGGCCTTAAGATTAAACTTTGTACCGATATCCCTTATCGTATAGTTTTTTGTATTTACAATAAAAGGGATCTCCTTTTTGCCGGGGGCGATATCAAAAAATGCTTCGCCCTCCAGGTAAACGGTGCGCGTTGTTTTACCAAAATCGGCCGTATAATTAAGTTTACTGCCCGCATTAAGCCAAACCTGTGTGCCATCGCTTAAAACAACCTTTTTTATTGACCCGGGGGTAACAGCTATTTGCCTTACACTCTCCACATTTTTTGAATACCTGTTATATAAGGTAGCCGTAACAGCCGCAAATAAAGCAATAGCTGCAGCCGCTTTGCCCCAGGTGATCAGCCTTGCATAGCGCGATGGCTGCCTGGGCTCTATATCGGCCGAAAGTTTATTGTAAGCATCATCTTTATTTACAACCATTGGCTGCAGGTAAAGCATGTTATGCCAGGTTTCGTACAACTGCGCAAAATACTGCTCGTTCTCGGGGTGCGCACTTATCCATTGTTTAACCTGCTCAAGCTCCTGTGCGGTAGCTTCGCCGGTTATGTATTTTACCAACAGTAGTTTTACTTCTTCGTTATCCATTTGTAATATTATCGTTAAGACAATTGAAAAAACAGATACCCTCAAAAGAGCGTGAAATATTTTCAATTTTATTCGGCTTTGGCACCAGATGGGCCATGCATATTGCGCGTAACCGTTTTTTTACAGAATGTTTGGGGTTAGCTTTTCATTATTTCCATATTAAATTTGATAAGAACCGGAAAAACTTGTAGCTTGTTAAAGTTTTTTAAAAAGTATTCGGATTAATTAAAGGCAGGATTAATGATCCAGGAAAACAAACTACCTATAACCACATTTACACAGGGTGATGCAAAATCATTTGAAACCCTGTTTAAGCTGTATTATACCCGGTTAACCCTGTTTTCCAATCGTTTTGTGAACGATTTAGCCATCGCCGAAGAAATTACCGCCGATGTGTTTACCCACCTGTGGGAGCGCGGGCATGAGGTCACTTTTTGCTCATCGGTAAGCTCCTATCTTTTTAAAATGGTGCAAAACCGGAGCCTCAATTATCTCAAGCGCCAGAAAATAGAGAACCTTTACGTTAATTATCTCGAAAAAAATAACCTGTTTGATGAGCTGCGCAATACGCTGGAAAATGGATTGGAAGAAAAGGAACTTGCCCTGCAAATAGAAGCCGCCATTGCTACCCTCCCCGAAAAATGCCGTGAGATTTTTGTACTGAGCCGTTTCAGCGATATGAAATACAGAGAAATTGCCGTACAGCTAAATATCTCTCCCAAAACCGTGGAGCGCCAGATGGGCATCGCCCTTGAAAAACTACGCCAGGTGCTGAAGCATGTGACGTATATGTTTTTTTAAGGGAAAGATTAACATAAATTCTCCACCCGTCATTGCGAGGCACGAAGCAATCGCGAACTGTACACAGCAGCCATTCAAGCCTCTCTGTATTTAGGGGATTGCTTCGTGCCTTATAATGACGTGATCGTAAATTGTTGATTATTAAGATATTTTTTCGATGCGTTTTATGATATGGGCGTTGCCGTTAGCTAACGGGCCGGTCCGCCAGCTGGCGGATGCAAGTCCTCGCCTTGCCTGCCCGCAAACCCAACCCGCGCTGTGGGCTTTACGCTGCTATCCCTAACGCGCCCCCGCGCAACATCCCCTAAAGTATAGCTTGTACGTCATTACATTTTTTTTCAGGATTTTCCTGATGGTTACTCGCAATGACGTGGGGAGAATAAGTTTCGCTCAACCGTATCTCCTCTCAATTCAAAAACACCTCATCCAAAAACACCCAGCCTGGTTTGCCTTTAGCCGGATGCCATGCCGGAACACTTTTAAGCGATTGGGCAACCAGTTTTATGCAGGATACCGGTTGAGAAGATCTTAACTTGCATTCCAATGGGATCAAAACAAACAGATCAGATTTTTTTGGTGTCCTTGTTTTAAGTATGCTTAA
This sequence comes from Mucilaginibacter sp. cycad4, assembly GCF_034263275.1. Classification (NCBI taxonomy): domain Bacteria; kingdom Pseudomonadati; phylum Bacteroidota; class Sphingobacteriia; order Sphingobacteriales; family Sphingobacteriaceae; genus Mucilaginibacter; species Mucilaginibacter sp. cycad4. The sequence continues at coordinate 6,324,602 of NZ_CP139559.1, read as the reverse complement.
CAGCTTGAGATGGTTTTGATCGGTGCCTCCCCAAACCTCAACCCCGGCGGGCAAAAAGATCTGGGACCCTGTATTACGCATGACGTTGAGGCTAACCGAATGCAGGTCAATTGGTTTATTAAACCACATGATCACAGCCAGGTCTTTTTGCGAGGCCAGCCATTTTCCGTTGCCAAAGTTATCACCACCTAATTCTTTATCGATAATTGTTTTAGCGCCATCGCCTTTGTATTTGTCATCAGGATACTTGACAAAGCTAATGCTATCGGGCGTATAGGCGCATTTATAAATATTAAACTGTACGGTATCGCTGCCAACCCAGCCCGCTTTAAATGCCCTTGTCCTGACCACCGTACTTTGGGTAAATACAAGCCCCGGTTTGTAAGATGCAGCCTTGATACTATCAGGTACCGAACCATCGGTAGTGTAGCGGATATCCACACCTTTTATGGGGTTGGTAAGTTGTAAAGCATAACTCTGCTTAAATATAACCGCCGTGTTTTTTAACTGCGGACTGGTGAGCTTCATTACTTTACCATCATCCCTGAAGCCGGTGAGCAGGCTGAGTTTGGGATTTTGCTTCTGGAGCGATTGCAGATCGGCCGGGTTCAGGCCGCTATCCCATATCGCCAGTTCATTAACGCTTTTTATGGCGATGAGCTGCTTTACATCGGCTGTAGTAAGCTTAACACCAGCCAATGAAATACTTTTGAGATATTTTAGGCCCGCTAACTCCTTTAAGCCTTTGCCCGTAACATCACTGAAGTTGAGGTTTAACCTGCGGAGGTTTTCAAATTTGGCAATGGTTTTCAGCTCGGCATCCTTTACGGGCATCTTGTTCAGATCGAGTGATACCACCTGTTTTTTTATAGAACTCAACTCATCCAGCACTTTTACATTATAGGTGCTTTTATTATAAATATTAACCGCCAGCGCCGGCGACTCGCTCGCCAGCGGATAAACCACCCGGTAGTTGTTGTTCAGCTTTTGAATTTCCTTTTCGTTGGCTGCCGAAAAATCATATTCCTCTTCTTCGCTTTCGGCAGGTTTTAGGTGAGTGGCGGCAATCATCCGCAATGAATCGTTGGCAGGCAGGTCGATCACTTTTTTACTGAAACCGGCCTTGCTTTTTATCCACAGGTAAAGCAGCATTTTTTCATCATCAGTAAGTTGTGTTTTGCCGGTTGGCGGCATGTGTTTTTTTTCGTTTTCGGGCAGGTGTACGCGTTGCAGCAGCAGGCTCATAGCCGGGTCGCCGGTTATGAATAGTTTGCCGGTTTTTCCTCCCTTCGTGATCGCTGCCGAATCGGTAAGCATTAAGCCGCCCTTCTTTTTATCGATATTATGGCAACTCTGGCATTTTACCTCAAATATCGGGCGGATCACATCATTATATACCAATGCCTGGTCTATAGGTACTACATTTTTGCTTTTATCCATTACCGGGCCTAAAACAAAATCATTCCCGTGGGTAAGGTTGCCGCCGAGATGCCCGGCAACAATCAAGCAAAAAACGGTTATCACCGCTCCGGCCTTAGCCAGTTTTACCGTATATTTTGTGGTATGACGGATCAGATAGACGCCATACCCGGCAAAGGCCACGCTTACACCAAACCATTTATGCCATTGTAAAGTATCACCCTCATATCCCGGTTCCCTTGACAGGAACAAGCCCATAATAACTGTTATTGACGAAAGTAAAGCCCCAAGCAGCAGCAGGTAACTTGTAAAAGTTTGATACAGTTTTTCGTTAACAAACTCTTCCCGGTAACGGAAAAACTCCATCACCATGGCCAGCATCAGTATCACTATCGGGAAATGCAGGATAAGTGGGTGCATGCGGCCAACCGGTTGCAACCAGCGGGGCACAACCAGGCTATCGCCTGCTATGAGTAATACAATAATGAAAATATTGAGGGCAAACAATACCCCCTCTGCAATACCTTTATGGCTGCTTTTCATATATGGCGAGCTATGTTAGTTAAACCCTTGTAAATTTATAAGGGTACACCTTGCCCGATGCCCATTGCGCTACGTACAAATTCTCGTCGTTATCCACACACACATCATGTGGGTTCAGGAAGATCTTTTCGGCCTGCGCCATAGGTTGCAGCACGCCATCGGTATACACAGGCTCGGTACCTCCAAGGTTTGATACTACTTTATTATTTTTATCCAATATGGTGGTGAAGCCGGTATTTTCCTTGCTCAGATCGGGCGAACGAAGCACGGCAGCATACAAATGATCGCCTTTTATTACCGGGCGACAAACACATGCGCCGGGCAGTTTAATCACTTCCTGCAATTTACCATCCATACTGAAGCGTTTGAAGCAGTTGCGGGTACGGTCGGTAACTAATAATGTTGGTGTACTGTACCGCCTGTCGATCACGATGCCGTGGGCGTTATCCAAATGTTCATCCCCTTCACCCTTGCCGCCGAAGAAGCCTTTTAGCTTGCCATCCTTATCATAATGGGTAACGTATTGTGCGCCATAGCCATCGGCTATAAAAATGTCACCATTGCTGTCGATGGTAGTTTCGGTAGGTACAAACTCTTCGGCTTTTTTGTATACGCCGGTTTCCAGCGGTACGTCAATGGTCATTAAAATGCGGCCATCCAGCGTGGTTTTGTAAACCTGGTGTTTTACGGTATCAGTAATGAACAATACTTCGGTGCCGTTTTCATTAAACAGCGTGAGGCCGTGTGCGCCGGGAAAATCATGCCCCCAGGTACTTAGCAACTTGCCCGATTTATTGTAGATGAGCACGTTATTCTTAGTTTCATTGGTAAGCAGTAAAATGCGGCCTTTTGAATCCTGCACCATTTCATGGCAATCATTCACCGGGTTTTTCTGCGAATCGGCTTTGCTCCAGTTTTTATCCATGCGATAGCGCATATTGCCATGGCCATAAATCGGCCCGTCATCTTTTGCTAACAAATCTTTGGCTATAAAAAAGCCTGCTGATAAAACTGAAGTGTGCTTGATAAATTCTCTTCTTTCCATACCGTTGATTTTTTATGATTGCGTTGATTTCGCTGATATTATTTCTTTTGATTATACCGATTGCTGGGTGATTACACCGATTTTTTTGATTCCTTGTCCCTCCCGTCATTGCGAGGTACGAAGCAATCGCGAACTTTACAGGGCGGATTTGTTTAGCTGCTCTGCCTCTTGGGGGTTGCTTCGTACCTTATAATGACGTGTTTTTTTAAAGCCCTCTCCCTTTAGGGGAGGGTTTGGGTGGGGCTATGCTATTATCCCCTTCACTACATTTCCCGCCACATCCGTTAATCTATATCTCCTGCCCTGGCTTTTAAAAGTTAGTTTTTTATGATCGATGCCTAACTGATTTAAGATGGTGGCATGGAAGTCATGCACATGTACCGGGTCTTTTACAATGTTGTAGCCAAACTCATCGGTTTCGCCGTAAACAATGCCTGGTTTGATGCCGCCGCCGGCCATCCAGATACTGAAACAGCGTGGGTGGTGGTCGCGGCCGTAATTGGCCTTTTCCAGTTTGCCCTGGCTGTAATTGGTGCGACCGAACTCTCCGCCCCAGATCACCAATGTTTCATCCAACAAGCCGCGTTGTTTCAAATCAGTAACCAACGCTGCCGACGCCTGGTCGACATCTTTGGCCTGCCCTGCCATTTCCTGTGGCAGGTTGCTGTGCTGGTCCCAGCCCTGGTGATAGAGCTGGACAAAGCGTACCCCGTTTTCGGAAAGCTTACGGGCCAGCAGGCAGTTGGCTGCATAAGTACCGGGGATAAGGCATTCCGGCCCGTACATTTTCACAATATCATCCGACTCCTTGCTTACATCCATAATTTCGGGTACGGCGGTTTGCATACGGTAGGCCATTTCATATTGCTGTACCTTGGTGTTTATTTCCGGGTCGCCAAACTCTTTGTAATTCATGTCGTTAAGTTCGGCCAGTTTATCAAGCATTTTGCGGCGCTCGTGGCGGTTCAGGCCTTCGGGATCGTTTAAGTACAGGATCGGGTCTTCGCCGCTGCTGAACTGTACGCCCTGGTGAATGGAATCCAGGAAACCATTGCTCCACAGTTTAGAGTAAACACCCTGCCCGTTGCCTTTGCCTTTGGAGAGCAAAACAGTAAAGGCGGGCAGGTTTTTGTTCTCACTGCCGAGGCCATAGCTTACCCACGAGCCCATGCTGGGGCGATTACCCTGCTGTGCGCCTGTCTGGAAAAAGGTAAGCGCAGGGTCATGGTTAATAGCGTCGGTATTCAGGGAGCGAATGATGCAGATATCATCAGCGATTTTGCCTATGTGCGGGAACATATCGCTGATCCATGCACGCGATTCGCCATATTGTTTAAAATCATAAAAGGAACCCACCAGCGGGAACGAAGCCTGCTTGGCCGTCATGCCGGTCAATATCTGGTTGCCGCGAACAGATGCGGGCAACTCTTGCCCCATCATTTCGCGCAGTTTAGGTTTGTAGTCAAATGATTCCAGCTGCGAGGGCGCTCCATCCTGGAACAGGTAGATCACCCTTTTTGCTTTCGGTGCAAAGTTGGGGATGCCGGGGATGAAATCAGCTTCGGCTTCATCTCCCTTGCCGCTAAACAGATCGGGAATGAGCAACGAACCTAAGGCCACACTGCCAATGCCCAAACTAAGCCTTGAAAGGAACCTGCGCCGGTTGATGTTAAGCCTGTTTTCTAAAAAATCTTTTTCCATGTGCTCAGGTTTTTGTTATTGCTTCTTCCAGATTATACATGGTATCAACCACTTTCATCATAGCTGCCAGGGTTACTTTATCCAGGTTGGCCGGTACCGGGTACTCGCCTACGGTGAGTAGTTTTTCGGCATCTGCCTTTTTCATGCTTTTCAGTTCATCCGCATAGTACGAGGTTAAAATTGCCAGTTCTTTTTCCTGCGGATGGCGGCACAGGATAAGCCGGAACGCTTTCGTTATTTTTTCTGTCGATGTACTTTTATCCTGTAAAAGCTTTGCGGCTAAAACTCGGGCGCTTTCCAGCACAGTCGGATCGTTCAGCATTACCAAAGCCTGTAGTGGCGTATTGGTACGCAGGCGTTTTACCTCGCACTGGTCGCGGTTGCTGGCATCAAAAATGCCCAGCGATGCCGGCGGAACGGTACGTTTAATTAATGTATACATACCCCTGCGGTACAGGTTTGGCCCATGTACTTGTTTATAATTAGCCAAAATACCCCTGCCCGACGTGGCATTTTCCCAAAGACCGGGCGGCTGATAAGGGTTAACACTCGGGCCGCCGATGGTTGGATTAAGCAGCCCGCTGCTGGCTAAAACCAAATCGCGTACAAACTCGGCAGGTAGACGGCCCCTTGGGCCCCGGGCTAATAAAGTATTATCCGGATCTTCCTTCAGTTTTTCGGGTGTGGCCGCTGCCGACTGCCGGTAAGTGGCCGACATTACCATCTGTTTTACCAGCCGTTTAATATTCCAGCCATGATCGCGGAAATCAACAGCGAGCCAGTCCAGCAGTTCGGGGTGCGACGGCAGATCGCCCTGCATGCCGAAATCGCCCGAGCTTTTTACAATACCCTTGCCAAAAAACTCCTGCCACATCTGGTTTACAAATACGCGGGCGGTAAGCGGGTTGTTTTTATTGAACAGCCATTCGGCCAAACCCAGGCGGTTTTTAGGATAGTTATTAGTGAATGGCAATATCGATTTGGGCGTACCGGCCTGCACCTCATCGCCATGGGCATCATAATTGCCACGTTTGAGGATATAAGTTGGCCGCACCTTGTCGCTATCGGTCATGATAGATACGATGAGCTTATCGGTATCGCGCTTGTTCACAAAAGTTAAAATCTTTTTAACATCATCATTGCTGATCTTCATCATGGGGTTTTTAGCATAGGTTTCGGGCCCACCCACGGTTGACTGTAGCCCCACTTCCTTCACATTGTTAAAAAAGGCATAAACCTGGTAGTATTCTTTTTGTGAAAATGGATCGTATTTATGGTCGTGGCAATGTGCACATTCCAGCGTAACACCTAACATGGCTTTGCCAAAAGTATTGGTACGGTCGGTTACGTAGCTTACGCGGTATTCCTCATCAATTACACCCCCTTCTTCGGTTATTTTGTGGTTGCGGTTAAAGCCCGTAGCCAGCAACTGCTCCTTAGTGGCGTTGGGGAGCTGGTCGCCCGCCAGTTGCCAGGTGATAAATTTATCGTATGGCAGGTTTTCATTATAGGCATGGATCACCCAGTCGCGCCATGGCCATTGGGTACGGTAGTTATCATCCTGGTATCCGTGCGAATCGGCGTAGCGGGCAACGTCCAGCCAGTGCAGCGCCATTTTTTCGCCGTATTGCGGGGCGGCCATTAGTTTATCCACCATTTTTTCGTAAGCGTTGGGGCTTTTATCGGCCAAAAACTCATCCATCAATGCTAATGATGGAGGCAGACCGGTAAGGTCAAGCGAGATGCGTTTTAATAGACGCTCTTTATCCGCCTCAGGGTTAGGCTCCAGGTCCGCACGCTCCATTTTTTGCAATACAAAATTATCGATAGCGTTTTTAGGCCATGCAGTATTTTTTACCTGCGGAACCGGGTAATTTCTCGGAGCGACAAATGCCCAGTGCTTTTCATATTTGGCGCCCTGTTTTATCCATTTGTGAATGAGCTCAACCTCATAGGGCGATAATCTTTTGAGGTTTGACGAGGCCGGGGGCATCTGCTCGGTGGTGTCTTTGGTAGAAATACGGCGATAAACCTCCGATTGCATAGGATCGCCGGGGACAAGTGCATGCGATGATGGATTATCTTTTAATGCCTTATAAGCGCTCTCCGGAAGATCAAGCCTAAGGTCGGCTTCACGATGAGAAGCATCAGGGCCGTGGCATTTATAGCACTTGTCTGAAAGTATCGGCCGGATATTAAAGTTGTAGCTGATGGTATCGGGCACCTGCTCTTCGGCTATCCCGCCCGATGAATGGCAGGAATAAAGCGTGTACAGCATGCAGATGGCTATTGTAAGCCACACATAATACAACTTCCGGTACATGGGTTTAAAATTGGTTAAAACGGTAATTAAAGTTATGTAATTTATGCCACAATTTGCAAATACATATTTATGTCCCCAAATTGATTTAGCGGGGCAATATAGTATGAAAAATGATATGTTCATACATTTTGTATAAATGTTTTAACATATACGCATTTAAGGACATTTTAAAAGAATAAACCGGGAATAGCCAATGAGCAATAAATTGAGTCGCCGGGCTGATATTTGTTTTTTTAATGTAAAGGGGCAATGGTCTGATTGCTTGTCTTTTCCAACTTTTTAATATCCCGGTAAACGATATATAAAGGAATGATCCCGAAAATACCGAAGCAGCAGTCAATGAAGCGCCAGTAAACGGGGATACCGCGGATAGGGCCGGCAATAAAGGCCAGCGGGAATACCATTACACAGGCAATCATGCCAAACTCAATTATCCAGATGTTTTTAACCGGGTCTTTCAGCGGACCAACAAATGTCATAGCAATAACCAAGTGACCGAAAGCCAGCCAGTCGGTACCATAAGCCAGGTAAGGATAGTTTTGATTGGTTATTTTTACGGCGAGATAAACATTGGTTAGCCAGTCATGCATAAATCCTGGAAATACGGAGGCATGATTAGCAAGCCAGGCAAGTTCAGTTTCGATAGGGAAGGCGGTTACACCACTTAAAACCAGACCGATGATAAATATAATTACCCAGGTTTTTATTTTTTTGCGAAGTTCAGGTTCGGTTTTCATAACCATGGAAAGATAGTAAATTTATGGATTGTAGGTGCCTGGCAAAGGCGCTAAGACGCAAAGATTTTAACTCGCGCTCTTTTTAACGAGTGCGTAACCTGGGCTTGCGTTTGTAACGCAAAGGCGATGCAATCGCTAATCCATATTAAGCGCTCGTTGCAAACGAGCGCAAGATTAAAGTTGCCCGGAAGAACAAACAAAAATCATGTCATTGCGAGCGTAGCGTGGCAATCTCGTAGCCAATGCATGTCCGATCTACATAGCGACGAGATTGCCACGTCGCCTCAGCGCTCTGTCCGCGCCACTCCTCGCAATGACATATTTTTCACCTACCCAATTAGCGGGCCGCGCAATACTTCTTTATAAAATTATCGGCCTTATCGCTGCCAATATTGCGGATAAAATTCCAGTCATGGCAAGCGCCTTCTTTGTCGCCTTGTTTAAATTTTTCGGCGGCCTGGCTTAGTACATCGTTTATAAAATCATCATCGTAGCCGAGTTGCTTTTTGAGGTTGATGATGATAGCCTCTTTGGTGGTATCGGCCTTGCCTTTGTATTTGTTGCTGTAGTAATTGGTAACCGCGTTTTCCAGTTCCTGCTGGGCTTTATAGCTGGCAATGGCGCTTTGCATATCGCGGATGCTGGCAGGTCCGCAACGTGCTGGGTCAGGATCAAAACGAATGGGTTGAACGATATTGGTTTTGAGATTATACCCCGCCGGGACCGCCCACTGGCCCGATGTAAGTTTAATAACCCTCAAAGCTTCATCGTCAAGGTCAATGCCAGGGCCGCCCTGTACTTTAGCATCATGTACCACACCATCTTTGTCAACCATAAACGAAACGTTGATGGTTCCCGAAATACAGTTTTGCCGCGAGTACTCAGGATAAATGATCTTTGTCTTCAGGAAATCATTAAGCGCCTGCTGTCCGCCTTTAAATGCGGGCTGCTGGGCAAACAAATTGCCTGCTGTAAAAATGATCAATGCGATATGGAGGCACAGTGCTTTAAGCATAGTATAAATATCGACAATAAATTGTAGATTATGTTTAGAATAGCCGTAGAAAGAAATATGCTTGAATAACTAAACTGATGGTCATATTTGTTTTTAGTGCCCCATTTGCAATGCGGCTTGCCAATCAAGCCGCTGTCATTTGCTGACCACCTGTTTTATTTGTATAACTAAATCCGAAACCGAAAATCCGAATTCCCAAATCAAAGCACCTGGTTAAACTCCAATCGCTCACCATCCGGCCCGGTGATATTAAAATATTTGCAGCCGTTTTTCCAGAATTGTAAAAACACAGGCTCCGGTTCAAGTATGTTAAAACCGGCCTCTTTAACAGTTTTAAAAGTACGGTCGATATCATCAACATCAAAGGCTACATGATCAATGTGCCCGTTTGATCTTGAGCGGACCCCGGCCAATGAAGCTTCCGGTAGTTGGTAAAGCTCCATAATCATATTGCCGCGCTGCATCATAACGCAGGTGCCCGTACCGCCATTATCGGTAAAGGGGGCTTGCATTACATTGTTAAAGCCCAGCCTGCTGTAAAATTGTTGTGATGCTTCAATATTGGTTACCGGCACGCCAATATGTTGTATACCGTTTATTGCTAAATTTATATGGTTGCTCATGTTGATAATCAGTTATTTATTATTGGTTTGATATATGTTTAAACATTTGGTATGAGATATGGTTGGCAACGCAGGCAAAATAAATATGCGGTAATTATCATCCATCCATCATTTTACACAAGCTTAACATATTTGATGTAAATTGCTGTTAAACTTGCACCAATTAAAACATATTAATGAAGATCGGAATTGTTTGTTACCCAACCTTTGGCGGAAGCGGGGTTGTTGCCACTGAACTGGGTAAAGCCCTTGCAGACCGTGGCCACCAGGTTCATTTTGTGACCTATAACCAGCCGGCCCGGTTGGACCTCTTTTCCGAAAACCTGTTCTATCACGAAGTTTCGGTTGCCAACTATCCACTGTTTGATTTTCCGCCGTATGAACTTGCACTGGCAAGCAGGCTGGTTGATGTGGTACGTCATGAGCAATTGGATGTATTGCATGTGCATTATGCTATACCCCATGCTTCGGCTGCATTTATGGCCAAGCAAATATTAATGACCTATGGTATTTATATCCCGGTGGTAACTACGCTGCACGGTACCGATATTACGCTGGTTGGTAAAGACCGCACCTTTAAACCTGTTGTTACTTTCTCCATCAACCAAAGCGATGGCGTAACAGCCGTATCGCAAAACCTGAAGGAGGATACCTATAAGTTTTTTGATATTAAGAAGGATATCCTCGTGATCCCTAACTTTATTGACCTTAGCAGGTTCAGCCTTAAACCTAAGGATCATTTTAAGAAAGCGATTGCACCTTCGGGCGAAAAGATCCTGGTGCATACCTCCAACTTCCGTAAGGTAAAACGTACCGAAGATGTAGTGAAGATCTTTGCTAAAGTGATCAAAAAGATCCCGTCGAAATTGCTGATGGTGGGCGACGGCCCCGAACGTTCCATGTGTGAGCAGCTTTGCCGCGATTTGGGCGTTACCGACAACGCGCGTTTTTTGGGTAAACAGGATGCTGTTGAAGAGATCCTTTCTGTATCCGACCTGTTCCTGATGCCGTCGCAATCTGAGAGTTTTGGTTTGGCAGCGCTCGAAGCTATGGCTTGTAAAGTGCCGGTGATCAGCAGTAATGCCGGTGGTTTGCCCGAATTAAATGTTGATGGCGTAACAGGATTTTTGAAAGATCCCGGGGATGTGGACGGTATGGCAGAAAAAGCAATATTTATTTTGGAAGATGAAGAACGTTTAGCTAAATTTAAAGAAAATGCACTGGCGCATGCCAAAGAGTTTGAATTATCTACTATTTTGCCCAAATATGAAAACTTTTACCTTGAGGTAATTGAGCAAAATAAAGCTAAATCTGTTTAACCAACAGTTGTAATAAACCTGATACAATTCAAAAAATATTCTTAAAAAGTTAAATCTTATCGGTTTCGTTAATTAATTTAGTTTTTCACTCCTAAAAGTTAAAACTTATGGCAAAGCACACACTAAAAAGCGGACAACTCCTTAAGTACATCGGAAAAAAATGGAAAAACCTGCACATTGGTCATCCATTAAAATTTATGGGGTACGATGAGAATAGTTTCGCCGACATCTGGGTGGAATACCAGGGTAAATTAATGCTTCTGGCACTTAAGGATGTGGAAACACTAAGCGTTGCTTAAGTAGAATAACTTGAGCCGGTCTGTTCAAAAGACAAGGGGAAATAGCCTTACTCATGCATACGTGCTAAGTAAGGCTATTTTATTTTGTAGATGCTGTAGATTTTAAAATCCCCTCTTGAGAGGGGACGCAGAGAAAAAAGTGGTAGCAGGGTGTATTTCTGCAATCGATAAGCAAAGTGTAGGAGCACACCCTTCCACCCCTCTCAAGAGGGGAATCGCACAATCCCACGCTTTTTATTCATTAGGGGCAACTATTTTAGTTCCTAATGCACTTCCGTATTAAAGCGAATCCCCGTTTTATTTTTAACAAAAGAAAGCTATATTAGCCTCATCAAAAGGAAATGGTGTCTTCCTACTTAACCGCCCTAAAAAGCTGATGGCGCCTACAGACAATTAACTCGCAGGCTTTGCTCTGTGCTAATTTTTTGTGGGTAATAAATATCAGCATCATGCAAAATCAACTTTTTTCGTCGCAACATTTCACAATCCTGAAAAACGCGCTCCGGTGGACGGCAATCGTCATTCCTATAGCCGCTGTTATAGGCAGCGCCGTAGCCTTGTTCCTGTGGTTGCTGAGCTGGGCCATCCATTTTCGGTTTACGCATAACTGGTTGTTGTATTTGCTGCCGATGGCAGGTATAGCCATATACTTTATCTATAAACTCTTCGGCGGTTCGGCCGAGAAGGGGAATAATTTAATTATCGACGAAATTCATAACCCCGGCGGCGGTGTTCCTAAACGGATGGCCCCGCTTGTGCTTATTACTACCATAATCACTCATTTGTTTGGCGGCTCGGCCGGGCGCGAGGGAACGGCGGTGCAAATGGGCGGCAGCATAGCCCAGATGGTAGGCAAACAGCTTAAGCTGAACGAAGCTGATACCCAAACAGTACTTACCGCGGGCATAGCAGCAGGTTTCGGTGCGGTATTTGGCACACCGTTGACAGGCGCCATTTTTGCCATGGAAGTGTTAACTATCGGTCGCGTGCAATATAATGCCCTGTTGCCCTGCCTCATTGCCGGTATTATTGGCGATATTACGGTGGCCGCCTGGGGCGTTCATCATACGCCTTACCATATCGACATTATCCCGGTTATTCCGCATTGGTTTTCGGGCTACGTTTCGACCGATCTGTTGCTGATCATCAAAACGATAATAGCATCTATCGCTTTCGGGCTGGCCAGTTACCTGTTTGCCAAAATGGTACATGGCATCAAAAGTTTTTTTACCAAATACGTAAAAACGCCCTGGTTGATCCCTTTTATTGGCGGTATTATCATTATAGCCCTTACTTATATCAACGGAAAACCCGATTACTTAAGTTTAGGGGTAGATGCCGAACATGTTGGTGCTGTTACAATCCCTTCAGCCTTTCATGCCGGTGGCGCCGATAGCTGGAGCTGGCTCTGGAAAACCATTTACACCACGATAACACTTGGCACAGGTTTTAAAGGCGGCGAAGTAACACCGCTGTTTTATATTGGCGCTACTTTAGGCAATACACTATCCGGTTTGCTCGATGCCCCGGTTAGCCTGTTTGCGGCATTAGGTTTTATAGCTGTTTTTGCGGGGGCAACTAACACACCGCTGGCTTGTACCTTTATGGGGATAGAACTTTTTGGCGGTGAGCATGCCCTGTTATTTGCCATAGCCTGCTTTACAGCCTACCTTTTTAGCGGGCACACAGGTATTTATGGTTCCCAAAGAATTGGGGTAACTAAGCTCAGTAATGATCCGGCTGATGATAAAACACTTTCGGAGGCGATGAAAAGACGCGGATATTTATACCATAAGCTGGCAAAATATAGTTTCCTTAAAGCGAAGCGATAAGCTTATTTAGTAGCGGTAACCACAATATAAGGAGATAATAGCTTTGATTCTACCGGAATAATTTTGGTGAAAACTTTGCCTGCTACCCAAACCAGTTTGGTGATTGCTTTAGCCAGTGCAGGCTTATTTACCTTATCTTCCAGCCAAACCGAAAATTTGCCGTAATAATAAGCCTCAACATTTTTTAAGCCAAGTTCTTTGCAATACTTAGCCAACAGCGCGGGGTTCATGCTGCTGATGTTATGCTTTTCGTAGTTATTAAGATCGTAGTTTCGTTGTACCCAGCCGTTAACCCCGGTAAAGTTGGGCAGGGTAATGAACAGTGTGCCTCCCGGCTTAAGGAAGGAGAGGTGTTTTTCAATAATGCCTTTAGTATCGTTAAAATGCTCTATCAATCCACACGAAAGCACCAGGTCATATTCGGTTTCGGGCTGATATTTGAACAGATCGCCTTCAATAACTGCAATGTCCTGATCATTGAGCTGGTTGGCGCTCAGTACCTCCTTCAAAACCTTAGGGTGTACGTAGAAATCAAAAAGCGTGGTTTTCACACCAAAATACTTCTTTAAAAAAATAGCAAAATAACCCGGAAAGCCGCCAAGCTCAATAGCCGAAGCCGGTTTATTGGCATCAACGATGTTTTTTAGCAGTTTATGAAAAGTATAATTAGCAGGCACGTTAAAAGCCAGGTCTTTTTTTGATTCCCAGTAACCGGCCCAAAATGCTTTGTCGGTGAGTTCGTTGCTCATGGGTGCAAAGGTATAAAAAGTAGGCAGTTTCCAGTTGGCAGCGGGCAGTTTCCAGCATTAAGTAAGCAGTTTGCTGTAACAAGATATTACTGCCAATTGCAAAGTTATAACTGCAAACTATTAAAGCTGTACCCCTCCTTACTCCAAACTTCCAAAGCCCCCGGCAATACATATTCCAATCGTTTAAAAGCTTTGATGCTGTCATGAAATACTACCATCGATCCTGCTTCGGTATGTTTGAGCACACCTTTCAGGCAATCTTGCGGTTTAAGGGCCATGTCGAAGTCGCCGCTGAGCACATCCCACATAACGATATGCAGATTGGGTTTTGCCGCTTTCAGTACCCGGATCTGCTCCCTTTTGATCCTTCCGTAAGGCGGGCGGAACAAAGGGCTGTTCAGTAGCTTATCGGCCTCTAAAAAATTATCAAGATAGGTTTGGGTATCGGTTTTCCAGCCTTTGAGATGGTTAAAGGTGTGGTTGCCTATGGCATGGCCTTCGGTTTTTACCTGTTCAAAAATATCAGGGTGTTTGCGTACATTGTCGCCAATACAAAAAAAGGTGGCTTTGGCATTGTATTGTTTTAAAATATTTAATACGGCCGGTGTAACAATTGGTATGGGGCCGTCGTCAAAAGTGAGATAAATGCAACGGTCAGTTGATCTTATATCCCAGGTAAGTTCGGGATAAAGCTTTTTCAGCAGCCAGGGAGTTTTAACCAGGTACATACAGATGAGGTAGTTTGTGTTTTATCCCTATTAACAACATTTAACAAAAATAAACACTGCAATGTAATGAACAGTTGCTTACCATTGTATAGAAAAACCTTATGAAACTAAAATTATTACTATCAGTTAAAGCAACGTTCATTTGCACAATTATATTTTCGGTATGCGGCTTTAATGCCCGCGCGCAGGAAGTAATAGGCTTGCAAAAGGCGGTAGACCTGGCCCTTGAACGCAACCTTACAATTAAACAAGCCGAGTTTACAGCTGCTATCACCAACGAAGACCTTAAACAGTCGAAATATAACCAATTGCCAAATTTAGCCGTAAGCCCGCAGGGCTCATTCAACTTTGGCCGTAATATCGACCCTTCGACCAACCAGTTCAGTAACCAGCGGATCTTAGCTGTAAACGGTAATTTCACCTCGCAGGTAACACTGTTCCAGGGCGGGCAGTTACGCAATACGGTGATTCAGAACAAGATTTTGCTTGATGCCGATAAAACCAACGTTGCCAAGGTAAAAAACGACCTGATATTAAACGTGGTTACCACTTACCTGCTGGTGCTAACCAACCAGGATCTGGTAACTGCCGCGCAACAACAAATTGACGTATCTAAAATAGCTTTAGACCGTGCCCAGAAAAGCTTCGATGTGGGTAACCAAACCCTTGCCGATTTGTCGCAAGCCAAAGCACAGCTGTCAACCAACGACCTTAACTATACCAATGCCGAAAATCAGCTGGAGCAATCCTTACTGACCTTAAAGCAATATATGGAAATGGATCCCGGTACCGACATTAAAGTTGAAAGGCCGGATATCAGCAAGTTAAACAATGTACAAACCGTATATAACGCCCAGGAAGTTGTAAAAACTGCCCTCGCTGTAAACCCGGATGTGTTATTGGCCGAACAACGCCAAAAAGCCGCGGCGCAGGGTGTTAAAATAGCCCGGGGTAATTATTATCCGTCTGTAGTATTATTTGGAGCGGCAGGTTCATACTTCTCTGATGCAAAGAATACACCTTTTGGTGTTACACCAACCGGGCGGTTCGATACGCTGGGTTTTGTTCAGGGCTCCCAGCAGCCGGTTGTTACCCCCAATTATAAAGTGAGCTATAAAAGTAACCCGTTCTTCAGGCAACTGAGCGATAACTTTAACCAATCGGTAGGGGTGAGCCTGCAGATTCCGATTTTTAACAGGTTTCTGTCACGTACAGCTGTTAGGAAAGCAAAACTTCAAAACCAAAATGCAGAAGTTACAGCACAACTGGCCCGTAACAATTTAAGTAAGATCATTTACCAGGCCGTGTGGGACCTGCAGGCTGCCGATAAACGCTATCAATCGGCTACGCAAACCTACAATGCAAATAAGGATGCGTTTAATATTATCCAACAACGCTATACTGTAGGGCTGGTTAACTCGCTTGATTATAATACATCACTAACCAATCTCAACAAATCGCAGTTTGATATGATTGAGGCGCAATACCAGGTGATTTTCAGGAGCAAAGTAATCGACTATTATTTAGGTAACCCTATAACACTTTAATAAAATCTTAACCGTAAAATATCCAAATTCACCGTCATGGGAAAAACTACTAAATATATTCTGATAGGTCTTGGTGCACTGATTGTCCTGCTGATCATTGCTAAAGCAACGGGCTTGATAGGCAAGCCTGCGCTAACCCAGGTAGCTACCGAAAAGGCCGAAACACGTGAGATAAATGAAACCGTATCGGCCAGCGGAAAGATCAAACCGCATGTTGAGGTTAAGATAAGCCCCGAAGTATCGGGTGAGGTGGTTGAGCTGCCAATTAAAGAGGGCGATGTGGTTAAAAAAGGCCAGTTGCTTTGTAAAATCAGGCCCGACATTTTAAAATCGGGGTATGACCGTGCTATCGCATCATATAATACTCAAAAAGCAAGCGTCGGTAACTCAAGCCAAATGCTTAAACAAGCCGAAGCTACTTATGCTAACCAGGCCGGTATTTACAAACGCAGTAAAGAACTTTATGATAAAAAGGTGTTAACCGTTTCGGAATTTGAAAATGCCAAAGCTGCATATGAAGGCGCTAAAGCGTCGCTTGAAGCTGCCAAACAAAATGTGGTAGGCTCACAATACGGGTTGGCACAATCACAAGCATCGGTTAAGGAAGCACAGGATAACCTGGCGAAAACTACCATTTACTCACCTGTGGATGGTGTGGTTTCAAAGCTTTCTGTTGAAAAAGGTGAGCGCGTTTTGGGTACCCAGCAATTTGCCGGTACCGAGATCATGACCATATCTGATCTGAGCAAAATGGATGTGAATGTTGATGTGAATGAAAACGACATCAACCGCATTTCCCTCGGTGATTCATCAAAAATTGAGGTAGATGCATTTTTAGGCAAGAAATTTACCGGTGTGGTAACTGAAATAGGCAGCTCGGCAAACGTGGTAGGTACCTCTGCCGACCAGGTAACCAACTTTACCGTGAAGGTGCGGATCAATGCCGAATCATATGTTGCCCTGTTAAAGAAAACGGCCGATAACCCATCGCCGTTCCGCCCGGGGTTAACTGCTACTGTTGATATCAGCACCAACTCGGCTAAAGCCTTGTCGGTACCAATTCAGTCAGTAACCACACGCGAGGAAAAGAAAGAAAATAACGGTCCGCCGAAAGCTGATGATGATAAAAGCAAACCGCAGATCAGCCCGGTAGCTAAGGAATATGTATTTGTACTCAATGCCGGAAAATTAAAACAGGTACAGGTAATAACCGGCATCCAGAATGACAGTTACATCCAGGTATTATCCGGCCTTAAAGGAGGCGAAGAAGTTGTATCAGCTCCATATTCGGCTATTTCAAAAACACTTAGCGATGGACAGATGGTTGAAAAAGTGGATAAATCTAAACTGTTTAATGCTGATAATACTAAGTAATTGATAGGCAGATGTGCAGATTTTAAATGCGCAGATGAAGAATTAAATTTTGTAACGCCCGGCTTCGCCGGGCGTTTTTTGTTATAACTGCCGCGGGTTTAGCGATAGCGTACCCCGTGACGGGAAAGAGGAGTCTATCGCAATATCAGGCCCACGGATTAATGACTTTTAATCCTCTGATTTGATCAAAATCCTTGACATTCCTTGTTACAAGTGTAAGTTCATGAACTAATGCTGTGGCAGCAATTATTGCATCAGGAAGTTTTATGCGATTTGCTTTACGGATTTCTGCAGTCTTAAGCTTTACTGCTTTTTCGAGTTCGAAGATAGTTACGTCGTTAATAAAATCAGCCAGCAGTTGAAGATCAGCATCAGAAGTTGTTTTCCAGCAAAGTAATTCAATCTCGGTAATTGCCGATATTGTTGGAAGACTTTCTGTTAATAATTCTTCAATAAACTTTTCTGTTATAGGAGGAAATTGTTTTTGTAGGAAATAGATTGCTGTATTGCTATCCCAAAGATAAGTTATTCCCATCCGTCTCTCAATTCTTTTAATTGGGCGTCAACTTCGGGTAATGGCTGTTTAGTCATTGCTCCCTTATATTTAGCAATCCAATTTTTATTTTTGGAGTATTCCTTAGTTTCGGTATGTACCCGGATCAACTGAAGAAGTTCCATGTCTTCCAAAAGCTTCATGGCCTTTTCGTTTATAATATCTACGGTTACTGTCGTCATGTTTCAAATCGCTGTTATACAAATTTAATCAATTCTCATCTTAATTCCTGCATCTAAAAGTCATGTGGCCATTCTGCATAATATTTCATTAATTTGCTTAGCCGATTAAAACCTGGCACATAGATTTTCTATTATTTATTGATGGATAAAAAATTAAACAAGATCACAGTTGTTGGCGGGGGGAGCTGGGCTACGGCCAATATCAAAATGCTTATCGACAACACCACCCCAAAAGAAATTTTTTGGTGGATGCGTAATGCCGAAGCTGTGGAACATCTGCAAAAGTTTGCGCGTAACCCGCATTACCTGAGTTCGGTGGAGATCAAACTTCCCGAACAAAATATATCTACCGATCTGAAACCGCTTATCGAGGCTGCTGATATTGTATTGCTTAATGTACCGGCTGCTTTTTTGAAAGATGCGCTAAAAGATATTACAGCTGCCGACCTGAAAGGAAAGAAAATAGTATCGGCCATTAAAGGCATAGTGCCCGACGAAAACCTGATAATTGCCGAATTTCTGCATCAAAAATACGATATATCGTTTGATGATTTTATGGTGATCAGCGGGCCATGCCATGCCGAAGAAGTTGCGCTTGAAAAATTATCATACTTAACAATAGCCTCAGGTGATACTGAACTGGCATCGGCTTTTGCAGGCATGATCAATACCCGGTATATCAAAACCAATATATCCGACGATATCTATGGCACCGAATACGGCGCGGTATTAAAGAATGTGTACGCCATTGCCAGCGGTATTTGCCATGGCGTGGGTTATGGCGATAACTTCCAGGCGGTGCTGATATCAAATGCCATTCGCGAACTGGAGCGTTTTGTGGCGGCTGTGCACCCTATCGACAGGGATATCAAGGAGTCGGCTTACCTGGGCGATTTACTGGTTACAGCTTATTCGCAATTTAGCCGTAACCGTACATTTGGCAATATGATAGGCAAAGGATATACAGTAACATCGGCCCAACTGGAAATGAACATGGTTGCCGAAGGATACTATGCAGTAAATTGCCTACATGAGGTTAACAAGCAATATGGGGTAAGCATCCCTATTTGCGAGGCTGTTTATGCTATTTTATATCAAAAACGCTCACCTGTGATAGAAATGAGAAATTTGGCCGAAAAATTGAGTTGATTTTATTAAAAAAACTTAATTACCGTCAATATGAAAAATCTGTTTAAAATAGCCTTGTTTGCTGCCGGTACGTTTATGGTTGCCCCGGGTTTTGCCCAAACGCATAAAGACTCAACCCTTGGTGGTAAGATCAGCAAAACCACTAAAAAGATAGGCCATAAAACATCCGAAATTGCGGCTAAAGGCGCCGCTACGGTAGCCGATAAAAAATATGCCGGCAAAGTTGGCCCCAATGGCGAAACCATTTACATTGATAAGTACTCACATTATTTTTACGTGAATAAGAAAGGGCACCGTGTTTACCTGAAAAAATCTGAATTGATAGATAAACCGGCCCAATAATTAAATTCAAAAAGATATAAGCCGTTCTAAAAATCCTGATCCGTCATGAAAAAGTTTGCTCCGATATTTGCTGCAATTGCAGGCACGTTATTGATATATTCTTGTTCGCAGCCACCCGCTGCCAATAAAAAGCTGGAAGGTAACTGGAAATCAAAAGATGGTTCAACCAAACTCTCAATAACCGATAAAGATTTTATTATGGATGACGGGCAGGCCAGTAAGGAGGATTATTTTGTGAAAAAAGATACCATTTACACCTCATACCAGGGAAGCAGGCCTTATACCAAGTTTTGCATTAAGGAGCTTACCGACAATAAGTTAACACTTAGTTATCCCGATTCGGATATTGTTGAATTTAGCCGTTAATGTGAGCGTAAAGCTGAATGCTAAAGCCTAAAGTTCGTAAGTTTTATCGATAGGCTGAAGTTTGCTTATGAACAGAAAAATGCGGACTTATATATAAAAACAAAAGCCTTTGTTCCCGTATGCAGCGGTAAAAAGGCTTTGTTAACAAAACTAAACTAAAACTAATGCTTCTTACTAAAGGAAGCTCATGAAAACCACCGCGTGAGGTTCTAAGTCTGAAGTTCAATATTTTCTACTTTGAACTTCCGATTTTCGATTCGGACTTATAAGTCACCTGGTGATTTGTATTGGATTCAAGAGTTAGGATACAAGAGCTGGTACTTTTCAGCCCTGGCTCTTGTATCTAAAACTCCTGGTTCTTAATTAAAATCTCCTTCTGCGTTCCGGGCGATCTTCACGGGGTTTGCCTGAAAAATCACGGAAACCACCGCCACCATTATGTTCGCGCTTTTCGTTACCACGATAGCCACCGCCTTCACGACGTTCGCCACCACGGTATCCGCCTTCACGACGATCACCACCTCGGTATCCTCCTTCGCGACGATCACCTCCGCGATATCCGCCTTCGCGGCGTTCGCCACTGCCACGGTTATCGCTGGTACCTTCGCCAGAGATCTCTATTCTCACAGGGCGACCTTTATATTCGGCTTCTTTGAAGCTGGCCATCACTTTATCAACGTCCTCGTTCTGTACTTCAAAGAATGAGTACACACCTTTAACATCGATCTTACCTACGGTACGACCGCTGATTTTGGTTGTGTTGCAAATGTAACCCAGCAAATCGCCACGGTTAAACTCGTCAACAGAACCTAAGTTTATAAACAAACGGGTAAAGTTGCCTCTTACGCCATTGCCGCGTTCGCCGCGTTCTTCAAACCTGTTACGGCCTTCTTCAACGCTGGCATTCAGGTCGGGAGCGTTTTTATAGTAATCAAGGAAACGGTTAAATTCAATTGAAGCAAAACGTTTAATGAAATCCTCCTTGGTGAAATCTTTAAACTCGTCGTAAATACGCGGCAGGTACTGCTCAATCTGTTCTTCGTTTACAGTAACGTTATGTACTTTGTGAACGATAGAGAATAATTGTTTTTCGCAAACATCGAAACCTGTTGGGATTTCGGCTTTTACAAACTTTTTACCAATAACACGCTCAATCTGACGAATCTTGCCTAATTCTTTAGCGTTTACGATAGAGATAGATACACCTGTTTTACCGGCACGGGCTGTACGACCGCTACGGTGGGTGTAATTTTCAATTTCGTCAGGTAATGAATAATTGATAACGTGCGTAACGTCATTAACGTCGATACCACGGGCGGCAACGTCAGTAGCAATTAACAATTGCAGGCTGCGCTCGCGGTAGCGTTTCATCACTTTATCGCGTTGTTGCTGTGAAAGGTCACCGTGCAATGAATCGGCATTGTAGCCGTCTTTGATCAGTGATTCAGCAATTTCCTGAGTTTCAATTTTGGTACGGCAAAATACGATCCCAAAAATATCAGGGTTAAAATCAACAATACGTTTAAAAGCGGCATACTTGTCACGTGCACGTACTATATAGTACTCGTGCTCGATATTGGCATTGCCGGTGTTTTTTGCGCCCATAGTAAGCTCAAACGGATTGTCCATGTACTTTTTGGCAATCCGCCTAACTTCGGCAGGCATGGTGGCCGAGAATAGCCAGGTTTTTTTCTCTTCGGGTGTGGTAGATAAGATACTATCAATGTCTTCCTGAAAGCCCATATTGAGCATTTCGTCAGCCTCATCCAATACTACATACTTCACAGCCGAAAAGTCGATAGCCTTACGGTTTATGATATCAAGCATACGACCTGGTGTAGCTACTACGATCTGAACGCCGCGTTTGATCTGGCGTAATTGATCCATAATGCTTGCACCTCCATAAACGGCAACAACGTGTACGTTGTTCATTTTTTTGGAGTAATTCTTGATGTCGTTCGCGATTTGTAAACAAAGTTCGCGTGTTGGGCATAAAACAAGTGCCTGTGGATGATTTTCTTCGAAATCAAGCAGTTCCAACAATGGTAGGCCAAAGGCAGCAGTTTTTCCGGTCCCGGTTTGGGCTAATCCGACAAAATCGTTGCTGCCTGTTAACAATACCGGGATTGACTGCTCCTGGATTGGTGTAGGATTTTCAAATCCTAACTCAGAGATGGCATTAACAATATCATGACGGATTCCCAGTTCAATAAATGGGTTGTTCATGAATTTAAATAACGAATCTGGCAACATCGCCAAATCGGGCGCAAAGATAGTGTTAATGTTTTATAAATCCAATAGGCGTGTTGCGATAAAATGAAGTTTAGTGCTATTATTGAGAATAAGCTA
The DNA here is from genome assembly GCF_034263275.1 of Mucilaginibacter sp. cycad4. Classification (NCBI taxonomy): domain Bacteria; kingdom Pseudomonadati; phylum Bacteroidota; class Sphingobacteriia; order Sphingobacteriales; family Sphingobacteriaceae; genus Mucilaginibacter; species Mucilaginibacter sp. cycad4. The sequence continues at coordinate 6,302,407 of NZ_CP139559.1, read as the reverse complement.
CTAATTGACTGAAAAAAAACCAGTTAATTAATAATTTCGTAACAAGCATTGCTCTCTTTAGTGGTTTCTAAAGGTCGATTTTTAGATGACGAAGCCTTTAGAGAACATGGAAATCATAAATCCATCACCTGGTTTTTACACCGGGATTGCAAAAAAGGGACTTAGCCTTTAGTCACAAACTCCAGGTATAGAAAAAGAAAAACCAGACTTGTAACTTCCGACCTGGTACTGTCGACTTAACGTTAACCCGGGCCTACCTCAACCTATCGGCCGATTTTACCAGCTTCTCATCTTTCTTAATGCTTTTTTGGGCAAAGATGATCAGTATGATACTTAATGATGTAAGGAACAGGCCAATGCCCATCGTGCGCGTATCAAGCGTAATGTTGCCTGCTGCACCTTTAACAGTTTGTGCCATCCAGAAACTATAGCCGATAAGCACCAGTATAGCGCTGTAGCAGAAGGCTATTTGCTGTTTGCGGTTTTTATATAGAAAAATGATAACCAGCGGTACAAGGGCTACAATAGCTGTTATAACGGTAAGTGCAACAAATGTTTGCGTATGTTGCTGCACACCGTTCACATCCTGGTAAATACCGGTAACCATGATGCTTGAGGGCTTATCATTAATATAAACGTTATGGGCAAGCGGAAAAAAGAAAAGGGCGAACAGCACAAGGCTGGCGAATAGAAGGTAAATGCTTTGAATGCGTTGCAGCATGATATTGAAAATTATAAAGGCAAATATAAATGTTTTGCTTATTGGAGGAACACTAATTTATTAGCGATATCGGTTGCGTTATATGATAATTATTTAATGTACATTTATTCGTATTTAAATCGTTGTTATATGGCCCCTATTAGTGAACAAAACCCCGAAGACGTTAAATTTGAGAATGCCCACTTAAAAAGGATTTTCCTTGAGCACCTGAACAGTATTTATTTTGGCAAGAAACATTTGATTGATTTTTTTGAAGAGATAAAAGAGCTTGCATCCCTGGCCTATTTAAAGGAGGCTGTAGAAGAATGTTATGAAGCCACCCACAAGCAGCTTATCCAGCTTGACTCGATTTACGATGCCATTAATGAAACGCCATCAAAAACAATGGTGCTTGGCATAAAAGCGATGACGCTTGAAGCCTATATATCGGCCATTAAAACCGGGAAAACAGCCATGGAGCGCGACGTGTTCATTGTATTTTATGTACAGATCATTGAAGGTATTGAGATAACTTATTTTGATGTTTTGCGAAACCTGGCAAAAGCCATTGGCTATAGCAATACCTTTATAAATAAGCCATTCAATCTCGCTGTAAAGAATAAACTGGCGTTTGAGGCAATTTACAAGGCATATATAACCGAACCGGCATAAATACTATGACCAAATTATGAGCCTGCCATAGGCGGCAGATTATTAACTTTGCCCTCGTGAGCACCAATCAGCGTTATTTTATTGAACTGGCCTACAACGGCACCGCCTATCACGGCTGGCAAATACAGCAAAATGCCATAAGTGTGCAGGAACTGTTAAACAAAGCGCTGAGTACCATACTGCGGCAGCCTATAGAAACAACCGGTTGCGGCCGTACAGATACAGGAGTACATGCTAAAGAATTCTTTGCGCATTTTGATGTGTTAGTTAATGGTTCATTGTTCATAGATCATAGTAAGGCTGTTGACCATGAACCATCAACTATTAACTATGAACAAGTGGTGAGGGGCCTCAACGCCCTGCTCCCACCTGATATCGCCATAAAAAATATTATCCCGGTGCATGCCGATGCTCACGCCCGGTTTGATGCTACATCGCGCTCATACCAATACCATATCCATTTTAATAAAGACCCTTTTTTGCAGGGGGCTTCCTGGCAGTTGCGTGATGTGCCCAATATCGATCTGATGAACAGGGCAGCAGCTATCATAATGGAGTACATTGATTTTAGCTGCTTCAGCAAATCAAATACCCAGGTAAAAACTAATAATTGTAAAATAACCCGTGCTGAGTGGGTGAAAACCGGCAGTGGCATAGTTTTTAATATTACAGCCGACAGGTTTTTGCGCAACATGGTGCGGGCCATTGTGGGTACGCTGATGATGATCGGTCGGGAAGAAATGCCCCCCGAAGGCATCCGTGAAATTATCGAAAGTAAAAACCGCTCAAATGCCGGCACCAGCGTACCTGCCTGCGGCTTGTATTTAACGGAGGTTAAATATCCATACCCGTTAAGCCCCGCCCCCTAACCCCCTGAAGGGGGAACTACGGCGGAGAAGGGTAAATGGATTTGACGATATATAATTATACTTTAACTTTGAGATAGTGGCTAAAGACGAAAAAGATAATAAACAGGAAACTCCCCCTTCAGCGAACGGTGGAGCAACCAAGCAAGCAGCATCCCCTTCAGGGGGCGGGGGGGGCATAACCGGAAAGGCCCTCGACTGGAAGCTGCTCGGTAGGGTAATGCACTATGTTAAGCCATATAACAAAACATTTGTAATAGCCACCTTTCTTACCATTTTTATAGCGGCTAATGCTTTGCTACAGCCAATCCTGATTCAGCGTACACTGGATGTTAATATTTTGAACGACGATTATAATGGTCTCGTTTTTATGGTTGAGCTGATGATAGCTCAATTGATCATTCAAACCATTGCGCAGTATTACCAAACTTATTTAACCAACGCGCTGGGCCAATATGTGATCCGCGATTTAAGGATTGATATTTTCAATCACATCACCAGTTTAAGATTAAAATACTTCGACCGTACGCCTATCGGTATGCTCATCACCCGCACGGTATCCGACCTGGAAACTATTGCCGATATTTTTTCGGAAGGCTTGATCTCTATTATGGGCGATATGCTGCTGGTAGTTGCCGTGATTGGCTACATGCTTTGGCAGGATTGGCGGCTGGCCCTCATTACCCTCATCCCGATGCCATTCCTTTTTGCATCAACCTATGTATTTAAAGAGGCTATCAAATCATCATTCCAGGAGGTGCGTACCCAGGTGGCACGGCTCAACACTTTTTTGGCCGAGCATATTTCGGGCATCAGCGTAATCCAGATCTTCGCCCGTGAAGACCAGGAGATGCGCAAGTTTAAAGCCGTAAACGAAAAGTACCGCGATGCCAATATCCGCTCCAACTGGTACTATTCGATATTTTTTCCTGTAGTAGAAATTTTGTTTGCCATTTGCATGGGCCTGCTGGTTTGGTATGGTTGTAAAAGGATGTTGTCTGACAGTCAAATGATGAATATTACCGCATCAGGTAAGGGTATCACTCCCGGATTGATCACCAGTTTTATCGTATTGCTCAACATGCTATTCAGGCCCATCCGTCAGCTGGCGGATAAATTTAACACCTTGCAAATGGGGATGGTAGGTGCCGACAGGATTTTTAAAGTACTGGATACCGATGAGGTAGCCGAAAATAAAGGCACACTTACAACAGGCAGGCTGCAGGGCGATATCAGTTTTGATAAAGTATGGTTTGCTTATAATGATGAAAACTGGGTGCTGAAAAACATCAGCTTCCATATCAAACCCGGCGAAACACTGGCATTGGTTGGCGCAACCGGCGCAGGTAAATCATCAACCATTAATATCCTGAACCGCTTTTATGAAATTGGCAAAGGTTGTGTAAGAGTTGATGGACATGATATTCATGATTATGATGTAAACTACCTGCGCTCACAGATAGCTACTGTAATACAGGATGTTTTTTTGTTCAGCGATACCATTGCCAATAATATCAGCCTCAATAACCCCACTATTACCCGCGACCAGATCGTAGCTGCAGCCAAGGATGTTGGCGCACATGATTTTATCGAACGGCTGCCGGGCGGGTATGATTATAATGTGATGGAGCGCGGCTCAACACTTTCGGCAGGGCAATCACAGTTGATCTCTTTTATCAGAGCTTTGGTTTATAATCCTGCAATTTTGGTTTTGGACGAAGCAACTTCATCTGTTGATACCGAAACGGAGATCCTGATCCAGAATGCCATCAATAAATTAATGGAAGGCCGTACCGCCATAGTGATAGCCCACAGGCTTTCCACCATTCAAAATGCCGACAGGATCATCGTGCTTGACCATGGCGAGATCATGGAAATGGGTACCCACCAGGAACTACTCAAAATTGAGAACGGCCATTACCGTAAGTTGTATGACCTGCAGTTTAATTCGGCAGGGATTGCGAGGTGAGCACCCCCACCCACCCTCCCCGGAAGGGAGGGCTCAATGATTGATTATTTTAAAAGTCTCCCCTTCCGGGGGAGATTATTCGCAATTAGTTTGTTTTTAGTGCTCATGAGGGTTACGCCGTTTAGAGGGGGCCGTTCTTCGGTACACTCTTAACCGAATGAACCGGCTGTTCTTCCTTTTCATGTTTTCTGGCAATATCGCCACCATGCGGACTATCTACATGATATTGTTTATCTTCTTTACGCACCTTGCTTTTATGCCCATTATCGGCCGGCCTGTGGGTCGGGGTATCTGATGGTGAAGGTTTATCTTTTTCGTTTGCTGGCTTTGTCATGTTTAGATAACAATAGCAATGGCGCTTTGTTTAACTCCAGATTTATATCAGAATTAACTGTTTAATTTGTCTGAACCAGGATTTGAGGGGATTAATATGATTTCGCAGATTGTATCTGGTGGAAGGGAAATCTGTGTAATCCGGAAAATCTACCCAAATCCAGGTTCGGGTCGGTGTTAATAAATGTTAAATCTGTTAAGCTAAAGCGTTATTAAACGATATTTATAAGCAATAAACTTTTACCTTTAGGGTGGGTTTCTTATTTTCGCACAAATATGATGTTAAATATACGGTTGAGATCGGGATTGGCGTTAAGCTTCTTTTCTCAAATCTTATATCTCACATCTCATATCTAAAGCAAGTAAATGGAAGAATTTGAAGCAAGCGCATCCTCCAAAAAGACAAAAACCATCTACATTTCAACTGTATTTGGTATTGCCATGGTGTTGTTAATGGTAGGGCTGCTGGGTTTAATACTGGTGTACGCTAAAAATATTTCGAGCTATGTTAAAGAAAACATCGTGCTTAATATTTTTGTTGATGATGCCGCCCACGAAAGCGATGTACTACAGCTTCAAAAACAGTTGGATGGCAACGTAATGGTAAAACAAACCCAGTACGTAAGTAAAGAGCTTGCCGCCCGTAACCTGCAAAAAGACCTTGGTGAAGACTTTGTAAAGTTTTTAGGTTATAACCCGCTATCGCAATCAGTTGATGTTTACCTGAAAGCAGAGTATGCTAACAACAAGGATATTGAAAAGTTTAAAGCCGAACTGCTTAAGAACCCATTGATAAAAGAGGTTAAATATCAACAATCACTGGTTGACCAGATGAACCAGAATGTTACCACCATCAGTTTGATCATCCTTACCTTCGCCGGTATTTTTGTGGTACTTTCGGTAGCGTTGATTAACAATACCATCAGGCTGGCTATTTATTCGCAGCGTTTCCTGATCAAATCAATGCAGTTGGTAGGGGCTACAAAAGGGTTTATCCGCAAGCCTTTTTTATTGTACGGGATCTGGCATGGTTTATTAGGCGGTTTAATCGCCATTATCCTGTTGATAGGTACGCTGTATGTAGCTTACGATAATGTACCCGACCTGGTGTTTTTACAAAACTACACCGAGTTTGGCATCGTGTTTTTAGTTGTTGTTGGCCTGGGTATTTTTATATCAGGCTTCAGCACCTTTTTAGCGGTTAACAAGTTTTTACGTTTAAAAATATACGATCTGTACAGATAAGGTTAAAGGCAAAAGGTTAAAGCTGAAAGGTTTGATGCCGGCCTTAAATCGATAATTCAAAACTCGATAATTCAATAATTAAAAAAGATATGGCACAAAAATTTAAACCAGCCGGCCCTGTAAAAACAACTGCTGCAACATCGCCGGCAGCTACTGGTGCTGCAAAAGCTACTGCGCCTGCGCAGCCGGTACAATTTATATTTGATAAAAGTAATTACCGTATGCTGATCATCAGTGTGGCGGTTGTGGCTTTCGGCTTTGTGCTGATGTCGGGTACAACTGATATTTACAGCACCACTAAAATTGTCATTGCCCCAATAGTAGTTTTGGGCGGCTTTGCTTTAGGCTTCTTTGCTATTCTTAAAAAGCCTTCGGTTAATTAATCCACTATCTACTCATTTACAGCGGGTATGTTTAAAATAAAGCATACCTGCTATAAATAACATATACCCTCTACCTCAACCCCTGAACCCCTAATGAATCTCATCCATGTTATTATCCTTGCAATTATTGAAGGGATAACTGAATTTTTGCCCGTATCGTCGACAGGGCACATGATCATTGCCTCATCAGTAATGGGCATAGCCGCCGATCCTTTTGTTAAACTTTTTACTATTGCCATACAACTGGGCGCAATCTTATCAGTAGTGTTCCTGTACTGGAGAAGGTTCCTGCAATCGGTTAATTTTTATCTAAAACTGTTCGTCGCTTTTATACCGGCAGCGGTGTTTGGTGTATTGTTTAGTAAAAAGATAGATGCTCTGTTGGAGAGCGCGCTTACTGTTGGTATTACCCTGTTTGTTGGCGGCATTATTTTATTGTTTGTTGATAAATGGTTTAACAAACCTGTGGTTAAAGAAGAAAAAGATATCAGTAATTTAACTGCTCTTAAAATAGGCTTTTTCCAGTGTTTGGCCATGATCCCCGGTACATCGCGTTCGGCTGCTACCATTGTTGGTGGTATGGCACAGAAACTGAGCCGTACTGCAGCTGCCGAGTTTTCATTCTTTTTAGCTGTGCCTACTATGTTTGCCGCAACTGCAAAAAAGCTTTATGACTTTCATAAAGAAGGGCATGTATTTACCGGCGAAGAGATTAAGCTGCTGGCCATAGGCAATATTATTGCTTTTATTGTTGCCATGCTGGCTATTAAAACATTCATCACTTTTCTTGAGCGCCGTGGCTTCCAGATTTTTGGCTGGTACCGTATTGTGATTGGAGCTGTTATTATAGGATTAATTTTGAGCGGACACCCGTTGCAAACGGTGTAAGCCTTTAAAGTATATCGCGTTAATTTGCGCCGCGCCGGATCAGTCTCATGTCAGAGGAGATTGATCCGGCGTAGTAATTTATAGCTTGTCCGGCAATAGGGCCGAAAATCGTACCTTTGCGAAAAATCGGATAAATTGATCCGGTATAAATAGAAGATTTGAAGAACACGTACACTAAGATAGAGGAATTTGCTGAAGGTCAGCTCCTGCTGGTTAATAAACCGTATCAATGGACAAGCTTTGATGTGGTTGGCAAACTCCGCAATTCATTTAAGCCGCTTAAGCTGAAGGTTGGCCATGCAGGCACGCTCGATCCGCTGGCTACCGGTTTGCTGATCATTTGCACTGGTAAAATGACCAAGCAGATTGATACTTTCCAGGCCGAGGAAAAGGAATATACCGGTACCATGGTATTGGGTGCAACTACGCCCTCATATGATATGGAAACGGAACCAGACAAAAGTTTCGACATCAGCCAACTCACCGAAGAAATGCTCCGTAATAACTGCGGACAGTTTATCGGTGAAATCCAGCAATATCCCCCGGCACACTCAGCCATTAAAGTTGATGGCGAACGTTTGTACGAAAAGGCCCGCCGCGGAGAAGAAGTAGAGCTAAAGCTGCGTAACGTAACTATAACCGAGTTTGAACTAACCGGTATTGAGCTGCCCGAGGTGGATTTCAGGGTGGTATGCAGTAAGGGTACTTACATCCGTTCGTTGGTGAATGATTTTGGCGCTGCTTTAGGCAACGGGGCCTATCTTTCAAAACTAAGGCGCACACGCAGCGGCAACTTCAAAATTGAGGATGCCTGGGAAGTAATGGAACTGGTAAATACTGTAAGGGAATTAAAAGTATCAAATGTGCCTACTGCTCGGTAAAGGAAATTTACAAAGCGCAAACACTCCGGTTATTAATCCCATCAACTAAAAATTAACTTTGTGTTTTACTCATATAATGAGGGTTTACAATAATATTGACGAATTTACAGCGGTAAACAATGCAGTAGTCACCATCGGTACATTTGATGGGGTACACATAGGGCACCGTAAAATTATATCAGGCATTAAGGAACTGGCCGAAAGCACAGGAGGCGAAACGGTGATCCTTACTTTTTTTCCGCACCCGCGCATGATCCTGCACCCGGAGGATGAAAGCATAAAGCTGATAACCACCATTACCGAAAAGGCCGAACTAATGGAACGCCTTGGGGTTGATCATCTCATTATAACCCCTTTTTCAAGGGATTTCTCCAATCAATCTGCCGAGAGCTATATTCGTGATGTGCTGGTTAACAAAATCGGTACAAAAAAAATAGTGATCGGCTACGACCACCGCTTCGGTAAGGACAGGCAGGGTGGCTTTGAAGACCTGCAGCGCCTTAGCCCTGTTTATGGTTTTGATGTGGTAGAGATTCCCGAACAGGACATCAACGAAGTGGCCATCAGCTCAACCCGTATTCGTAATGCCCTGTTAAGCGGTGATATTCATTTGGCCAATGCCTTTTTAGGCTATCCTTTCTTTATTACCGGAAAGGTTGTCCGCGGCGACCAGATCGGTCGTCAGCTTGGTTATCCGACAGCCAATATCGTGGTTGAAGAAAAATATAAGCTTATTCCGTGCGATGGTATTTTTGCGGTAACCGTGATTGTAGCCGGGCGCACATACAAAGGAATGGCCTATATCGGCAGCCGCCCAACGGTTAATGGCCTTACCCGCAATATCGAGGTAAATATTTTTGATTTTAACGAAGAAATCTATAATCAAACTATCCGTATGGAGTTTCATCATTACATTCGCGGCGATGTCAAATTTTCATCACTCGAAGAGTTAAAAGTGCAGCTGGCACAGGATAAGGTGGATGTATTGAAGGTGATGGGCCTGGATGCTTAGATTGAAGCCTGTTTAATCCTGACCAGGATATAAAAACAATTACAGGAGTTAGGATTGAGCAATGATTTGAAGCAGTTGCTGCGCCCAATAAGGGGGTTGCTCGTTCTCTTCTGTTATTTGTCCGTTGATTATGGTCATTAACGGAACCATTTCATAATCATCATTTAATCGTTGCAAGTTTTGGTATAGATGTACAGATGTAAATCTGTTATAAAACTTGCGGAGATTAGTCAGGCTTTCGGTATAATTTATGTTGATATATTCTAACGGAACAGCATGTCCGCCTTTAGCCACTCGTAACTTTACTCTTTCTATGCTTGCTTCAACGGAATCAAGCCCCATAAATACCAGGCGGGATTGGTAACCCTTATCTTTAAACTGCTGAACTGAATTAATAACGTCAGCATCGCGAAAATTAGTTTCAAACGCCGCATCTATCTGAGTCTTAGCTTTTCCTCTTTCCAGTCGGGAAAGTGTGTATCATTAATCGATCTCATGACCTGGCTTTCATCAAGACCGTAAATAGTTTTTTGAGTTCGGTAAACAGGAGGTCGCCATCAAAATATGGGGTACCGGGAGGTAGCATTGACGAAGCCAGTGTGCTTTTTCCAGCACCATTTGGCCCGGCAAAAACATACAGCTGTGGAATTGGCATTAACGGATAACTTTAACAGTTTTAATTAGTCCTGTTGCGGCATCTACGCGTACAATCTCCCGATGGTCCGAATATTGACGAACAAAAGTACCGAAGTCTGGATAATTTTGATTGCGGTAACTATTGTATAAGCCCGAGTTAAGATTTTCCTGTTGAATTTGTACAACCCGTGGCTGTATCAACTCTGATTGTTCGGAAAGTGTCCGCTCAAAAATCGGTTTGAATTTTTTAGCCATAAACAAAGATAATCATTTGCCTATAAAATGCTAAACTTCCTCAGTGCTTAAAAAATGACAGATAAACCTGTTTCACAACATGATACATCGCGAAAGCGAAAAATAATATAGCTATGCTGGTATTGATCAATTTGGTGCTTAGCGCAAATCGTTGCTGTATATACCTGGCAAATTTGGCGTAGATAAACAGGCATAAAAAAGCACCTGCTGCCGAACCCAGGCTAAAAATAACAAGGGCTACCCGGCCGTCAAGGATCCATTCATGTGTGATAAGGTATGTGCCGGTCACCATCCAGAAGGGCACCTGCATAGGGTTTAAAAAGCCTAATAAAATACCGTATTTAATACTGGCATGTTCGGAGTAGTTGGCTTTAGGCGGCTTGTTACGATGCACCCAGGTGATATATCCCATTACGCCGAAAAGCACTACCATTATCCAGTCGATAACTGTATTGAGCTGCAATTGCCCCGAAAGCCAGCGGGCAGCATGCATTATGAAATAAGTAAAGAAAAATTCAACAGCCGAAAAAGCGGTTATAAAACGTACAGCTTCCTTAATGCCACGGTTTATAGTGATCTGTACTAAAGTTAGGTTTATGTTGCCAGGGGGAATATAGCCTATAAAGTTGGCTATGATCCCGATGAAGAATGTTAGAAATATCATCGCAGCAAAGATAGGTTGTTAATCGGAGTTGGCAAATAATGTCTGAACCATGATTGACGGGATTTTAGGATTACCAGGGTTTCTGCTTTTGAATCCGATAATCTGACAAATCCGTTTAATCCCGGTTCAGAATCTTCCTTACATTTGCAAACTTTAACTTGTTAACATGCCAACTGAAAAAATAGTTTCGTTACTCCCGGCCGCTACCGAAATAATTTGTGCTTTAGGACTTGAGGAGAATTTAGTGGGCCGTTCGCACGAATGTGATTTTCCGGCATCTGTTAAACATTTACCCATATGTACCGAAGCTAATTTTCCTGATGGTTTAAGCAGTGCCGATATTGATGTAAAAGTGAAAGAGATCCTGGCCGATGCGTTATCGGTTTATACCGTAAAGCGCGAACAAATTAAAACCCTTGCACCGGATGTGGTGGTAACCCAGGCCCAATGCGAGGTTTGTGCTGTATCCCTGAAAGATGTTGAAGAAGCGCTGGAAAACTATCTTGATAAGCAGGCGCAAATTATCTCGCTGCAACCCAATAATCTTGATGATATCCTTAACGATATTACTACCATTGCTAATGCGCTTGACGTACAGCAGGCAGGTACCGAACTGCTTGAAAGCCTGCAGGAACGGGTTGACATTATTAAGCATAAACTGAAGTTTATAGATAGCAAACCCACCGTTGCCTGTATTGAATGGCTGGAGCCAATAATGATATCCGGCAACTGGGTACCAGGCCTGGTAAACATAGCAGGCGGAACGCCCGTTTTAGCGCAGGAGGGCAAGCACTCGCCATATGTTGAGTGGGATGACATCCTGCAGCAGGATCCGGAAATTATTGTGGTGATGCCTTGCGGCTTCAGTATTGAACGCACCATGCGGGAGATCAACCTGCTGTTGGACCGCCCGGGTTTTGCATCACTCAAAGCGGTGAAAAACGACAGGTTTTATATTGCCGATGGGAACCAATATTTCAATCGTCCCGGTCCAAGGATTGTAGATTCCATTGAGATCCTGGCCGAAATTATCCGCCCCAAGCAGTTCATATTTGGTTATGAAGGGGAAGGATGGATTAAGTTTTCGGTGTGATAAAATACTGCCGCAGGTTTAGCGATAGCGTAACCTGTGGTGTAGGGTAGCTTAAGCTTTCAGCTTAAATAAATGGGAAAGCTGAAAGCTTCAACAATGCCAGTCATGGGTTACGCTATCGCTAAACCCGCGACAGATAAGAAGACGCATGTGATGCGCTCTACGCAAAAAACACTTATTAAAATAATTTAAAAAGTGATATATTTACCTGTCTGCTATCTCCCAGGCACAGGATCAATTATGAACAAAATTTTTACGCTGATGGTTGTCGCCGCGGTTTTTGTATGCAGCGGTTTTAAAATTAATGATGATAAAAAACCGAACATAACCGACCTGCACCTCACCTGGCAGGTAATGGATAATAACTATCAGAATAAAAATCAAGCCCTCACCGCACTGGTGATTGCCAATAAAAGTCATGAGGTTTTACCGGCAGGGGGATGGAAGATCTACTTTAATTCCGGGCGGGGCTTTACCAAAGCAGCCGTTAGCAATAACGCCCTGATTGAGCAGGTTAACGGCGACTTATACAGCATAACCCCAACATCCGGCTTTAAAGACCTGAAACCCGGCGAAACCGCCCGCATTGAATTTGTGTGCGATGATCCTGTGGTAAACATCACCGATGCGCCCGAAGGGCCATACCTTGTTTGGGATACACAACCTGAAAAAGGCTATTCTTTCGGCTCATATGATATTATGCCGTACAAACCAACCTACCAGGGCTTAATAACCCCCGAAATTGTTTATGACAGGAATAAAACGGTTACCGATATTCCTGCCGATCAATTGGTGAAAGTTTTTCCTACGCCGATTAGTTATAGCCCGGGCAGCGGCACCTTTTCGTTTTCTGCGGGTGTTCAAGTTTCATCAGCTGATGCACGGTTCAGCAAAGAAGCAGTTGTTTTAAGTAATTATATTGCTGGCCTTTTCGGAAAAAAGAGCACAGGCAAATCTTCAGGCAAAATTATTTCATTTGAATATAAAGCCGGTTTGGGTAATGAAGCTTACGAGCTAAGTGTGAAGCCAACCAATGTGGTTATCCGGGCATCTGCAAGTACAGGCATCTATTATGGCATCCAGTCATTCAAAAGCCTGATCCCGGCGAGCGCTTTAGCTAAAACACCATCTTCGGTACAAATCCCCTGTGTGGAAGTTACAGATGCCCCCCGTTTTGCGTACCGTGCAGTGATGCTTGATGTAGCCCGTAACTTTCAGTCGAAACAACAGGTGCTGAAACTGCTGGAAGCGATGGGTATGTACAAGCTTAATGTATTGCACCTGCATTTAACAGATGATGAGGGATGGAGAATAGAGATTCCGTCATTACCCGAGCTTACTTCTGTTGGCTCGAAACGCGGGCATACACTTGATAGCAAACGCCACCTGCCACCGTCGCACGGCTCCGGTCCGGAGATTAACAATCCTTTCGGCAGCGGTTATTATACTAAGGCCGATTATATCGAGATCCTGAAATACGCTAACGACCGCCATATTACCGTAGTACCTGAAATTGAAACACCCGGCCATGCCCGCGGCGCTATTAAAGCGATGAATGCCCGCTACGACCGACTGATGGCCGAAGGTAAAAAGACTGAAGCCGAAAAATATCTGCTGTATGATCCCAACGATAAATCTGAATATCGCTCGGTACAGTATTGGAATGATAATGTGATTGACGTATCGCTGCCATCAACCTATAACTTTGTGGAGACTGTTGTCAACGATTTGATCAATACTTATAAAGAAGCGGGCGCACCGCTGTCTACCATTCATTTTGGTGGTGATGAAGTACCTGCCAACGTATGGGAAAAATCACCGGCGTATGTGGCGCTCAAGGCCACACATCCCGAAATACAAAACACAAACGATCTGTGGTACTACTTTTATGGTCGCGTTAATGAGATCCTTAAGGTGAAAGGCATCCTGCTTTCGGGTTGGGAAGAAATGGCGCTTCGTAAAACTACACTCGACGGTCAGCCAGCTTACGTACCAAATCCGGATTTTACAAAAGAACACCTACAGGTTGATGTTTGGAACAACGTGTTAGGCGGAGGACAGGAGGATTTGGCTTATCGTTTGGCCAATAGTGGTTACAAAGTGGTGCTAACCTGCGTTACCAACCTGTATTTTGATATGGCTAACTATAAGTCGTTTGATGAGCCGGGCTATTATTGGGGCGCGTTTTTGGGCATTGATAAATTCTTCTCATTTATCCCGTACGATTATTTTAAAAATGCTGATGTTGATAAGCAAGGCAACCCGATAAACAGGAATATCTTCATCGGCAAGCAACGCCTTACGGACTATGGCAAAAACAATATCGTGGGTTTGCAGGGTGCACTATGGGCCGAAACAGTGAAAGGCCCGGAACGGATGGATTACATGATCTTCCCGCGCCTGCTTGGCCTTGCCGAACGTGCCTGGGCGCAAGACCCGGCATGGGCTACCGAAAAAGATCCCGCAAAAAGTAAAGAAGAATACCAGGTGGCCTGGTCAAACTTTCTGAATGTTTTGGGTAAACGTGAGCTGCCGCGCCTTTCTTATTACAACGGCGGTTATGATTATCGTGTGCCAAAACCGGGCATTAGTCTTCAGGATGGTAAATACCTGAGCAATGTTGAATTTCCGGGCTTAACTATCCGTTATACAACCAATGGCAAAGACCCTGATACCGGTAGTAAGGTTTATACCGGTCCGGTTAATTATAACGGTGGTGTTATCAAATTCCGGGCTTTTGATCCGAAAGGGCGGGGAAGTAATATTGCTGAAGGAGGAAGTAATAATTTGAACCCGTAATTCAGTTTGCAGTTTTAGGTTTGCAGTTAAAAAGCCTTTATATTTTGCGCAGCAAGATATAAAGGCTTTTTTAATAATCCACGGTTGCCGCCGCTTGGCTCCTGCCGAGTGGCAACTATCCCACGGCCTCCGGCCGCCGTAAACAAGCATGGCGTACAAAGGCCAGAGGCCTTGAAATAATCGACACTCGGCTGGAGCCCACAGCCGTTAACCTAAGCAATTAATTGAACAAAAGGTTTTAAAAATCCCCTCTCGAGAGCAGGGCTGTTGCATTCTAAATATTATAAGTTAACTTGAGGTCAAAAAAGTTAGGATGGATAAGAGCATATTAGCGTATTTATCAGAGTTACCGGATATAAGGCGAAAGGCAGGCCAGCGCCATGACCAGACTTTCATTCTGTTGCTTGTGTTAATGAGTACAATGAGCGGTTATCATGGCTATCGTTCGATGGGTGATTTTATAAAGCGGAATGAAGTCGATCTTTTGGCCTTCTTTCAGCCTAATAAAGCCCGCCTTCCAAGCTTTTATACTATAAGACGTGTAATACAAGATTTAGACTTTAACAGCTTAAATGAGAGTTTCCATAAATGGGCCAGTCAGCATATTGATTTGTCTAAAAATGAATGGCTACATATAGATGGTAAGGCAATGAAAGGGACGATGAGCGATTATTCTCTTGACAAACAACGATTTGTAAGCCTGGTAAGCTTGTATAGTAGCAGGAGTAATCAAGTCGTTGGCCATGGTTTAGTTGACAACTCAAAACAAAGTGAAATCTCTGTAGTTCAGCAGCTTATTTCCAGTTTAGGATTACAGGGGGTAACGTTTACACTTGACGCATTACATTGTCAAAAAAAACGGTAGAGGCTATTATTGATACAGATAACAATTATATAATAGGCGTGAAGAAGAATCAAAAGAACCTTTACAAAAAGATCGAAACCATTACATCGGACGAGGCAATGGTTTGTAGTAAGTTTGTTGAGTTGTTGAAAAACAAAGGGCGAATAGAACGTAGAACAGTTTGGGTGTACCCGGGAACAGAGGAAATCAGTAACACATGGGCTGGGGTAAGCCAACTTATTAAAGTGCATCGCTGGGTAAAAGAAAAAGGACGTATCCGGGAAGAATACGCCTTTTTCATCAGTAGCTTAATCGGTAATGCGCAAACATTCTGCCATGGTATTAAAAGCCATTGGAGTATAGAAAACAGTCTTCATTGGGTAAAGGACGTGACATTTAACGAAGACGCTTCACGAATTAGAACATCCAATGCGCCTGAAAATACTTCTGTGTTCAGAAACATAGTTATTAATGTATTTAGAATAAATGATTACCCAAACCTCGCACAAGCGCAAAGGCTTGTTTGCAACGATATCAACAGGTTAAAACAACTATTAAATTAGAATGCAACAGCCCTGCTCTCGAGAGGGGATTTTTAAAACCCGTTTGTTTAATTAATTGCTTAAGTTAACGGCTATGGACTGGAGCCGGGCGGCGGCAAAATATAACATAAACGCAAAACGCCCCGGATTTTCCGAGGCGTTTTGCATTCTATATCAATAATGATTATTCACTAACCAGGTAATTCCAGTTATGGGTATCGGGAGCGTTACCATATTTAATAGCATCAAGTGTATCAAATACCTTGTTCGAAAACTCACGTGTTTTCGGATCGCTCAGGAAATACTCTTTGCCTTCGTAGCTGATTGAAGCTACAGGGGCTATGGTTGCGGCGGTACCGGCACCAAAGGCATCGGTAAGTTTACCGTTTTTAGCACCTTCCACAATCTCGGCTACAGAAACCTTGCGCTCTTCAACAGTAATACCCCACTCTTTAGCTAAGGCAATCACGGTATCGCGGGTTACACCATCCAGTATCGTGTCTTTTGCTTCGGCGGTGATCAGTTTACCATCTAACAGGAACATAGCGTTAGCTGCACCCATTTCTTCAATAAACTTATGCTCTTTGGCATCTGTCCATATTAACTGGTCAAAACCTTCTTCGGTTGCTTTGCGGGCAGGCAGCATGGAGCTTCCGTAATTACCAGCAGCTTTGGCATAACCCATACCGCCTTCAGCAGCGCGGGTATAGTGTGTTTCAATTTTAACACGCAATGGTTTTGAAAAGTAGGGGCCAACCGGGCCAACCAATACCATATATTTATAAGTAGAAGACGGTGTTACGCCCAGGTACGGATCAGTAGCAAACATGAACGGACGGATGTACAAAGCATGGTTTGGCTTTGAAGGAACCCAATCGCGGTCAAGATCAACCAGGGTAGCTATACTTTGCAGGAAGATCTCTTCGGGCAAGGTTGGCATGCAAAGGCGCTCGGCCGATTTGTTGAAACGGATAGCATTTTTATCCGGGCGGAAAACAGTGATTTTTCCATCCGCGTGTTTATAGGCTTTCAGTCCTTCAAAAAACGCTTGTCCGTAATGAAGTGCTGAAATTGCAGGGCTTAGACCAATTTCGCCATAGGGAATGACCGAGAGATTTTTCCATTCACCGTCCGCGTAATCGGCCACAAACATGTGGTCAGAAAAAGTTTTTCCAAAAGGTAAGTTGTCGAAGTCCGTTTGCTGCAAACGGGAAGCAGTAGTCCTGCTGATCTTGATGTCCAATGTCTCGGTCATGGCATTATAAATTAATAAATAATAGAAAATGGCAAGTTAACTATTTTTGAATCCAAAGCCAAAAAATCACGCTGTTAATTGGTGATTATCACATATACACTGCGCAATTATGACAATCGGGTTGCGATTTTTAAATACCGCTCAGTACATCATCAACCCAGGCTTTGCCCCAATTATCTTTCTCTTCGTCCGTCCAAACCCAGGGGTAAAAAATCCTTTTTTGAAAGCGCGGAGGCAGGTATTTTTGCCAGTTGGTACCGCCTGTTGCCTTAATATCCTCCGGCTCGCGGTTCAGGTACCGCACGGCCGATTTATAATGAGAAAGCGGCCAGTTTACGTTGACATTGATATCCAGCTGGCGCAATTCGTTGCGTAATTCAGGAGTCAGTTCTGATGATGAATCAAACTGTTTAGCCAGTGTATTAAAGTTGTGCTTAACGGCAGCTTTGCCCAGCTCAATAAATGTTTTTGAGTATTTTTTCTCGAACTGTTTAAGCGTCAAAGTCTTTTTACCGGTCGAAAGTTCGGTAGCGCCAAACTTCCAGTACAGGTATTCAAATTGCGCTTCAATAGTTGCATGCTGCAGTTCCTCACGTTTATCTTTAGCAACCAGGTTTATAAAATCCGTAGCATAAATCTCGATCATCCGGTACTGGCCCGACTGGAAACCGCTTGCCGGCAGCAATGACATTCTGAACTTCAAAAACTGCTCTTTCTCCATCCCGTCAACCATGATTTCGAACGAGTGGGTCAAAGCACCAAAATACCGGTTGATCCTTTTTAGCCGCGCGGTAAAAAACTCAGCAGTCAGCGGGCTTGCTTCGGCAATTTGCTTGCACTCATGCAGGGCAAGCTTAAAATACAGCTCCGTGATCTGGTGATAAATAATAAAGATCTCCTCGTCAGGAAATGGTGTTTTAGGGTTTTGTAAACTAAGCAGGGTATCCAGGTGGATATAATCCCAATAGGTTAAAAAATCGGCATAAAGCAGGCCATCAAGATATGAGTTCATATCCTGGCCCATGGCTTCATATTTTTCCTGCAGTTGGTTTAACCGGTCTTCAATTTCGGGAGAGAAATGCATACTTCAAAGGTAATAAAATAGTATACTGCTAAAACATATCCGTATTAGGTTGTTATAAAGGATACAAGCCTTATAAATATTATTATGAAGATCAGGAAGATACTCATCGGCATTGATGAAAGCGAGTTTTCACGTTATGCAGCGGCCTACGCTTTTGATATAGCCCATACCTATAGTGCCGAAGTAGGTTTGGTACATATAGTTGAACCTATCATAGTGCCCACCGATACCCAGGACGGCTTATTAGGAGGGATGCCATTTGATCCTAATATAAACCTGCCAGGCACAGAATTAGAAACATTGCAAACCGACCGCTCTGCCGCATTGCTGAATCAGACAGCAAAAGAATGGGGCGAAGGACTGGAGATAGCTCAATTTACCCAATACGGCTCAACAGCCGAGGGCATTATTGAATGCGGCCAAGAATTTAATGCCGACCTGATAGTTTTAGGCACTCATCGCCGTACCGGTATCGATAAATTCTTTTTAGGTAACGTTGCCGAGCAGGTGGTCAACAAATCGTTGATCCCTGTATTGGTTGTACCTTATATTGAAGCGAAAAATTAATATAAAAGCCTGAACTTGATAGTATGTTCAATGGCTTTTAACTCATTCAACACTTCGGTATCATAGCCTGTGTTAACATCGGTAATTACATAACCTATTTGCGGGTTAGTAACCAGGAACTCACCCACAATGTTAATATTATGGCGGGCGAACACATCGTTAATTTTAGCCAGGATCCCCGGTACGTTTTTGTGGATGTGAATTAAACGGTGCGCATTGTTAACACGCGGCGGTTGCAGATCGGGGAAATTACAGCTGGTATGTGTTTTGCCCTCGTTCATGAACGCCATTACCCTTTTCGGAAGGAAGTCGTTGCTGTGCGGATTATGCCTCGGGTCGTCAAATATAATGATCCCGTTTTCGGCAGCGGCATCGGCCAGCTTGCGGTTACATTTGCCAAAAATACCAATCACCTTTAACCTGCCTGCATTTTGAACCTGCTCAGCACTTGGCTGATGTTCTTCGTCGCAAAACAATACGCCGGCTTCTTCAAGATATTTTTCTTCAACGCTTTCGCGGTGGCGCATGTTGTATCCTTCTTTTTTGAGCTGGTCTAAAGCATCCTCATCCACATTACCCACAACCAAGCATTTAATACGGTTTTTAGGGTAGGAGATGGCACGGGGTAGTTTATTCAGATAGAGGAATTCGTCAAAACTTGGGGTAATATGGTCGGCCTTCTCGGCTACCGATTTACGTTCGATGTTTTCGGTAAAAGCGAAGAACTTTTTGATCATGCCCGATTCCTTTAACTGGAAATCAGAATAGCCGTCACCGATACCATAGATATCGCCCGGTAACTGGAGCTCTTTCAGCAGCTTTACCTTGCCACCCTCCTGCGAAAGCGGGTTTTCGCGGTCATAACCTATGATATTGCCTTCCTCGTCAAACACAAAAGTGTTGGCGTAGATATTTTCTTTTTTAATGTGATATTCGGTTACTACCGGTGTAATGAACTCTTTGAACCCGCCAGATACGATCAACACCTCGTCCTGGTGATTTTTAAAGAAAATAGTATTTCGCGAAAAAGAAGTGGAAACCTTCTTTTTAAGATGGCTGATCAGTTGCTTTAAATGATCGCGGTTGGCGTTGAGTAGTTTTACCCTGCGCTCTAAACTTTCGGTAAAGGATAGTTTACCTTCCATCGATGCATTGGTCAAATCTTCAATCTGCTTGTAGATATCTTCGCGGTCGGGACGATTTTTGAGAGAGATCCGGGCCAGTTCATCAAGGGCCTCAACCTGTGTAAAAGTGCTGTCGAAATCAATAATAAAGTACTGCTCCATCTTGGGTGCAAAGGTGCGAAAAAATTTACTGATGAAGTATAGAGAGTTTGTAGTTTAAATTGAAATAACCTTTTTTTGGTAATTTCATCATTAATTGATATATTTGATAACGTTCAAACAGTTTTAAAGCAAAAACAATGAAAAAATCAATCACATTTAATAAACCGTAGCGATGCATGTAATAATTGAAGATCACTTTCTGGGTGAAGTGGCCAATTACAACAAAGTAACCGGAAAATCACCTTTTCCGGACGAAGTGATCAAAGCTTTTAAAAAACGCTTATACCAAATCAGACAGGCAAAAAATACTGCTGATTTGCGGATGATTAAAAGCCTTCATTTTGAAAAACTAAAAGGAAAGAAATACGAGGGTAAATATTCGATACGATTGAATATATCTTACCGTTTAATATTTCGGATTGAAAA
The DNA here is from genome assembly GCF_034263275.1 of Mucilaginibacter sp. cycad4. Taxonomy (NCBI): domain Bacteria; kingdom Pseudomonadati; phylum Bacteroidota; class Sphingobacteriia; order Sphingobacteriales; family Sphingobacteriaceae; genus Mucilaginibacter; species Mucilaginibacter sp. cycad4. The sequence continues at coordinate 6,282,007 of NZ_CP139559.1, read as the reverse complement.
CAACGAGATCAGCAGATTGGAGATCATTTGTATTGAAGAGATCAACAATCACTACTCATAAATTAGGGCCAGGAGCCCATCATACTAATTATGAATAATCAGGTATTAGATCATAATGGTAACGAAGTTGAAATAGAAGCATTTCATCCGGGCGAATTTTTGCAGGAAGAAATTAAAGAAAGGGCTATCCTCAAAAAGGATGTAGCTAAAGCCCTCCATATTTGGCCCCATCACTTAAGCGAGATATTTGCAGGCAAAAGAAATATTTCTGCAAAGCTTGCTGTAAGGCTTGAAAAGCTATTAGGTATCAGTTCCCATTATTGGTTAGGTTTACAAATGGAATATGATTTGTTTGTTGCCAGAGAAGAAGAGCTATCGGTTTAACCCGCTCAACCTACTTTAAAGCCGAGCAAACCTCCGTTATAGTTTTACTTATCGGCTTAAACTCAAACCCTATCGCCTTTTTAATTTTTGAATTATCAAACTCGCGGGTCAAGGAAGCTGCCCGGGCCGATGTTTTGTCGATGGCCGGATCTCCTCCGGTCAAAGCAGCTGCAACAGCCGCTCCACGCCAGGCCAGTTCCATCATCCAGGGCTTAGCAAAAATAGCAGGTGGTTTAATTCCGAATCCATTCGCGATCTCGGTAACCATCCCTTTATAATCGCGGTTTTCGGCGCTAATGATGTAGCGTTCGGCGGTGATATTGCTGTTCATTAAACCTGTCATACATTTGGCAACATCTTCCACATCAACAAAACCAATAGTGCCTGAAGTGTAAAATTTCAGCCCCTTTTTTACTGTATTGAACAACACACCGCTTCCCTCAGTACCGGCACTTGCACCTATAATAAGCGAAGGGTTAACAATAACAGCATCCAAACCCTCGGCAATACCCCGCCAAACTTCCATCTCACTTTCCAATTTGGATATGGCATAGCCATCATTTTCTGTTGATTGCTCCAGGTGATGGTTTTCGGTAATTAACTCGCCGGGTTTAGCTGCGCCAATAGCAGCTATTGAACTTACGTGCACCATTCTTATACCACGCTCGTTGCACAGGTTAACCAGGTTGGCTGTCCCCGTAACATTAGTGCTGATCATTGGCTTCTTATCAGCCTGTTTTAATGAAACCCAGGCGGCGCAGTGATAAACCTGTGTAATGCCATCAAGCGCATCGGCCAAGGCAAAAATATCCATCATATCGGCGTCAACCCAGTCGATGCCTTGCTGATAAGGCAACAATAGCTTTGGGATAACGGAGCTTGCCCTTTTGGTACAACGGATCCGTTGCCCGGTAGTGGTAATTAAAAGTTTTGCCAGTTCGGCCCCGAGAAAACCAGTTGCGCCTGTTATTAAGATCATGATGCAAATGTGATTATTTTTTAGCTCAAAGCAGAAAGGCTAAGGCCGAAAGCTTTCTTTTTTAAACTTAAGCAACATGGTAAGAAAAGCTTTCTGCTTTTGGCCTTAAGCTTTCGGCTAAAAAATCCGCACATTTGCACATCTGAAATCTGCACATTAAATAATTATGTCATTAGCTGATTTTTTTACGCCGATTGATCTTAAAAAGATAGCTCCTAAAAAAGGCTATTATACCAGCCAGCTTGGCGATAAAATTGTGCATTATTCTGTCGATTTTCCCGATCTGGAAGAGAAAACGGATATTGCTATCATTGGCGTTATGGATGATCGCAATGCAACCGGCAACCCGGGCTGTTCGCTTGGGCCCGATTATATCCGCGAAAAACTTTACCAGCTCAATGAAGGCGGCTATTCTGTAAAAATCGCAGATCTCGGAAACATTCGTGCCGGCGAAAAAGTGACTGACACTTACGTCGCTGTTAAAACCGTAGTGGCCGAACTGATCAAAAAAGATATCATCCCGGTTATTTTAGGTGGCGGACAGGATATTACCTATGCCCAATATATGGGCTATGAAGAGCTTGAACAAAAGGTTGACCTGGTGGTGATCGATTCGCATTTTGACCTGGACGAGGATGACCATGGCGGCAGTATCGAAACAACCTCCGGCTCCTATCTCAATAAAATATTCCTGCACGATCCAAATTACCTGTTCAACTTCAGCAATCTTGGCTACCAAACCTATTTTGTAAGCCAGGACAGCCTGCGGGTGATGGATAAGCTTTTTTTTGATGTACACCGCTTAGGCGAACTGAGCGGCAACATTGCTGTTACTGAACCCACTATCCGCAATGCCAGTATGGTAAGTTTCGATATCGGCGCCATCCGCGCTGCCGATGCCATGGGAAATGCCAATGCCACGCCAAATGGTTTTTATGGCGAAGAAGCCTGCCAGCTCTGTCGTTACGCGGGCTTTAACGATAAGCTTACTTCGATAGGTTTTTATGAATTTAACCCTGCTTATGACAGTAACGGGCAAACCGCCTGGCAGCTGGCGCAAATGATCTGGTATTTTATTGATGGTTTTTATAACCGTAAGAGAGATTTTCCGCTTAATCCAAAATCACAATATCTGATCTATAAAACCAGCCTAACCCATGAAGACCAGGAAGTAATATTTGTAAAAAGCAAAAAATCCGACCGCTGGTGGATGCAGGTGCCCTATCCTTCAGCCGGTTCACCTAACGAGCGTTTTCATTTGGTACCCTGTAGTTATGCCGATTATAAAACGGCAACCTCGGGCGAATTGCCGGATCTTTGGTGGCGTACTTATCAAAAATTAAACTGATATTCACAATTTTAACCCATGCTCAAACGTTAGCAGCGTAGAGTTTTTATATATTTTAATGAAGAAATTATTTTTTTACATAGCCGCCATGCTGCCGGTAACGGCACTTGCACAGGCAACAGATACCTTTGTTATTAATGGCAAATTAGGCAATGTCACCGCACCTGCCAAGGTATATTTATCGTACCAACTGGGTGCTAATAATGTTACCGATTCGGCCAATGTGGTTAACGGTGCATTTTCATTTACCGGCACTATCTTTAACCCCGTTAATGCCACATTAGCCGTTAACTATAAGGGTTTACCCCTCGAAAAATTTATCGACGGCAGCTATAAATATGCCGATAACGGCAGTCTGATTTCAAAAACTGCCGACGACATAGATTTTTTCCTGGAAAAAGGTACCATCACAATCGTCAGTAAAGATTCGATAGATAACGCACAGATCACAGGCTCTAAACTCAATGCTGATAATGTAAAACTCCAGGCCCAGTTAAAAGCCATCAATCAAAAAGGCGAAAAACTGATGGCTGAGGCCAAGGCAGCAACGCCTGAACAGCAAAAATCGGCAGCTTTCAGGAGTGCCGTGCAGGCAAGGTATAAAGCCCTGCAAACAGAGCAAAAAACAACCTTGAAAAGCTTTATTGCAGCCAACCCCGACAGTTATTTAAGCTTGCTTGCCCTGACTTCAGTAAGCGGTCCTGCTCCCGACCTTGGCGAAGTTGAGCCATTATACAATTCTTTGTCGCAAAACATCAAAGATACCGAGGCCGGCAAAATGATGAAGGTGCAGCTTGACGCCCTAAAAGTTACGGCTATCGGCTCCGAGGCTCCTGATTTTATACAAAACGATGTTAACGGAGCTCCTGTAAAGCTATCGTCGTTCAGGGGCAAATATGTATTACTTGATTTTTGGGCCTCATGGTGCGGTCCCTGCCGCCAGGAAAACCCGAATGTGGTGCGTAACTATGCAAGGTTTAAAAACAAAAACTTTACGGTAGTTGGGGTTTCTTTAGACAGGCCCGACGGCAAATCGGCGTGGCTTGCTGCCATTAAAAGTGACGGATTGGAATGGACACAATTATCCGATCTTAAATTCTGGAACAACCAGGCTGCTGCCTTGTACTCGGTAACATCTATCCCTCAAAACTTCCTGATTGATCCGCAGGGAAAAATCATTGCAAAAAACCTGCGCGGCGAAGATCTTGATGCCAAACTGGAACAGCTGTTTGGGAAATACAATTAATTGTTGCTAAGGCCCTGCCAGGGCAATATTAATTAATATGTCATATTCACCGTTGAATTAGCCGGATATTTAATACCCGGCTAATTTTATTATATTGCGATATGAACTTGACCTCAATTAAAAAAATAGCTTTAACAGCAATTGCAAGCGCCCCTGCTTTAGCTTTTGCCCAGGATGCCCAATATACTGTGCAAGGTAAAATTGGCGTCTATAACGCACCGGCGAAAGTCTATGTGCAATATCGTAAAGATGGAAAAACGGTTGTTGACTCGGCAGTATTAAACGGAGGGAACTTCAAATTTACCGGTAAAACAAGCACAACAACACCTGTAAGCGGTTATATTTTGTTTAACCCCAAAGGTACCGGCCTGCATAGCTCAGAAGATTACCGTTCCATTTACCTGGAACCGGGTACCATCGAGGTAACCGCAACTGATAAAATTGCTGATGCAAAAATAGCAGGCACCAAAACCAATAACGACAACGAAAAATATAACCAGGCCGAAAAACCGATCAACGACGCATACGAAGCGCTTGCTGCAAAACGTAAAACCGCTACCCCAGAGCAACTGGCCGAATTAAACGCCGAAGAAAAAAAGATAGACGATCGGGATGCACAGGTAAATAAAAAGTTTATCCAGGAAAACCCCGATTCATATGTAAGCCTTAACGCGCTTGAATCATATGCTTACAGTGCCGATTACGTAGATATTGCCCCATTGTTCAGCAACTTTAGCCCTGCTATTAAAGCAACCGAAGCAGGCAAGAAATTTGCCGACCGCCTGCCGAAATTAAAAGCCGTGGCATTAGGTGCTATAGCACCCGAATTTGCCGAAGCTGATACTGCCGGTAAAATGGTGAGCCTGTCATCATTCCGCGGTAAATATGTACTGATAGATTTCTGGGCATCATGGTGCGGCCCTTGCCGCCGTGAAAACCCTAATGTGGTAAAAGCATACAATACTTACAAAGGCAAAAACTTTACTATTCTTGGTGTATCGTTAGACAGGCCAAATGCTAAAGATAAATGGCTGGCAGCTATCCACAAAGATGGCCTTACCTGGAACCATGTATCCGATCTTAAATTCTGGGACAGCAAAGCTGCCGATCTGTATGCCGTACGCGGCATCCCCCAAAACTTTTTATTAGATCCTAACGGCAAGATCATAGGTAAAAACCTACGGGGTGAAGACCTGGAGAACAAGCTTGCGGAGATTTTTGGAAAGATTTAATGCCATTTTAGGTCATTGATCATAAAGCCTTGGCAAATCAATTTGTTAAGGCTTTTTGTTTATTCCTCATCCCTGAGATTTAAGGAACAAAAGGAAAATGGCAGGCATTGTCCAAAAGCCCAACTTACGAGTTTTCAAAACGTCGTAAGTTTCAACTCTGTCAGCTCACAACATCAAGATATTTACAAACGGGCGATATGCTTTTACAAGTATAAACACCTATTTTTGAGGGCTATCCCTGATTGTCAATCTATGCTAAAACGCTTTACTCTTATAACTTCTATACTTGCTGTTGCTATTACAGCCAATGCTCAAAATAAAATACGCTCCAAAAAAGACACTACCGAGCTTAAACCCGTGATCATTAAAGGTTACTTGAGCGATCAGCCTGTAATAAGCGTACCGGCATCAGTAAGTGTGCTTAATGCGGCCCAGCTCAGGATTCAGCCCGATAATTCATTTGTAAACGCGTTAAATACAGTTCCAGGGGTACGTACCGAAGAACGTTCGCCGGGCAGCTATCGTTTATCTATAAGGGGTAGCTTGCTTCGTTCACCTTTTGGGGTAAGGGATGTAAAGATCTACTTTGACGATATCCCACTTACCGACGCCGGGGGCAACAGCTATTTAAATGCCATTGATATAGCGGGCATACAAAAGGTTGAAATATTAAAAGGTCCGGATGGTAGCTTATTTGGGGCCAACTCGGGTGGGGTGGTGATCCTTAGTCCGCTTAACCGGTATAACGACAGTACCTATATTTCAGCCGGCATAAATGGCGGCTCGTACGGGTTGTTTCATGAAAAAGCTGCGGTACAATTAAAAACCACCAATTACCTGCTCAACATTAACCAAAGCTTTCAAACCTATCACGGTTACAGGCAAAACAGCGATACGCATCGTAACTACCTGCAACTGGCCGATAGCTGGAACTACAGTGGTAAAAACACATTAAAAGCACTGGGGATTTATTCTGACCTGGCCTATCAAACACCGGGGGGCTTAAATTTGGCCCAGTATACAGCCAATCCGAGATTAGCCCGCCAGCCTACACCAACTTTGCCCGGGGCTATTCAGCAACGTATAGGTATCACCACCAAAATGTATTTAGGCGGCCTAACCAACGAATACCATTTCAATAATCACATCCGCAACGTACTGGCTGTTTTTGGGAACCATGTTGATTTCGCCAACCCTTTTATCACCAACTATGAGCAGCGGAGCGAAAACACTTATGGCTTCCGTACTTATTTTGAATTAACCGGCGATAAGAAACCCAATTTAGACTGGAAAATTGACCTCGGTTTTGAATGGCAGCAAACCAACTCACACATTGCCAACTATGGCAATAAGAAGGGGGTAAAAGATACCATCCAAACCATTGATGATATTCACACCAACCAGCATTTTGTATTTGCCCGTTATGCTGCTGATGTGTACAAACGCCTGCATATCGAAGCGGCGGTAAGCTTAAATGATTATGGTTATGATTTTAAAAACTTATATCCGCTTAATCAAAACAACTTTACTAACCGCAACTTCAGCGCACAACTGATGCCGAGGCTGGCTTTGTCATACCAGATAAGTAATGATTTTGTATGGAGGGCAACAATTAGCAGAGGGTACTCAACTCCCACAACTGCTGAAGTAAGGCCAACAGATAACGTTGTTAATACCAGCCTGCAAGCCCAATACGGTTGGAATTACGAAACGGGGTTTCGTTTGCGTAACCACGATGAAAGTTTGATGTTAGATCTGTCGGTCTTTTATTACCGTATCACTAATGCTATTGTACGACGCGTAAACACCGACGAAACAGAACATTATATTAACGCTGGGGGCACTAACCAACCCGGCACAGAAATATCCTTTTACTATTGGATAATAAAGCAAAACAGGAGCTCATTTATCCGGGGGCTGTTATTTAATGAATCATATACGTTCAATCAATTTAAATTCAGAAGCTATGCCAATGCTACCAGCAATTACAGTGGTAATAGCCTTACAGGTGTGCCAGATTTCGTTTACGTAACAAGTCTGCAAATTAGGTTTCCTCAATATTTGTCACTATTTATTCAACATAATTATACGTCGAGTATTCCGCTTAACGATGCCGGCTCTGTTCGCGCAGGGCATTATAATCTTTTACAATCAAGAATTAGTTATCAGCCAGCCATCGGCCATAAAACACATTTTGAAATATTTGCTGCCGCGGATAACTTGCTGAACCAAAAATATAGCCTGGGTAATGATTTGAATGCTGTGGGTAACAGGTATTATAATGCAGCACCGTTGAGGAATTATTCGGTTGGGATGAATTTTATATATTAGATGGCTTATGGTTCATAGATCATAGTAAACACCGCCGACGCTCGGCTCCTGCCGAGTGTCGATTATTTCCAGGCCTCTGGCCTGTGTACGACATGCTTGTTTACGCCGGCCAGAGGCCGTGGGATAGTTGCCACTCGGCGGCAGAGGGGTTAACAGGGTTAACACAATTTTTAATATTTCAGTTTAAGTAATTGATCTACAATTGATTAATAAAAAAGGGGGGTTAACGCGAAAGATTTGCTGAAATATTTAGCTCATGGCCGGGGAAGAAAAAGCGCGGAATTGTGCGATTCCCCTCTTGAGAGCAGGGGTGTGTTTCTGCTACAAGCTTATCAGCGCAGAAACACACCCCTCCGCCCCTCTCAAGAGGGGAATCGCACAATTCCGCGCTTTTTCTTAGGTTAGCGGTATGGGCTCCGGCCGGGCGGAGGCGTAAATGAAGGGGAGGGGTTAATTTAAAAACTACATCCCGCGGCCGGTGTAATCCCTTCTTTATCCATCATTAATGATGGCTTTCCTTTTTTGAAGGTCACTATCCAAATACTGTCGAAATCATTATCCGGCCATTGCAGGTCTTTAACTTTAAGGCCGAGGGCTTTCAGTACAGGCTTAATCTCGTTGTGTTCCCATACTATAAGGATGGTGCCTTTTTTTGAGGTAAGCTCTTTAGCCACGCCGTTATCATCCTCTTCTTCAAAATTACTGTTGATAGAGAGATTATATTTTACAGCAAACGGCGAGATGGTTTGGAACATGCGTGCCCTTGGGGTGGATTTACCCTGGTGCATGGCCGGCACATAAATATGATCGGGCAGGCCAAATTTAGCCTTTAAAACCTCGGGAAGTTTAAGCGCACGGTTAAAACCGGCACATGAAAGGTTATCCCCAACATCCGGCTTTTCGGCATGGCGGATAAATACCAGTTTCAGGTTTTTACCCTGCGCAAAGGCGGCCAGGCTTGCCCAACCGACTATCAAAAAAAGTAAAAGAATTTTTTTTATCATGTCGGTTACTATTTGTGTTTATTCTACGGAAACTGTTAAACCCTCCTGCAGAAGGATCTTTCGGTAGATCTCCATTTCGGTAAAGGAGCCTTCCAGTACGGCGCATTTGCCTTCGTTATGTACTTTCCATGCTATCTTTTCGGCTTGGGGTTCGGAGTAATCCAGGTATTTCATCATGCAGTGGATCACGTGGTCAAAGGTGTTAAAATCATCGTTCCAGAGTATTAAACGATGCATCTCTTTAAGTCCTGCAAGTAACTCTTCGAGGGTAAATGTTTCTTCCTGTACTTCAGTTGGCATACGTAACTACAAATTTACTCAAAAACAATAATAAAAATGTTAAAATCGTGTTCCATGGTCTTAAAAATCATGTTACACAAAACCCCTAAAAAATTTCACATGAAAAAAGCATCCCCGGCTTTTGTTTTAGCATTAACTGCACAACTTTTAACAGCTCACCATTTATCGGCCCAAAGTACTCAAAACAACTTACAGGCCCCACCCGCTAATATTAACATTGATGGCAACCTGAAAGACTGGGGCGATAGCCTACGTTATTATAACGAAGAAAAGAGGCTGAACTACGCGCTGGCCAATGATAAGGATTACCTGTATGCCGCTATCCGCATTAGCGACAGGCTTGATAAAATGAAAGTGTTAAATGCAGGGATTACACTGAGCATTGACCCTAAAGGGAAAAAGAAAGATAGTTTTATGCTTACTTTTCCGTTGGCAGCACCGGATGAAAAGCCGGAGTTTGCCAGGCTAAGAGATGATAACGGCGAAATTACCCAGGCCGACCGTGACGAGCTGATGCGCGAGCGGATAACCAAGCTGCGATATATTAAGGTTGTTGGGTTTAAGGATATTGATGGCGATATGATCACCACATCAAATACCTACGGCATTAAAACAGCCATAAATTATGATGCCAATGGCGACCTGGTTTATGAAGCTGCTATCCCGTTAAGCTTTTTCCATGCCGGTAATGATGCCTTTAAAAGCGAGTGGGCTTTTAATTTTAAGATCAATGGCTTTCAGCGCCCGGCAGGTGGCAGTGGTGCAGGAGAAGGTGAGGGCGGAAGCTTTGGCGGCGGTGGCGGCCGCGGAGGAAGAGGTGGCATGGGCGGTGGCCGTGGCGGGAGAGGCGGTCGCGGGGGTATGGGTGGCGGTGCAGGACGCGGTGCCGCAGGCGGTTCCGGCGAAATGTCAAAATCCGTTGATTTTTGGGAGAAGTATTTTTTGAGTAACAAATAAGGTGCTTGTCAGCCATAAGGCCCGAAAGGTTTAAACATTAGTATTGCTTAAATCTTTCGGACTTCCCGACTGCGGACTTCCGATTTAATACTTCCTTCGGACTTCCCGACTGCGGACTTCCGATTTAATACTTCCTTCGGACTTCCCGACTGCGGACTTCCGATTTAATACTTCCTTCGGACTTCCCGACTGCGGACTTCCGATTTAATACTTCCTTCGGACTTCCCGACTGCGGACTTCCGATTTAATACTTCCTTCGGACTTCCCAACTGCGGACTTCCGACTATCCCTACTTCTTTCGGACTTGCCGACTTCGGACTTCCGACATAATATTACTCCACCTTATACCTATAAACCTGCCGTCCTAAATTACCATCAGCATCAATACCCTCAATTATTACGCGGTACGTACCTTTAGCATCGGCATTAAAAAAGCTCATCGACGTATTACCGTCCTTATCTGTTAGCAAGCCCGGAGCCCAGTAAATGGTGCTGCGAAGGTCCTGCATTTGGGCATTGGTTTTAGGATCATCATACTTAGGCGAATAAAATTCGCGCGCTTTATAATAACCCTTAGGAGCATAAGTGACAATGCCCGGCGCATATTTGGTGTAAACAGTTTCACCGCCGCGCTTGGTTGTAATAACTAAAAGGCCGCCCGCTCCCCTTGATCCGTAAATCGCGGTGTTGCCAATGCTACGTAAAACTTCAATAGTGGCAATATCGGTTACATTTAAGTTATCCAGGAAATCGGTTCCCACATAGGTTCCATCAAGCACAATTTGCATAGGAGTTCCCGGGCTGCGGGTTGAATAAGGCGTGCCGTTACGAAAAATCACACCGGTTAATCTGCCTTGTAAAATCTGAGATAGCATTCCTCCCCCATACATCAGGTTCTGACTGGTAAGTGTTTGGTCGGCATTGCCCGGCCCGTTAAGGTTGGCCGAATTTTTAAAAGGGTTTTCCCGCTTTTCGCGGATCACTACTTCTTTTAATACGATAGTGTGATTACCGATGCCGTATTTTACCTGGTCATCATAAAGCTTTTTACTGTTTAAGAGGTAAGCCGATGCACCATCATTGATGTTCACCTGCAGATCGGGTGCGTTTTTATTAGGTCCAACGGGTTGCGGGGTTACGTTGTCAAGCGTAATATCGAGGTTTTTGCGGTCTTTGGCAGTGCGCGCCTGGATCACAAATTTGATGCTATCCCTAAAAACGAGGTCTTTGAATGTAAACTTGCCTTCAGCATCGGCAACAGTATCAATAATAAAGGTACCACCCGATGTTGAAAACAGGGTAACCTTGCCGTTTGGTACCGGTTTGCCCCCGAACGTTTTGAGATGACCTGTTACCTCCAATGATTTTTCGGGCTTGAAAACTATGGGGGTAAATTTATCAGCAAGCAGCTGTTTCCATTCAAAGCGATGGTAGCCCTGGGTAAGCATCAGTGCGTCAAGGTTGGCCTTGGTTTCGTTGCTTATATTGGTAAAGTAGTAGTTAGGTTTTTCTATATATCCTTTCAGGTCTGACGTAAGCAGCAAGGTTGAAAATATCGAACTTTCGTTTACCTCATCTGTATTAACTTTTGATTCATCAATAACCGATGCTGAAAAACTACCGACAATGGGCTTATCCTCACTGTTTTTAGCGTTGAGGTTTATGGTCACTTTTTCGCGCGGCTTGTAGCTCTGTTTTTCTGTGGTGACAGCAAGTTTAAGCTGATCGGGGTTTTGAACAAAGATGAGGCGCTCATTCAGTGGCTCGCCGGTTGCCGAGAACAGGGTGAATTGTACTATACCCGATGGAAATTTATTTTTAGGTATGGCAGCCGAAAAGGAGGTTGCCCCGTCCTTACTTTTGCCTGCATAACAAAGCTCACCGCCCGATTGCGCTATCAGCGTTAAACCCGATAATGAAGCTGTGCCATTGCCGGTGTTTTTACCGGGGATGATGGATACAAACACCTTATCGTCGCGCATGCTGTTGACACTTAATACATAGCCATTATCAACTGCTTTGGGCAAATCAAAAACACCTTCCGAGCCATCAGCATAAGTAATGTGCGCTTTATAGGTTTTACCACTTTCAGGCTCAAAGGTAATAGTACCCATGCCAAAATGACTTTCGCCCAATGGCGCAACCTGGTTGTTTTGATCGTCGGCAATAAAACCTTTAATATCAACTCCTAACCCGTCTGCGCCAACGGCTTTAAAAGCCACTTTTTCAAAAACACCATTAATTAAATTTCCGCTCTCCGGGAAAAACTGAACATCAACCTTATTTGATAGTGTTTTTATGGGCACGGCTTTCGCAATAGTATGTTTTTCATCAAGCTTCACCTCGGTATTGATATGGCCGGATGTTATGGAAACTGCCTGGTTAGTGGTAAAACCGGCTGTGAGGTTGCCTTTGTCGTCGGTTATGCCTTTGCCCCGTGAGATAGATTTACCATTTATTTCAACTTCATAACTTACAGGCTTATTAACGTAGGCTATACCGTTAAGATCGGTATAGGTAATAACAGCAGTTACCTTTTGTTTACCATTTAAGGTATTGTAGGTATAGGCGGTTTTGGTGAATACCTTGTTACTGATACCGTTTACAATAGTTATGGTTTTATTGAAAAAATAAGCTTCGCCTTCGTTACGCATCCAGTTGGTATAAGCGCGGATCCGGTAGTTGCCTTCTGCCATACTATCGGCCAGGGCAAAGTCACCTGCTGCCAGGCCTGCTGTTAGCGGGAGCTTAAGGCTGCGTTTTACTGAATCGTTATCATCAATAAGGTCGACATTCAGGGTTTCGCTGTAAGCCGAAAGCTTATGCTCACTGCCGATGGTAACATAGGCCTTAAACCAAATATCCTCGCCAATGGCATAATAGGGTTTGTCAAAGTGCAGGTAAACTTTTTCCTGCGGATGATCGGTGCGCCATTTATCAAGCTGCGCAATGATTTTTGTTACCAGCTCATCATCGGGTTTTACAAAAGCTAAAGTAGCACCAACAATAAGGGTGATAAGGGTCCCGACCGATAGGCGTTTGAGGTTCATAGAAAGATAAATCTTGAACTACCAAGATACGCAAAAAGTATTTACGTATTTATAATAAGTATGATACTGTTTATAGTACTAAGTCTGAAGTAGTAAGTCTGAAGTCCCAAGTCTGATTTCTTCCCAGACTTAGCACTTAAGACTTTCGACTTAACACTACCACTTATTCTTCCACATCATGCTTTCAACAGGGCGTGTAGTAGGGTTGTTGTATTTGGCGTTGGCCTTGCTGTTGTACAGTGTTTCAATCTCGCCCTCAACTACAAAATAAATAAGCTGGCCAATGGGCATGCCGGCGTAAATGCGTACCGGCTGGGCACATGAAATTTCAAGTGTCCAGGTATTGCAGAAACCAACATCTCCTTTGCCTGCTGTCGCATGGATATCGATACCTAAACGCCCGGTGCTTGATTTGCCTTCTAAAAACGGAACGTGGCGATGGGTTTCGGTATACTCCATAGTTACGCCCAGGTAAAGCGTATTGGGCTGAAGCACAAAGCCATCCTTCGGAATTTCAAAACCATCTATCTCATTATGAACTTTAGCATCAAGCACCCGGCTACGGTAGGTGGCTAAATATTTGCCCAAATGAACGTCGTACGAGTTAGTACCCAGGTATTCGCGGTTAAATGGTTCAATAATAATATGGCCTTGTTCAATTTCTTCGAGGATGCGCTTATCAGATAGTATCATACAGGCAGGTTATTGCTGGCGCTAAATTATGAAAATTAGCCTAATCGGCACCGGCTTTTATAAACAATATTGGCAGGCGAAATGCGTTCAGATAGCGCAGAAACGGCCCCTAAACCTAATATGGTTCAGCTGATTACGAATATGTAGCTGCGTTGATATTATTTAATTTTTTTTGACATATGTTTGCAACCTATTTTGCAATTTTACTTTTATGGCGATAGCATACAGGCAGCGTATTGATGATGACACCGAGTTTGCACTCTGGCGTATCGAGGAGGAGGCTACAGACCTGTACAGCCAGTTACAACTTGACCAGCAGGAAAAGGATTTTGTGGAGAGCCTGAGCAATGGCAAACGCCACCTGCACTGGCTGGGGACCCGCGTATTGCTGCGCAAAATGCTCCGTACCGATGAGTATATTGACTGCAAAGTTGATGAGCATGGCAAGCCCTACCTGGTTAACCTGCCTTACCATATCTCCTTAAGCCATTCGTTTGATTATGCCGCTGTGATGATCAGCAAAACATACAAGGTTGGGATTGATATAGAGCAGATTAAACAAAAGGTTGAGCGTATTGCCAACAAGTTTATGCGTAAGGAAGAGCTGAAATTTATAAATGGCCCGCAAAAAATTGAGCAATTGTATGTTTGCTGGTGCGCCAAAGAAGCTGTTTATAAATGCAACGGGCAAAAGGAGGTTTCATTTGCCGATAACATTTTTTTGGAGCCTTTTCAGTTTGAACACCATGGCGTGGTGAATGCGCAATTGAATAAAAAAGATACCACCATTGATTATACCGTAGGCTATCTGCAATATGAAGATTATATGATAGGCTACGTAAAGGGCGAGTGATGAAAAACAAGAAAGTATTTTTTCAGGATTGGGGCCTGATTGATTATCAGCAGGCCTGGGATAAACAGGAAACCCTTTTTAGTGAAACGGTTAAAACTAAAATAGACAACCGTAACCGAGAAACGGCTTATGAAGCAGCTGCTAAAAATACCGGTACTGCTGTTGCCTACGATACCATCGAAGCCGACGAAACTTTTAATTACCTGGTTTTTTGCGAACATCCACACGTGTATACCCTGGGTAAAAGCGGCAAGCCTGAGCATTTATTGTTAGATGAGGCGGGTTTGAAAGAAAAGCAGGCGGTTTATTACCCGATAAACAGGGGCGGTGATATTACTTATCATGGACCGGGGCAAATTGTTTCATACCCGATACTCGACCTTGATAATTTTTTTACTGATATCCACCTGTACCTGCGTACGCTGGAAGAAGCGGTGATCCTTACCCTTGCCGATTTTGGATTGAAGGCCGGTCGTTATGAAGGTTATACCGGTGTGTGGTTTGATGCCGATAATGACAAAGCCCGTAAAATATGCGCCATGGGTGTACGCTGCAGCCGTTGGGTAACTATGCACGGCCTCGCGCTCAATGTAAATACCGATCTTGGCTATTTTAAAAATATAGTGCCCTGCGGCATTGACGATAAGGCTGTGACCTCTATACAGCAGGAACTTGGGCATGAGGTTGATATTAATGAAGTTAAAAAAATCCTTAAACATCACATTTCCGTACTTTTTGGTATGGAGATATTATAATGAAGGGAATAATTTTAAGTTTACTTACAGCAGTTACATTATCGGCCTGTACGGGCAAAAACACGCCGGCGCCGGTTAGTTATAATTCCCTGCCAAAACCAGTTACAGTGATACAGGATACCCTAACATACCTTGCCCTCGGCGATTCATATACCATAGGCCAGTCCGTGCCCCCTGAACAGGCATTTCCTAATCAACTGGCTAACCAATTAAACGGCTTTAAAGTAAATACCCCTACTATTATTGCCCGCACCGGCTGGACAACCGATGAGTTGATTGAAGCTATTGATCAAAGCGTCATCAAAAGCAATACTTATGATGTAGTCACGCTGCTGATAGGTGTAAATGATCAATATGATGGTTTAAGCCAGGAAAATTACCGCATTAAGTTTGAACAGGTTTTAAATACGGCCATTAAATTTGCTGGCGGTATCAGGGAGCATGTATTTGTACTGTCTATCCCTGATTATGGAGTTACGCCTTATGCTCATGGGCAGGATGCCGTGATTGGCCCAGAGATTGATCAGTTCAATGATATTAACCGTAGCATAAGCGGCAATGCCAAAGTTAACTACGTTGAAATTACAGGCATCTCTAAATTAGCGGCAAATGACTTATCGTTACTGGCCAGTGACGGTCTGCACCCATCGGGTAAAATGTATGGGATGTGGGTTGATAAGCTGAAGGCGGCTATGGGAACTGTTTTTGTGCAAAAATAGATTGAAAATAAGATTTGTATTTTAACGACAATTGTCGTAAATTTATAGTCAATTTACAATAAAGGCCATGAGTACTCCAAAACCCTATAAGTTTCTTGAAGACGATGAGGTTAATTTAACCTTCATGGTAAGGGAGGGCATATCATTTCCTTATCTTACCAAATTATCAAATCATATCCATTTTAATATAGATGACTGGGCTTCGTACCTTCATCTTTCCGAGCGTACAATTCAACGCTACAAAAAAGAAAACAAAACTTTTGATCCCATCTATTCTGAAAAGATAATCATGATCGAATTACTTTATAAAAAGGGCATCGAGGTTTTTGGCGATGAAAATAAGTTTTACGCCTGGATGGATTATAAAAGCATCCCTCTGGGCGGGGTAAAACCTAAAGAACTTTTAGATACAGCCTTTGGGATCAATATGATCCGCGATGAGTTGGGGCGCATTGAACACGGTATACTTGCATGATCGTTTATCGCTTAAGTAAACAGGCTTACATTAATGACTTAAGTGGCAGGGGGGCCGAACTAAACGGTGGCCGTTGGAACAGTAAAGGAACCGCTGTAGTTTACACCTCCGCATCACGTGCTTTGGCTGTACTTGAAGTTGCAGTACATACACCACTTGGATTTATGCCTTCTGATTATTTTATGGCGACGATTGAACTGCCTGATAATGCCGAGATTTTTAAGCCTGTCATTGATCAGCTACCCGAAAAGTGGAATAGTAACCCCCTGATCAAAGCAACACAGCAAATCGGGGACAGCTTTGTAAAAGCTAACAAATATTTAGCGCTCCAGGTACCATCTGCCACTGTTACCGGCGATTTTAACTACCTGCTTAACCCTTTACACCACGATTTTAAAGCCGTAAAAATTATTGCAACCGAGTTTTTTGAATTTGATTCAAGACTATTTAAGAAGTAAGCATTAACACTCCGGCAAACTGATTGGGATATTGATTGCCAGCCCGCCATCACTTGTTTCTTTATATTTCGAGTTCATATCCAGCGCAGTTTGCCACATGGTTTTCACTACCGCATCGAGGCTTACCTTGGCTTTTTCGGGGTTGCTTTGCAGCGCTAATTGTGATGCTGTAATGGCCTTAATAGCGCCCATAGTATTACGTTCAATGCAGGGAACCTGTACCAGCCCGCCGATAGGGTCGCAGGTGAGGCCGAGGTGGTGTTCCATAGCTATTTCGGCCGCCATAAGTACCTGCCGCTGGGTGCCACCCATACATTCGGTCAAAGCAGCCGCAGCCATGGCCGATGATACACCTATTTCGGCCTGACAGCCGCCCATAGCTGCTGATATGGTAGCTCCTTTTTTAAAAATGCTCCCAATCTCGCTTGCAGTAAATAAAAAGTTGATGATCTTTTGTTCGGTATTTACATCGCAAAAAGCGATATAGTATTGCAATACAGCGGGGATTACACCGGCGGCGCCGTTTGTTGGCGCAGTAACTACACGCCCAAATGAAGCATTCTCCTCATTAACAGCCAGGGCAAAACAGCTTACCCAATCCAAAGTGTTTTTAAAACTATCGCCGGTGTTCCTGATGGCTGCAACCCATTCGTCGTAATTGCTGTATTTATTATTACCGATGAGTTTTGCGTTCAATTTGGCGGCGCGCCTTGCCACATTTAACCCGCCGGGCAATTGGCCGGTAGTGTGACATCCCCGGTATATGCACTCTTTTAATGCTGTGAAGATATTCAATGCTCCGGTACGGGTTTCCTGCTCGCTGCGCCAGGCCAGTTCATTTTCGGCCACAACTTCTGAAATCCGCAGACCTGTTTTGATACACCAGTGCAACAGATCGGCGGCGGTATCAATAGGGAAGGGAAGATCGACCTCCGCTTTTGATTGTCCTGAAGCACCTTCCTTCACCACAAAACCACCTCCTATAGAGTAATACGTTTCAGAGATTGCCTTTCCGGTACTTAAAAATGCCTGGAAAGTTACCGCGTTTGGATGATAAGGTAAGCTTTCGTTAAACAGGAACAGCAGGTCATCATCAGCATAAAAACTCAGCGGCAAAATGCCACCGATGATCAGTTGATGCGAATTTTTGATCTGCTCAATTTTAGGCGTTACCTGGTCAACTTCAAAAGTAACAGGGTCATCGCCGCTTAAACCCAATAGTATAGCTATATCCGTACCATGCCCATGCCCCGTTTTGGCTAATGAGCCATATAATAAGATCTTAACCTGCTGCACTATCGGCAATACTCCCTGTTGCTCAAGCGACTGCACAAACTGCTGTGCGGCACGCCAGGGGCCAAGCGTATGCGAGCTCGACGGGCCTATGCCTATCTTAAACATATCAAAAACCGAAATTTGTTCTCTTTGCATCAGGTCAAAATTAATGATAAATTATAATTACAGGTTCTATAATAAATACGTTGCGCCTTGTAGTTTTGATAAAAATAATTTATAATTTGCAGTGAACTTAAACAAATAATAACACTTAAAACTTAAACACTAAACAAAATTATGGATTCTTACACTTCTTCTTCCGACATGTCGAATGGCATGGTCGCGGCTTTCCTCGCCGTATTGCTTATCCCACTAATCATTACCAGTCTTATACAAATTATTAGCATGTGGAAAATTTTTACCAAGGCGGGTAAACCAGGTTGGGCATCAATAATTCCTATTTATAGCGCTATAGTATGGCTCGAAATTATTGGAAAACCTATGTGGTGGCTAATCATGTTTTTAATACCTTGCACCGTTCCTATTTTTGGTATTTGGGCATTAAATCTTCTCAACAAAAGTTTTGGAAAAAGTGAAGGTTTTACAGTTGGGTGTATTTTTTTACCCTTTATCTTTTTCCCAATTTTAGCTTTTGGTGGAGCCCAATATTTAGGCCCATCGGCCAAAGAAGCGCAAGGTACCGCATTTAATCCGAACGATTACCGTGATCCTTTCAATAATCAAAATCCTCCACAAAACTATTAATGTGGCTAAATAATACCATAATATATGCATCCTGCAGCCCGTTGGGGTTTATCCACTGGCTGCAGGGGCATTTATTACCTTGTCCTTTTAAATATCTTACCGGTATTGATTGCCCGGGCTGTGGCTTTCAACGGTCGGTAGTAGCCCTTATTCAGGGCGATCTTCAAAAAAGTTTTCTATTATACCCAGCAGCAATTCCACTGATCCTGTTTTTTATTTACGGCATAGCCGATATAATTTTCAAGCTCGATACCGAAAAAGCAGTAATAAAGAAAACGGTATTTATGATAAACGGCAGTATTGTGCTAATCAGCTATTTTTTAAAGATGTCGCATTTATCTTAAGCTGAGCGCAGAATGCACAAAGTTAATTTGCTTTATATAGAGTTAACTTAGCTTATTGATAAGGCTCGGACATGGCGCTTACATGGCTGTAATCTTTAATAATGGCCTGTAAAAACTGCAGGTCATTCATATTCGGGGGCAGGGTGGATATTTTCAGATGTTCTTTTAATTTGAGCGCCATATTGTAAACCACAACGGCATTATGCGTTTTCATGTAATTGTGTATCACATCGGCTATCAGCCTTACATTGTCGTCGTTTAGTTCAGCTACCTCTTTAAAAGTAGGTTCATAATCATCGCCGGCCGGTCTGAAAGTAAGGTTATCAATTTTGGTACGCGGATGTGTTTTTACCATGGCTGTTCCGGCTACCACATCGCCTATGCGCTGACCGTTTTCGGTTACCAGGGCACAAAGCAGCGCGCCAAGATTAAGTGTAATACCAAAATCAACCATGCGCATCAGCCATCTTAACAGGTACTGCCCAAAACGGGGACGGTTGCCATTGAGGCTTATCACCCGGATCTTCATAATCCGCTTGCCAACACTTTGACCGTTAAGCAGCGTTTCGCAGGCCAGGTCATAAAATACAAATATCACTGCCATTATAATTGCACAGATAACCAGCGCAGTTTCGGGCATTTTACCAATAATCAAAAAAATAAAGATGAGGTAAAAGGAAATGAAAATGGCGTAATCAATTATGCGGGCAACTATACGTTCGCCAAGCCCGGCGATCTCGTAGTCTATATCAATGTTTTGTGTTGTGTGTACGGTTATGGTTTGCATCTTAACAAAGATATATTTGTTAGTGTAAATTATGATTGTATATTAAAGATTTGTGAGTATTTTAACAAAAAATAAAACCTGCTTTTAAAAATGCGTGAGGCGCTGTTTATCAAACAAAATACCGAAAAATGGAAGGCTTATGAAACCGATAAGCCAACCGACCCGGACGAGCTTGCTGCCGCATTTATAGCCATTACCGACGACCTCGCCTATTCCAAAACTTTCTTTCCGCAATCAAATACAACAAAGTACCTCAACGGGCTTGCGTCAACCTTTCACCAGGACATCTACAAAAATCAAAAGGAGAAAAGCAACCGGTTTGCCATTTTCTGGCGATACGAATTGCCGCTGCTGTTTTTTCAGTACCGCAGGCAGTTATTATATTCGCTCATCTTTTTTGCAATTTTTACCTGCATGGGGGTTCTTTCGGCCAAGTATGATAATCATTTCGTGAGGCTTATCCTTGGCGATGATTATGTGAACATGACCAATGATAACATTGCTAAAGGCGACCCTTTTGGGGTTTATAAAAGCAGCTCATCAGGCCTTATGTTTTTGATGATAGCCGCCAACAACGTTTATGTTGAACTGCGCTTTTTTGTGATGGGCTTGTTTTTTTCAGTCGGTTCATTGTACGCCAGTTTGATGAACGGGGTTATGCTTGGCTCGTTCCAATACTATTTTTTCAGCAAGGGGCTGGGGATCCAATCCATCCTGGTGATCTGGATCCATGGAACGCTTGAAATGTCGTCGTTTATTGTGGCCGGAGGCGCAGGGCTGGTGCTTGGTAACAGCCTGTTGTTTCCTAAAACATATACGCGGCTGCAATCATTAAAAAAAGGGGCGCTTGAGGGCTTGAAAATTACAGTAGGCCTTATCCCTATCATATTATTAGCCGCTTTTTTTGAAAGTTTTGTAACCCGGCATACCGAAATGCCTGTTTGGCTAAGTATTATTATATTAGCCTCATCGTTACTGTTCATGATATGGTATGTGATACTGTACCCTGCAAAATTGAATAAAAACCTAAGCTATACTAACACTGATCATTAAATGAAATATATTATTGAACTGAGGAGGATCCGTGATTTCGGCGAAATAATAAATGATACCTTCACCTTCCTGAAACAGAATTTCAAACCGCTTTTTTCGTCATTACTCGTTATCTGCGGCTTTTTTGTGCTGGTTGGTACTGCTACTACAGCATTTTCGCAAATTGCAATTTATGACAGTGCTGCTTCAACTCAAATATCTGATTATAATAGTGGCCTTAACGCAGGTTTAGGCGTTATTGCAAATGCCCTGGTAACCGTATTAAGCCAGTTTTTTATTTATTTAACTACCCTTTGCTTTGTAGCCGTTTACCTGGAAAAAAAGGGAGAAAAGCCAACCGCGCAGGATGTATGGAATTATTTTAAACATTATTTTTTTCGCTCGCTGGGGTCTGCGTTTCTGTTGATGATCTTAACCTGCCTTGGTTTTCTGTTTTGCTTTATACCCGGTATATATTTAATGCCTATATTTTACCTGGTATTGCCCATAATGGTGATGGAAAATGCCAGTTTTAACTACTCTTTTAACAAAGGCTTTAAGCTTATTAAAGATTATTGGTGGACAGTATTCGGGATCATATTTGTTTGCTCGCTGATAGTAAGTGTTTGCAGTTCAATTGCTACTGTGCCGCTAACACTTGTTGCGTCACTACGCCTTTTTGTTTCACTAAAATATGTTTCGTGGCCAATTATGATATTCTTCAGTATGCTTCAAAACATCCTGATGCTTACTTACGCTATCCCAACCATTGCTATAGCGTTGTGCTATTTTAGTCTTGAAGAAAGAAAAGACGGAACCGGCATCTTAGAACGTATAGAAGCATTTGGCATCCATACCGATAAAGCCGACGACCTGCCTGCCGAACAATACTGATTGAGTTATGCCTAAACCGATACTAATCCTATTCATACTGTTGTGCTTTGCCCTCAATCCGGCGGTGGCTAAAGTTGGCGGAAAGGCTGTTCCCTTAAAAACAGATAGCGTTTCTAAAAAGAAGCCCGCGGTTGTACGCATGGATAGCTCGAAGGTTAATATACATCGTTTTAATGAAAATGCGCTTGATAAATACCGGGCCGACAAAGAGTATCAGTATAACGACAAAAGCATAGGGAATGAGCTGTCATTTTGGGACAGGTTCTGGAATAGGTTTTGGCGTAATTTGTTTGGCAGCTTAAGCGTAAATCCTGGTCTCGGAGTTTTTTTAAAATACTTCTTTTTAATACTGGCAATAGGTGCGCTGATCTTCTTTATTATGAAGCTTCTTGGTATGGATATGGGCAACCTGCTGCTGGGCAAGTCGCGCAAAACACCATTGGCCTATACCGAATCGGCGGAGAATATCCATGAGATCAATTTTGATGAGGAAATTGAGAAAGCGATTTCAAACCATAATTACCGTTTAGCCGTTCGCCTGCTTTACCTGCGAAGCCTGAAACAGCTTAGTGATGATGGCCTTATCCAGTGGCAGCCCGAAAAAACTAATTCGGCTTATGTGTATGAGCTTAACAATCCTTCTGTACGGCAGTCTTTTGTTTCGCTAACCAGGCAGTTTGAATATGTATGGTATGGCGGTTTTAATATTGATGGCGCTGCTTTTGGCAATATTAACCAGTTGTTTCAAAACTTTAAAAAACAGCTGTTATGAAGGACCTGAAAATTTACTTTATAATAGCCACAACTTTGTTTGTTATTTACATAGTAGCAAACATGAATAAGCCGAAAGAGGTTAACTGGATGCCTACGTTCAGCAATACCGATAAGATTCCTTACGGTACGCGGGTACTTTATGAGCGTGCCCGGGATATTTTCCCCGGTGCTGTGATCAAACCTAAACGCCAGGCCATTTACAATACTATTGCCGAAGATTCCATCAAAGGATCATCATACATTATCATAGCTGCGGGCCTAAATATTACCAAACCCGATTTTAAACAGCTTAAGAAATATATCACTGCCGGCAATGATGTTTTTATTGCCGCAGGGTTTTTAGGGGCCGATTTTGAAAAGGAGCTCAAAATAAGCATCACCAATAAATTTGTGGTTAACGGTAACGATCATACACTGATACACTTTGTAAACCCTGCCCTTTCGCCCGAGGTAAATTACTTTGTTGATAAAGGTGTTACCGCCGGATATTTTACAAAATTTGATACATCCCGGGCTGTGGTTATAGGTGAAACCGACGATCATAAGGCCAACTTGTTGAAATACCCTATGGGAAAAGGCAACCTGTATTTAACGCCCAATCCCGGGATGTTTACTAATTACAGCCTGCTGAAATCACAGGGTGCTGAATGGGCTTCAACAGCTTTATCTATGGTGAAGAAAACACCGGAGATAGTTTGGGACGAATATTACACGCAGGGCACCGGCGAAGACGACTCGCCGATGAGGGTATTCCTGGGGAATGCACAATTAAAAGCCGCTTACTATCTCGCCTTGTTTAGCCTGCTGGTATTTGTGCTGTATGAAGTAAAAAGGCGTCAAAGGATCATACCTGTTATCAAACCGCTTGAAAATTCTACCGTTGATTTTGTTAACGTAGTTGGGCAGGTTTACTATGAACGAAGGGATAATATAAACATTGCCAGGAAAAAAATGCAGTATTTCCTGGCGTATGTCCGTGAAACTTACCGGATAAAAGCCAACCGGCCGGGCCCAGGGTTTGTGGAAGAACTGGTTAACCGTACCGGTGTTACTGTAGATGTTGCCCGCGAATTATCCGGTGCATTTATTTTCATCAGCACTCACGATATCGTAACCGATCATGAGCTGATCAGGCTCAATCAACTTATTGAACAATTTTATATCCAATCCAGGTAAATATGGAAAACGAATTTTTTGAACAACGCACCGATCTCACCAAGCTAAGCACTGCCGTTGAGCAAATAAAAGCCACGCTGGCAACCATCATCGTAGGCCAGCATGATTCTATCGATCTGCTTATTGCCGGGATCCTGGCCGATGGGCATATCCTTATTGAAGGTGTGCCGGGCGTTGCAAAAACACTTACAGCAAAACTTATAGCCAAAACAATAGATGCCCGGTACTCGCGCATCCAGTTTACGCCGGATCTGATGCCTTCGGATATTTTAGGAACATCTGTTTTTAACCCCAAAACAACCGAATTTGAATTTAAGCAAGGACCGATATTCGGCAATATTATCCTGATTGATGAGATCAACCGCGCCCCTGCAAAAACACAGTCGGCTTTGTTTGAGGTAATGGAGGAACGGCAACTCACCATTGACGGGCACCGCTATAAAATGGAAGAGCCGTTCACCGTTTTCGCAACGCAAAACCCGGTTGAGCAGGAAGGTACCTATCGTTTGCCTGAAGCACAGCTTGACAGGTTTTTATTTAAAATAGAGGTGAAATATCCAACGCTTGAAGAAGAAATAACTATCCTTACCCGTCAGCATCAGCAAAAAACTACCGATCAGCTGAGCCTGATCCAACCACAGCTGTCGGCTGCTGATATTAACCAGTTGCGCAACCAGGTGAGGGCCTTGCATGTGGAAGATAAAATACTTGAGTTTACAGCTAAAATTATCCACGAAACACGTAACAGCAAATCCCTGCAGTTGGGTGGCTCACCGCGTGCGTCGCTGGCTATTGTTAATGGCGCCAAAGCGCTTGCTGCTACCAGGGGGCGTGATTTTGTTACGCCGGATGATATTATTTATGTGGCCACACCGGTACTGCGCCACCGCATTATGTTAACACCTGATAAGGAGATGGAAGGCGTAACCCCCGATGAGGTAATAACCCAGGTAATACAAAAAATTGAAGTGCCACGATAGTAAAGCGCGTGAAAAAACTATTCGGACTATTATATACCAATTTGTTTTTAACTAACCGTTTATTCGGTGCGGTTGCCGCCTGCGTGGTATTGTATTTACTTTCGTTTTTCTTTCCGTGGCTGGGCGTTGTGCCTGATGTGGCTTTTTATGCCCTGCTGGCGCTGCTGATTACCGATCTGTTCATACTTTACCGGATAACTGATGGGGTATTTGCCAAACGCCTTGCGCCAGAACGGTTAAGCAACAGCGATGAGAACGAACTTAGCATTTACATCGAAAACAGGTATAGTTTCAGGATTAACACCGGTATTATTGACGAGGTTCCTGCACAGTTTCAGAAACGTGATGTTTGGTTTGCTACAACCCTTGCCCCCGGCGAACGTAAGCAGATCAATTACATGCTGAGGCCAACGCGCCGGGGCGAATATGAGTTTGGTTTTATCCGGGTTTTTGTGCGTTCGGCCATTGGCCTGGTATCTAAACGCTACAATTTTGAGCAGGCCGAAACTTTGCCCGTTTATCCTTCGTTTTTACAAATGCGTAAGTATGAGCTGATGGCCATTTCAAACAGGCTTACTGATATCGGCATTAAAAAAATCAGGCGGATTGGGCATAGCATGGAGTTTGAGCAGGTAAAATCTTATGTTCCAGGCGACGACTATCGCACCATCAACTGGAAAGCCACAGCACGGCGCGGCGACCTGATGGTGAACTCCTATACCGACGAGAAATCACAGCACGTTTACTGCATTATTGATAAATCGCGGGCTATGCGGATGCCTTTTGAAGGGCTCAGCCTGCTGGATTATGCCATTAATGCAAGCCTTGTACTTTCAAATGTTGCCTTGCTTAAAGAAGATAAGGCCGGGTTAATAACCGTGGGCGAGAAAATAGGTTCGGTGGTGCCAGCTGATAAGAATTACGCGCAGCTCAATAAGATAATGGAAGTTTTATACAAGGAAAAAACCCGTTACCTGGAAACTAACATGGAGGCGCTTTATGTCACAACACGCCGGGTATTAAAGCAACGTAGCCTGGTGGTATTTTTCACCAATTATGAAAGCCTACCCGCATTACAACGGCAATTGCCATTTTTACGCCGGATAACTAAATTTCACCTGCTGTTAGTTGTCTTTTTTGAAAATACCGAGTTAAAAACCCTGAGCGAACAACCGGCCAAAGATGTTGAAGGTATTTACATAAAAACCATTGCCGAAAAGTTTGCTTATGATAAAAAGCTGATGGTAAAAGAACTGGCCAGCCACGGGATCCAGTCGATATTAACAGCACCGCAAAGTCTTACTATCAATACGGTGAACCGGTATTTGGAAATAAAAGCGAAGCAAAAAATATAGATAATAGGATCAGGAATTAATTTTAGTTTGAGCCCGGGCCGCGGGCAACGTTGAGATAATTTTAAAAAGCCGGCTAACAAAATGTATCCTATATTTACACTGCCAACAATAGCCCGATCAAAAACTTTCAACTTTTTGTTAGCAATCTTTTTTTGAATTGTAAGCCGATTCCCTCAACTTCGCAGTCCGAATTTTGATTATGAGTATTCATTATAAAATAATAGCTGCAGAGCTTTCTGTAGCCGAAAAGCAGGTTACCGCTACGGTAGGCCTGCTTGATGAAGGAGCTACTGTTCCTTTCATTTCACGTTACCGTAAAGAGCTTACCGGCAGTTTGGATGAGGTACAGGTTGCCACCATCCGCGACCGTGTACAGCAACTGCGCGAACTTGACAAACGCCGTGAGGCCATCCTGAAATCGCTTACAGACATGGGCAAACTAACGCCCGGGCTGGAAAAACAGATCAACGAGGCCGAAACGATGGTTACTTTGGAGGACCTTTATCTTCCGTATCGCCCAAAACGCAAAACCCGTGCTACAGCGGCCCGTGAAAAAGGCTTACAGCCATTAGCCGATGTTTTATTAGAACAAAAAAATATCGACCCCGAACTGATAGCTGCCGAATACATCAGCGACGAAAAAGGTGTAGCCAGCGTTGATGAAGCTTTAGCCGGCGCAAGGGATATCATAGCCGAAACCGTTGCTGAAAATGCCGAAGTACGTACCAAAATCCGTGAGCTGTTTGTAGAGAAAGGCACTTTTGCTTCAAGAGTAGTTGAAGGCAAAGAGGAGGCAGGCATTAAGTACAAAGACTATTTTGAATGGACTGAGCCTGTTAAAACAGCGCCATCGCACCGCGTATTAGCCATGCGCCGCGGCGAGAAGGAAGAGATCCTATGGCTCGACCTGAAACCTGAAGAAGATGATGCACTGGAGATATTGGAAAATTCAGTTATCAAAGCAAACAACCCGGCTGCCGGACAAATCCGTTTGGCTATCACCGATGGCTATAAACGCCTGTTAAAACCATCGATGGAAACAGAGGTGCGCCTGCTTACCAAAAAGAAGGCCGACGAGGAAGCGATCCGTGTATTTGCCGAGAATGCCCGTCAGCTATTGCTGAGCGCGCCGCTTGGTCAAAAACGCGTAATGGCGCTTGATCCCGGTTTCCGTACAGGTTGTAAACTGGTTTGTTTGGATGAACAAGGCAAACTGCTTGAAAACACTACTGTTTATCCGCATACCGGTGCAGGCCAGGCCCGTGAAGCCGAAAAAACGGTACAGCACCTGTTCCAGAAATATAATATCGAGGCTATTGCTATAGGTAACGGTACGGCAGGCCGCGAAACAGAAGTATTTGTGCGCAACCTGAATTTACCGGGCGTAACTATTGTGATGGTTAATGAAAGCGGTGCTTCTATCTATTCGGCATCTGAAGTGGCAAGGGAAGAGTTTCCGGACTATGATGTCACCGTAAGGGGGGCCGTATCTATCGGTCGCCGCCTGATGGACCCATTGGCCGAACTGGTAAAAATCGACCCAAAATCGATTGGTGTAGGCCAGTACCAGCATGATGTTGATCAGAACAAGCTGCAAACCTCCTTAGATGACACGGTGATCAGCGCAGTGAACGCGGTGGGTGTTGAGCTAAACACCGCCTCAAAACAGATCCTGGCTTATGTATCAGGCCTTGGTCCGCAACTGGCACAAAACATTGTAGAGTACCGCAACCAGAACGGCGCTTTTAAACGCCGTGAGCAATTAAAGAAAGTTCCGCGTTTGGGCGATAAGGCATTTGAGCAGGCAGCAGGCTTTCTCCGGATCCACAATGCCGAAAACCCGTTAGACACCAGTGCAGTTCACCCCGAGCGATATGGTTTATTAGAGCAAATGGCTACGGATATGAAATGTACGGTGAAGGACTTGATGAGCAATCCGACCCTGCGCAAAAGCATTCCGCTGCAAAAATATGTTTCCGAAACAGTTGGTCTGCCAACCCTGAACGATATCATGGCCGAACTTGCCAAGCCGGGCCGCGACCCGCGTGAGCAGTTTGAGGCTTTCAGCTTTACAGAGGGCGTAAACGCCATCGGCGATCTGAAAGCAGGCATGAAGCTGCCGGGCATCGTCACCAACATTACAGCTTTTGGTGCTTTTGTTGATATCGGCGTTCACCAGGATGGCCTTGTTCACCTGAGCCAGATCACCAACCGTTACATCAAAGACCCGAACGAGGTACTGAAAGTGCATCAAAAGGTTGAGGTAACCGTTACCGAGGTTGATGTGAACCGCAAGCGCATTGCCCTATCCATGAAAGAGAACGACAAAAGCGAGCCCAACCAGCGCCGTAACGATGACCGCCGCCCGCAGGGTAACAACAAGCCTAACTTCAATAAAAGAGTTGAAAAAGAGCCGGAAACTGATATGGCTTTGAAACTGGCTGCTTTAAAGGGGAAATTTAAGTTATAATATAAAACGGTGTTATTCTCGCTCTTATCTGTAAAACCCGGTCATGTTGAACTTGTTTCAACACCCCACTTGCTAAGCAAGCCTGCTAAGCAATTTGCGACTTATCTCGTGGGGTGCCGAAACAAGTTCGGCATGACGATCTTTTTTTTAAGTATCAGTATTAAACTCCCTGAATAGTTCACCATAAACAAGAAATCCCCAACCATCAGGCTGGGGATTTCTTCGTTATAATAGAATATCTGATCGATACTTATGCTACTGTCCCTTCTTTCAGCTTCTCAGCGTTCTCTGCAAACTGAAGCGATTCAAGGATTTCCTGCAAATCGCCGTTAAGTACGCCCGGCAGGTTGTAAATGGTCAAACCGATACGGTGCTCGGTTAAACGGCCCTGCGGATAGTTATAGGTACGTACCTTGGCCGACCTATCGCCGGTTGATACCATGGTTTTACGTTTTTTAGATGTTTCTTCCAGGTGCTTTTGCAGCTCCATTTCATACACCCTCGAACGCAATACCTGTAAAGCCTTATCGTAGTTTTTCAATTGCGATTTCTGATCCTGGCACTGGGCAACAATACCTGTAGGAATGTGGGTTAACCTCACGGCCGAATAGGTAGTATTTACCGACTGACCACCCGGCCCTGAAGCACAGAACAGATCTTTGCGGATATCACTTACCTGCAGATCGATGTCAAACTCATCAACCTCGGGCAATACTACTACCGAAGCTGCCGATGTATGCACCCTGCCCTGCGTTTCGGTATCGGGCACGCGTTGTACACGGTGTACGCCCGACTCGTATTTAAGGGTTCCGTAAGCGTCTTCGGCGTTTACGTTAAATACAATCTCTTTATAGCCGCCACTGGTGCCTTCGGTATAGTCAACCAGCTCGGTACGCCAGCCGCGTTTTTCGCAATACCGCATGTACATGCGGTAAAGGTCGCCGGCAAAAAGAGCGGCTTCATCGCCACCGGTGCCACCACGGATCTCCACGATAGCGTTTTTAGAATCTTCAGGATCTTTAGGGATCAGCATCAGGCGGATCTCTTCTTCTTTTACTTCCTGCTGTGCAAGCAATTCATCAAGCTCCATTTTGGCCATTTCACGAAACTCTTCATCTTTTTCGGTAGCCAGGATCTCTTTATTGGTTTCGATATTGCTCATAATGTTGCGGTATATATGATACTCATCAACAATTTTGGCAAGGTCTTTATATTCTTTATTTAACTGGGCAAAACGTTTCATATCCTGCATCACTTCAGGATTGCTCAGTTCACCTTCAACATTTTTCCAGCGCTCGTATATCAGCTCTAATTTATCTAACATATTTTATAAATAATGATGCAGCTAAAACTGTTTGATATTGAACCGGCTTATGAAAGACTTAACGTTTCGGGGCGGTTTACAGGCATGCTGCAAAAAGTGCACAAAAGTACGCATTTTTTCTGTAAGAAAGATGCCCCATATCGCTACAGACCTCTGCGCTAATCAGTTTATTACAATCGTCAAACATTGGCGGCTTGTTGGAAAATGATGTACAATGTAATTTAGCTGTTATATGAAAAAACTTATTTATATATTCGATTTATTATTTAAAATATATCTAAACCTTAAATCTAAAAACTATGGGCGGATTAGGCGCACCTGAAATCATTTTAATCGTCATTGCTCTCGGCTTAATGTTGGGATACGCAATTCTTTTCCCTGTTTGGGGATACAATGCCGGGAGTAAGCGAACCATCGGCGCAGTTCCTGGCCTGTTTTTAGGGCTGTTTCTTAATTTTATCGGGATAATAATTGTTTATTGCAGTCCCCGCATTCAGAATAAGGGCTTTTATGATTTTCCAAAACAATCATCGGCAGACGAATTGCAAAAATTCAAACAGCTATTTGATAGCGGTGCAATAACCGAATCGGAGTATAATGCTCAAAAAAACAGAATTTTAAATTCCGGTTATAAGGAACAGTATTAACACCTGGCAATTATTAGGATCTATCGATCCCCCTTCTCAAAATATTCCAGCTTCAGCTCCTTGCCATCAAAAACGGTATAAGAAAAGTATGAAATCCATTCGCCAAGGTTAATATAACGGCTTTGAGGGGTTATTTGAATATCAAGCGGCATATGGCGATGGCCAAAAACAAGGTAATCGTAAAAGTTGGTCTTTAATTCTTCGCGGCAAAAATTTACCAGCCATTCCTGTTCGCCTGGTTTTGGGTTTTCTTTTTTTGCATTGGTATCCCGGCTGTGGCGGCTCCACTTATTGGCTATGCCTACACCAAGATTTGGATGGATACGTGCAAACAACCATTGGCAAAACCTGCTCCTGAAAAAACCTTTTAAAAACTTGTAAAAGTTATCCCCCGGGCCAAGCCCATCTCCGTGATGAATGAAAAACTTCTTTCCGCCCCGTTCAATTTTTAATTCATTGCTGATAATAGTTGCGCCCAGCTCATTTACAAAATAATCAAACATCCACATATCGTGGTTGCCTTTAAACAGGTAAAGCTTCACGCCGGCATCGGCAAGTTCGGCAAGTTTGCCCAGGAAACGGATATAGCCTTTGGGCACTACCGATTTGTATTCAAACCAAAAATCAAAAACATCGCCAACCAGGAATACTTCGGCGGCATCATGCTTAATGCTATCGAGCCAGCGCACTATCTTATCTTCGCGTTGGCGGCCTGAGGCGTATGTGCCTGTACCTAAATGAAAATCAGAAGCAAAATAGAGTTTGTCGCGAACCGGCATATCCGGCAAAAATACGTTTTAGCAGTCAAACAGAAAAGATAAAGATTGTTACACAATAACCACAAACCAACAGCGTACCTTAGTGGTTATTCACCATACATTAAAAATTAAAATTATGGCAATCCCCGAAAACCCAAATCTTGATGATGCCCAGGAAGATAAGGATCCCGGCAACGAATTTGAACAGAACGAAGGCCAGGATACCGGTAACGAAATAATAGATAACAGCGAACCGGATGTTGCCGGATTAAATGCAGCCAGTCGCGCATCTGAATCGTCTTTTACCTTAAATTTTGAGGATGGCTATGCTCCCGCTCCGGATAAAAAGGATGACGATGAGCAATCACTAAAACACTGATATACCAAACAATGAAAAAACTATTACTGCCGGTATTGATCCTGGCCTTTTTTGCCGGCAAATCATCGGCACAGCAGCCGAAAGGCTTTACAATGGCCGATTTTAAGAGCAATGCAGGCAAAACGGGCACCTTGTGCGATACCGTTTACTCCTATAAAGCGGTGAGCGATACATTAACACTGTTAAATATGGGCGCGGCTTACCCAAGGCAAAAATACACCATAGCCGTAAAGGGTAATAAAATAAAACTCGATTTTGCTAACATAATAGGGAAGCACATTTGTGCAACAGGCGTATTCGAATTTTTTAAAGGCCAGCCCGAAATTGTGGCCGATAAGCCCGAGGATATCACGGTTAACTGATCATTTCAATGACGATAAAACAAGAAAGGGAAGATCATTGATCTCCCCTTTCTTGTTTTATGTAATATTATAGCTTTAAGCTTTCTGCATTCCGCTTTTAGCTTAATTAAAATGCTTTGTACAAACCGAATACAATCTGTCCTTCAGTAATTGGCTGCTTGGTTACCAAACGGCCCACATTAAGCGTACGGCCGGTTGTGGTTACATCATATCCCGCCGACTTAACATAGTTACCTTTAAGGGATAAGCCCCAGCCGGCACCCATATCAAACCTGATTGCTGCACTGCCGCCATAAGCAAAGGCATAACCTTTGGCACTTTGCTGGGTTATACTGCCGCTTTGTGCATCAACACCGGTAACAGATATGGTTAACAATGGTGAGGTTTGACTTTTAATAGCGCCTGCCGATGCCCTTAAATCAAATGATAAGCTGCGCCATACAAAAGTATATTGCGGGCCTACCAGTAAGTTAAAGCTGCGGTAACGCTTATCAGCAGTTACAGTCCCTTCGTCGGCTTTAAAATCAGTAGTATATCCCTGCGATAGTATCAGGTCATCGTCATATGAAAAATTGCTTTGGTCCTGGTATGAAAAGGTATAGCCGATCCCGAAATTTCTGTACAGGTAATATGCCCCGTCAAGCTGGAAGGTAACGCCCCTGTTTGCAAAGCCCGATTTATTATTGCTATAATCTGTTTTTTTGAAATCACCCAATGGATATGAAATCCCCATACTTAACCCTACATAAGGTTTAAGTTTTACTTTGGTTTCATCATCTTTATCGTTGGTATCCTGAGCCTTTGAAGTAAATGCCAGCAGCATTAAAAGACCTGCCGTAAAAAAAGTAAGGGTTTGTTTCATGTTTGTTATTATGTAACTGTATTACCGTAGTTTCGCTGCATCCATAGCCGCAAAGCAAACGTGTAAAAAAACGCATTATTATTGATACTGTATGATAATAAGATCCGCTTTCGGGTTAAAATTACACCGGGTATCAGCTGCAAAAAATTAAAGGGGTTAGTTTTTAATAACTTGCCCTTATTTTACAGCAGTTTTTTCACGCCGCTAATATAGCCTGCCACGGGCAATTAAACAGCAACCAGGTGCAAAATTAACAACTTTTAACCTTTTGAACCGTTATTGCCTTGCGGCAATGTAACCTGAATGGCTATCTTTAGTTGCCTGTAATTTAAACAACCATGACAAGAACGTTCTGTTTATTAGCATTAGCTGTTTTAATTTGCAGCAATACACATGCACAAATGACTATAAAAACACTCCCATATCCAAAAACTAAAAAAATTGATGTTATTGATACCTATTTTGACACTCAGGTACCCGATCCATACCGCTGGCTTGAAAATGACCATGCCGATGATACCAAAGCCTGGGTTCAGGAAGAAAATAAAGTAACTTTCAACTACCTTGATCAGATCCCTTACCGGGCCGATATTCACAAGCGCCTGGAGTTTTTATGGAACTACGAAAAATATAGTGCCCCCTTTAAAGAAGGTAAATACATTTATTTTTATAAAAACGACGGGTTACAAAGCCAAAATGTACTGTACCGCCAGTTGGGCGAGAACGGTGCACCCGAAGTTTTCCTTGACCCCAATAAATTCTCCGCCGATGGCACCACCTCCTTACAAGGTATCGAGTTTAGCAAAAATGGTGAGCTTGCAGCCTATCAGATCTCTGAAGGCGGCTCGGACTGGCGCAAGGTCATCGTTATTAACACCGGCGATAAAAGCGTTGTTGGCGATACCCTGAAAGATGTAAAATTCAGCGGACTGGCATGGCACGGCACCGATGGCTTTTATTACAGCAGTTATGATAAACCGACAGAAGGCAGCCAGCTTTCGGGTATGACACAGTTTCATAAGCTTTATTACCACAAGCTGGGCACGCCCCAAAGTACCGATAAGCTGATTTTCGGCGGCGATAAAACCCCTCGTCGTTACATAGGTGCTTACCTTACCGAAGACGAGCGTTTTTTGGTGATCACAGCCGCCACCTCAACAACCGGCAACGAGCTTTATATCAGGGACCTGAGCAAACCCGGCAGCCAGATTGTTAACGTTGTGAACAATTTTGATAACCAGCACAGTGTTTTGGATAACGTAGGGAGCAAGCTTTATATCCTCACCAATATCTACTCGCCCAATTTTAAAATAGTAACGGTTGATGCCGGCGAACCGGGTATCACCCATTGGAAAAACCTGATCCCCGAAACTAAAAACGTATTAAGCGCCACCACCGGCGGAGGTAAAATTTTTGCCGAATACCTGCAGGATGCCACCTCGCTTATCAAACAATACAATATGGACGGCAGGCTTGAACGTACTATCCAGCTGCCTTCAATCGGCTCGGCTTCGGGTTTTGGTACAAAGAAGGAGGAAAAGGTAACTTATTACACTTTTACCAATTACATATATCCTCCTACCATTTTTAAACTGGATATTGAAACCGGTGCCTCCTCTGTCTATAAAAAATCGGGGGCAAAGTTTGATCCTGAGCAGTACGAATCAAAACAGGTGTTTTATACCTCAAAGGATAAAACCAAAATCCCGATGATCATCACCTATAAAAAAGGGACAGTGCTTAACGGGCAAAACCCAACGTTGCTGTATGCTTACGGGGGCTTTGGCGTTAGCTTAACTCCGGCCTTCAGCACATCAAACATCATATTGCTTGAGCATGGCGGTATTTATGCTGTCCCTAACCTGCGCGGCGGCGGCGAATATGGCGAAATCTGGCACCGCAAAGGCATCAAACTAAAAAAACAAAATGTGTTTGACGATTTTATTGCCGCGGCCGAATATCTGATCAAAAACAAATACACCTCGAAAGATTACCTCGCTGTTTCGGGCGGCTCTAACGGGGGCTTGCTTATTGGCGCTATGTTAACCCAACGGCCCGACTTGTTTAAAGTGGCCTTCCCTGCCGTAGGGGTGCTGGATATGCTGAGGTATAATAAATTTACCGCCGGTGCCGGCTGGAGCTATGATTACGGCACTGCCGAAGATTCGGAACAAATGTTTAAATATCTTTATAACTACTCACCATACCATGCCCTTAAACCGGGCATTTACCCTGCCACCATGGTTACCACTGCCGATCATGACGACCGCGTGGTACCGGCCCACTCTTTCAAGTTTGCCGCCCGCCTGCAGGAATACCAGCAGGGAACAGCCCCAACGCTTATCCGTATTGAAACCAATGCAGGTCACGGCGCCGGGCAAAGCACAGCCCAGCTAATAAATGGCCAGGTTGATAAATGGGCTTTCATGTTCTGGAATATGGGTATTAAATGGTAATAGGGTCAATTTTTAAGTATACAATTTATAAATGAAAAAATATCTGTCAGTTGTTTTGCTGTTGTTCATCTTTTCAACAATAGCGTTAGCTCAGCATAAGAAGCCTGCTCTCAACATCGTATTCATCGGCAACAGCATTACCCAGGGTGTGCAGCTGGCCAATCCGGCTACTGAAGCCCCGCCTGCAACAGCAGCCGCTTATCTGCAAAAACAAAAAAACCTGGATACGGTAAGTTTCAGTAACCAGGGGCACAGCGGTTATACCACGCTCGATTTTTTGCCCGGCACGGGCACTTTTGCTAAAGTTGAACAAGCGGCCAATGCTTTTACCAATGGGGAGGCGCTGCTGATATTTTCGATAAAACTTGGCACAAATGACAGTGCCATACACGGGCCGCACGGAGCGCCTGTAGCGCCCGAAGATTATCAAAAAAACTTAAAAACCATAGTTGATAAGCTATTAGCCGATTTCCCTAAAGCGATTATCATTTTCCAGCACCCGCTGTGGTATAGCACCAATACATATAACGGCTCAAAATATTTACAGGAAGGCCTGAGCAGGTTGCAGAGTTATGTGCCGATGATAGATGAGCTTGTAAAAACATATGCTTCAACAAACCCCAAACAGGTTTTTGTGGGCGATACGAAAGCTTTCGCCTATTTCGAAAAAAATCATTCAACCGATCTGATCCCCGAGAATGGTAAACAAGGTACTTTTTATCTTCACCCCAATAAAAAAGGGGCCGAAGCCTTAGGCACTTTTTGGGGGATGGCTATCAATAAAATAATAAAGCGTTATTTTTAAA
Organism: Mucilaginibacter sp. cycad4; assembly: GCF_034263275.1. Taxonomy (NCBI): domain Bacteria; kingdom Pseudomonadati; phylum Bacteroidota; class Sphingobacteriia; order Sphingobacteriales; family Sphingobacteriaceae; genus Mucilaginibacter; species Mucilaginibacter sp. cycad4. The sequence goes on along the minus strand of NZ_CP139559.1, from coordinate 6,245,777 downwards.
TAAACATTTACTGTTGGTTTAATACCTTATCCATCACCTTAAAATCACCACGTACCCCGATAAAACAACGTTATTCATCTTGGTATTTACTACATAATAGTAAGTACCGGAAGGCATCGCTTTCCCCTGATAAGTACCGTCCCAGGGCTTGGGGTACCCTACAGAATGAAATAAAAGCTGCCCGTAGCGGTTGTAAACATCAACGGTAGAATTTTCATACGCTACAAGGCCTTTAATTTCCCAGTAATCATTTACTCCATCGCTGTTGGGTGTAAATGTATTGTTGATTGTTATCACTGGCGCCACTTTAATTGCAACCTGGCTTTCGTTCACACAGCCGTTTGATTTATCGGTAATTTTAAGTTTGTAAATTATATCCTGGTCGCCGGTTACTATAGGGTTTTTAACAGTGGCGTTGTCAAGACCAGTGGCCGGTGTCCATTCATAGGTTACGTTTTCACTGCCTACCACCGGGTTTAAAGTGATGGTATGCCCTTTTAAAACATATCTTGTATCGCCGGCTGCATCTGCCTGCACCGTTGGCGGCGGAACAAAATTAATGGTAATATCATCAGTAGGGGTATGACAATCATCAGCCTGGGTTGCCGTAAGCGTTAATTTAACCGAGCCATTGGCTATATCAATAGGATCAGGCTGAAAAGTTGGATTAAGTACATTATCAGAAGGGATAAATCGCCCCAACCCCGATGCCGATGTCCATTTTACGGTAGTTCCGGAAAACACCTGTCCGTTTAGCGGCACCATCGGGCTCTGGATACAAACATTATCGATGCTTGTCGGCCCTGCGTCTGCTCCGGGATTTGGTGCAAACGTAATTGTAACATCCCTTGATACCGGCGCACAATCATCTTTGCCGGTTGATGTAAGAGTTAAAGTGACTGATCCCGCATTCCTTTCTGCTGTTGTCGGAGTATATCGTGCTTTGAGATCATCCTGTTTGGAGAAGCCGTTGAGCGATCCCCCGGTCCAGGTCCCTGTGCCGGTAGCACTTTGTACGCTGCCATCAAGCTGTATGTACGGAGCACTGACACAAACAGTTTGCGGGCCTCCTGCATCAACAATTGGGATGCTGTGTACCTCAACCGGTACCATACTTGGCTCGCCCGGGCAGTCGTTTACTATCAAATACAAACTATAAGTCCCTGCATTAGCAGCTGTAGCTTTTGGAATAGTTACGCTTGCCGTTGTCCCTTCTGATCTAAAATTATTAGGGCCGGTCCACAAATATGTTGCACCTGCAATAGGCTGAGTTTGCAGTATAATGTCATTGCCTTCGCAAACGGGGCTGTTACTGTGCCCTTCAATCTGCAAGGTCTGGGGCCTTACAGTTACCGTATATTTAACAGGGGCACCCTGGCAGCCAAAGGCCACAGGGATTATAGTATAAGGCACCTGAACGGAGGTGGTCAATGTATTAACCAGCGTTTCATTAATAGGGTTTGCAGTTTGATCAGTAACCGCCGCATTGGTGATACCGGGAACAGCAGGTCGGCTCCATAAAAACGTAGCCGAGGGTATATTTGATGTTATGGTATGCGCCAACGGCGTGTTATTACATATTATTTCGCTGGAGGTTTCATTGGTAATTGATATTCCCGGATTAACCGTTACCTTAAGTTCATATGGCGTTGCTGTGCAGCTGCTTGTTTTATAATTAAAAATATAAGTAACTTCAATAGGGGTATTGGTTGTATTATAAAGCACTTCCTTTATGGTAGGGGCAGCCTGCCCTGTTACCGCAGCATTACTGATACCATCAACCGCTGCCCGGCTCCAGGTAAAGCTCATTACCGGGCTACTAAATTGAGCCTGGTAATTGGTACTTGTGCCGTTACAAACCGGACCGGGGGGGGCACTGGTAACAGTTGGCAAAGCGTTTACCGTTACTGTGTAATTGAATATGGGCCCGGGGCAACCGTTTAAATAAGGTGTTATGTTATAAGTCACATCAACAGCTGCACCACTGGGATTAGTGTTAATAAGTGTTTCGGTAATTGAGCTTGTTGTTTGGCCTGTTACCGCTGGGTTGCTGATACCGGCAACGGCAGGGCGGTCCCATGAAAAAGTTGTACCGGGCTGATCGGCAGTCATGGTATAATTTAACGCTGTGCCACTACACACAACGTCGCTGTTACCGCTTGTTATGTTCGGGGCAGGCGTAACCACTACGTCAACTTTAGTACGCTCACTGGTACAATCGTTAACCTTGGTCTCAACATAATAAGTGCGGTTGGTTGTTAAATTTGTTGTAGTAAATGGGTTTCCCTGCTTTATAGGGCTGCCGCCAACAGGAACGTTGTACCATGTATAAGTACCCGTTGAGCCACTTGCCGTTAGCGTTGCCGGCTGGCCCTCACAAACCGGGCCCTGGGTAACCACCGGCGGCGAAGGCGGGGCCACCGCCTGAACCAATACAGGAGTACGCTTGCTGGTAATCCCCCCAACCGTGGTTTCAACATAGTAAGTAATATCGTTCAGTATTGGCGGGGTAGTAAATATAGGGCCAACTTTAAGGGCTGGTCCGCCTGTAGCATCGCTGTACCAGCGGTATGTTCCACCCGGCGCAGTGGCTGTGAGGTTAGTTGTACTGCCTTTACAAACAGATTTACCAGGGGCAGTTGGGGCTGCGGGTACCGGATTTATAGTTATGGTAACCGTGCTTGACTTTGACAGGCACGGACCGGCAGGATTATCAGATGTTAAAGTTAGTTTTACCGTTTTTTCGCCGGGAGCCGGGGTGTAAATAGCATTTTTATCTGTTGGGTCGGAGAAGGTACCCGCGCCGCCAGTCCATTTTACAGATGTAGCTCCTCCTTCAAAATTTCCGGCCAGTTGTACCGGAACGCCCTGCTGTACGGTTTGATCCGGACCGGCATAAATCATAACCTTATTGTAAATAGTTATCTGGCTGGTAGCGATACTTTGTGCACAGCCGCTGCTCGCGGCAATTGTATTGGTAACAATGTATGTTCCGGTATGGCTTTTGTCCAGGTCTATCTCGCCGGTACTGGCATTTTTAAATACTATATTACCGGTTGATTCGCTGAATACGCCGGCGCTTGCCCCCGGCTGAAAAACAGGCAGCGGGTTTTTTACATTGTTACAGATAGGGGTATCATATGAAAAAGTAGCATCCGGTGTTGTTACTATGGATATGCTTTGGCTGGCCGTTCCCGCACATGTGCCCCCATAGGTAAAAGCAATAGTATATTTACCTGTCGTACTTGCTGCCACATTGATCTCGCCGGTTGTGTTACTTACAAAAACAAGCCCTGGTGTTGACGAAAAGGTACCTCCTGCCGGATTATAAATAACAGGCGCAACATTACTTCCTGAAGTACATATCGTGCCCGAAGGATAACGGAACTGAGGGTCAATAACAGGTGTTATCGATACGGTGAAAGCAGTACGCGGACTAACACATGTACCATTGACCGCCTGGGCATAAAAAGTTGTTTGCGCAAACAAGGGGTCGGTAGTATAAGTGTTACCTGTATGCACCGGCGTACCGCCTGCTGCATCAGTATACCATTGAATGGTTTCGCCCGAAGCCGGGGCGCTTAAACTGGCTGGTTCGCCCGGGCATACCGTTGCGGTACCATTAACAGTTGGAGCGGCAGGCGGTGGGTTAACCTGCACGGTTACCGCAGTACGCGGGCCGCTGCAGCCATTAGCTGTGCTTTGTACATAATAAGTTGCATTTGCTGTTAGCTCGGGCGTAACATAGGTATTGCCGGTTATTAAAAGATTGCCGCCGGTGGCCTGGTCATACCACTCATAATCATCGGGTGAGCCTGTTGCTGTAAGTGTAGCCGCGGTACCGGAACATATTGCCGGAACCGGTTGCACGGCAGGGGCAGGGATAGGGTCAAGTACAGTCACTGTAATTGCCGATCTGTCGCTGATACACGCCCCTACCGTTGTTTGAACATAATAGGTGGTGGTAGCTGTTAAAGCCGGGGTTATAAATGTATCACCAGAAAATATGGAAGTGCCGCCGGTGGCCGCGGTGAACCATTGAAAAGTTCCGCTTTGTGCCGATGTTGCAGTTAATGAAGTTGATGACCCATTACAGATTATCGGTCCGTCAGGCACTATTGGTTGCTCGGGGGCAGGAGTTACAGTAACGGTTACCGGGGTGCGGCCGCTTGTACACCCGCCGGTAGTATGCTCAACATAATAAGTTTTATCACTTGTTAAAACCGGGGTTTGAAAAGTATTGCCGGTACCAACCGAACTGCCACCTGTAGCCGCCGTATACCAGTTATATGTACCGGTGGGCGACGGATCGGCTGTTAAGGTAACACTGGTGCCATAACAGGTAGCCGGCGATTGCGAAGGCGGCGCGGCAGGTACCGGCGTTACAGATACAGGCACTGCAATGCGGTTACTTGTACAATCGCCTGTGCGTGTTTGCACGTAATAGGTTACCGGAGATGTAAGCGCCGGGGTTGTATAATCCGGACTTGAAATTAGCGGTGTACCACCCGACGGCACATCATACCATTCAACCACCCCTTCAGCATCGGCGTGCAGGTTAATTGATGATCCTGAACAAACACTGTTGGAGCCTACCACCGGAGCGGGCGGCGGTGCATTGATCCGGGCAACTACAGGTATACCGGAGCTGGCACAACCTTTAATTACCGTAAAAAGATAATAGGTGGTATTTGCAGTTAAAGCGGGGGTTATAAAGGTTGCATTGTTGCTCAAAGGCGTACCTGTTCCCGACGAATTTGCATACCAGGCATAACTATCGGCTCCTGATGCTATTAAGGTTGCAGAACTGCCCGAGCATACCGGATCTGCCTGAACAGTTGGCCGGCCTGTTACATTAACAACAACCGAGCTTCGTGTACTGGTACAGCTGCCTATCGTCGTTTCTACATAAAAAACGGTACCCTGGGTAATTGGGGCTGTTACATATGGATTACCCGTAAACAGGAAATTGCCATCAGCATCGTACCACTGGTAAGTCCCTCCGGGAGCCGTTGCCGTTAATGTTGCCGAAGTATTAGGGCAAACAACCTGGTTGCCAACCGTAGGCGGGTTTGGAGAAGCGACAGCAGTAACCGAAAAACTGGCAACTTTTGGCTGGCAGCCGGGGGTTTTATCGCTAACCGTAACAGTATAAGTGCCGGCTTTGTTTACGTCAATAGACGGTGTATTTTCACCCGTGTTCCAGATATAGGTAAATGGACCTGTACCGCCTGATAGATTAGCGGTTAATGTTACATTCTTTCCCGAACATATCGTATTCGCTGTTGAGGATATAGTTACATTCAATGTACAAACTTGACTATACCCGGCAAACGAACAAATGATCAGCAGGAATAGTACAAGTAACGGCTTATTAATGTTCTTCATAAGTCTCTTTATACTCAATAAATGTGGCTGCAAGCGGCGCATTTTAACGACTCCCCTTATTGAGCACAGTTTTAAAGATTGGCAGATAATACTGTTATTTTATACCAACCCGGCAATGATGTGTGCCTTTTTACGTAAAATACTAAAAATATGTTCAATAAAACATGAACAAAATGAACAATGAAACCAGCGTGAAAGAATTTCTTTTATAGGTTAAAAAAATGCCCGGTTAGGAAATAACCGGGCATTAAATTTGTTTAATAGTGTACCTTATACAATTTATAGGATCTGCCGGCAATCATCTCCCAACCGGCAGCGTTGTAAATAGTATTCAAAATTTGTCGGCAGGCTTATAACAAAGCCACAAAATCACGCATGGCCTGTCCGGGATCCTGTTGTTTCATAAACGTTTCGCCAATAAGAAAACCATTAAAACCTTCCAGTTTAAGGTGCCGGATAGTTTGAGGATCGCTGATAGCGCTTTCCGAAATCTTCATAAACTCGGCGGGGATATGTTTGGCCAATTTGTACGAGGTTTCTACCGATACAGTAAAATCGGCCAGGTTGCGGTTATTTACACCGATGGCATCCAGGTTAGGGTTAATGCTGCGTTCCAGCTCTTCAAGGTTATGTACCTCAAGCAACACATTAAGGCCAATACTTTTGGCAAGTTTGGCCAGGGTATCAATTTCGGCAGGGGTAAGTATAGCGGCTATAAGCAGGATGATATCGGCGCCTAATGACTTGGCTTCTATCACCTGGTACTCATCAATCATAAAATCCTTGCGCAGTACAGGGATGCTGTTTACCGAACGCGCTTTTACCAGGTCGGCTTTGCGGCCCATGAAGAAGTTTCGGTCGGTTAAAACTGAAAGCGCCGAAGCGCCGGCAGCGGCATAATCCGTGGTAACGGCACTAACCCGCACCTTATCGTTAATAATCCCTTTTGAAGGCGATTTACGTTTAAACTCGGCTATGATACCGGTACGTGCCGGATCGAGCAGAAATTCTTTGAAAGAATATGTTTCACGGTGAAAATGATCCGATTCTTCAAGTACGGTATACGATGTACGTTTTTTTGCCGAAGCAACTTCTCTTTTTTTATTGGCAACTATTTTATCAAGTATCGTCATAAAGCCCCCTAACCCCCTAAAGGGGGAATGTTTATTTTTTGTTGATAACGAACATGCTTGTCATGTTGAACTTGTTTCAACACCTCACTCGCTAAGCAACTATGCTAAGCAAATTGGTTACCGTTCCTGTGGGGTGCCGAAACAAGTTCGGCATGACGTAAATGTTTATAATTTCACTTTCACAGGATTGCGGGATCCAACTCGCAATAACGTTTTAATTATATCAATTTTTCAAAGTTATCATTATTCCTTAAAACTAAGCCTTTAGCCAGTTTTGCATCATTTCCTTACCATAATCGGTCAGGATTGACTCGGGGTGAAATTGCACGCCCCTCACATCATATTGCTTATGCTTAAGCGCCATGATAGAATTATCGGCTTCATCAATTGCGGTAACCTGCAATGAATCGGGCAAATCATTTCCGCTTACTACCCATGAATGATAACGCCCAACTTTAAAACTTTCGGGCAAACCGGCAAAAAGCTCTTCGCCGCCATCGATAACTTTTATAGGTGTGGCTATACCGTGCATAGGCTGGTTAAGGTTATACAAACTGCCGCCAAATGCTTCGGCAATGGCCTGCTGACCAAGGCACACGCCAAATATGCTTTTAGTCGGCGCATACTTTGCTATCACATCCAGCAGCAAACCGGCCTCTGAAGGGATGCCCGGCCCCGGCGAAAGGATGATCTTATCAAAAGCATCCACATCCTCAATGGCAAACTGGTCGTTCCTCCAAACCTCGCACTCCAGGCCAAGCTCATTAACCAAATGCACCAGGTTATAGGTAAAGGAATCGTAATTATCGATTATTAAAATTCGCCCCCCCCGCCCCCTAAAGGGGGTGCTTGAAGGAGTATTTATATTTTCGTTCATTGCTTTATATATCTTAAAAAACTATCAAATTTAACTATCCATTATAATTCCCCCTTTAGGGGGTTAGGGGGCGTCGCTTTACAACTCTTCCGCCAATTCAAAAGCCCTTCTCAAAGCCGAAATCTTGGTATCAACCTCCCTCAATTCGCTTTCGGGAATTGAGCCTGCTACAATTCCGGCACCTGCCTGGTAATGCAGCGTATTGTTTTTGCTCAAAAACGAGCGGATCATGATGGCATGGTTAAAATCGCCATTAAAACCCAGGAAACCTATAGCACCGCTGTAAAAGCTGCGTTTGATGTTTTCGTTTTCGTCGATGATCTCCATGGCCCGGTATTTTGGAGCACCGCTCAGCGTACCCGCCGGGTAAGTATCAGCCACAACTTTGAACGCAGATACACCGGGCTTCAGTTTTCCGGTTACATGCGATACCAAATGGATGAGGTGTGAATAATACTGAACTTCCTTGAACGCTTTAACAGTTACATTTTCGCAATGACGGCTCAAGTCGTTACGGGCCAGGTCAACCAACATCACGTGTTCTGCCGATTCTTTGGGGTCATTCTCGAGGTTTCGGGCCAGCTCGGCATCACGTTCATCGTCTCCGCTGCGCTTAAAAGTTCCGGCTATCGGGAATATGTTGGCAACGTTATTTTTTATGGTGATCTGCGCCTCGGGCGATGAGCCAAAGATCCTGAAATCGCCGAAATCAAAATAAAACAAATATGGTGATGGGTTGATAGAACGCAGGGCGCGGTAAACGTTAAATTCATCACCGAGGAAAGTACGGGAGAACGCCCTTGAAGGCACTATCTGGAAAACATCGCCCCGGTAAATATGCTGTTTCATCTTTTCAACTATAGCAATAAACTCATCGCCCGTAAGGTTCGATTTTTCGTCGCCATTGCTTTTAAAGCTATACTCGGGGAAGTTTTTGTTTTTGATGAGATATTCCAGTTTTTCGATACCGCCGTTGGTTGGCGCACCTTCGGGCTGGTTGTGGAATATGTAGAGCTCGTTTTTAAAGTGGTCGATAGCGATGATGTACCTGTAAATATGGTACTGCATCACCGGGATCTGGCGTGTAGCATCATCGCTTTGCTTTAGTTTGATGGTTTCATAATGTTCAACGGCCTCATGGGTAAAATAACCGAACAATCCGTTGGTGATCATTTTTAGCGGTAGCGAATCGGTTTCAAAGCTGCCGGTAAAACTGTTAAGCTGATCAATTAAGTTAAACGTACCTGCCTCATGCACTTCCTGGCTGCCATCGGGATACTGCTTTTTCAGCACACCATTGTTAAGCACAATGCCGCTGAGCGGTTCGCAGCAAATATAGCTGGTGCTGTTTTCGCGGCTGTGATAGTCCGAGCTTTCCAGCAGCAATGAGTTGGGGAATACATCGCGCAGGCGAAGGTAAATGCTCACGGGCGTGGTGGTGTCGGCCAGCAGCTTTTTATAGGTGGTAGTAATTTTAAATGTGCTCATGTTTATTTTTCAAATATCTTAAAACAAAAAAACCCGGCGAATTGGGGTCGCCGGGTTTCCTATTTAGGTTCACAATTGATTAGGTTGTCTCTGATCAAAAAGCGCAAGCCGGCTGCCAATTTAATTGGTGCCACCAGCTGTTTGTATGTATGTTTTTAATCATCGCGGTCACAAATTTATAAAGAAATTTGAATTGTCAAATTTTTTGTGAAATTATTTATTTGCTAAATCCTATTAGCTACGTAGAATTACTGTGGAATAAGCATAATACCTACCGCAATAAGTACAATCCCTATCAAATAAAAGACAGCAATGGCTTTATGCTTAGCTTCCGGCAGTGCAGCTTTCTTCGATTTGCTGTGCCCGATAGTGATCAAAACAATGGCAATAAGCATAATTACCCAATGCTCAACCGTAAAATAACGGGTGATCGGGTTTTTCATGGTATCCTTGCTAAACTGCACCATCGGACTAATGAAAAAGAGGATGATGCCCAGCAAAAATTGCGTATGAACCGAGATCATGGCAAACAGGTTAAGTTTGCGGTTGCCCTCGCCATATGGTCTTTTACCCAACCAGCCCATAAAGGCACGCACAAGGGCTAATAATACCAATACAATAACAATGTACCTGAAACCGAAATGGAATTCCTTAAAAAAGCTATAAAGTGTCATACATCAAAATTTGCCGTGAATATACAACATATCGGTCATTGATGTCATTAGGTCATTGTGTCATTTTTCTGTATGGATGCCTTGTTTTATACCATACTGCCGCGGGCTTTCAGCCCGTGGTTGCGCATTGTTTCAGCTTTCAGCTGAAGGAATGTAAGCTACAAGCTTACCTTGTGGTTACCACGGGCTGAAAGCCCGCGGCAGTTTTTAATATAAAACAAAAAAAGCGATGAGCCTAAACCCATCGCTTTCCAAATCCGAAATCGAAAATCCGATATCCGAAATCAATAAATTATATCAACAGCCTTACCGGCTCTTCTAATAATTGTTTTAATGTTTGCAGGAAGGCAGCAGCTGTAGCACCGTCAACCACGCGGTGGTCGGCACTCAGGGTTACCTTCATGATGTTGCCAGGTATTACGGCACCATTTTTAACAACCGGAACAGCCTGGATCCCGCTTACTGCAAGGATACATGCGTTAGGTGTGTTAATAATAGCGGTAAACTCGTCAACGCCAAACATACCAAGGTTTGATATGGTGAAGGTTGAACCTTCCATTTCATTTGGCTGCAGTTTTTTAGATTTTGCTTTGCCTGCAAACTCTTTCACTTCAACCGAAATGTGGCTTAATGATTTACCATCCGCAAATTTGATAACCGGAACCAGCAAACCTTCGTCAACAGCAACGGCAACGCCAACGTGAACATGCTCGTTAGTGCGGATCTTATCGCCCAGGAATGATGAGTTGATAGCAGGGTGCTGCCTTAAGGCAACAGCGCAGGCTTTAACAACAAAATCATTAAATGAAATTTTAACCGGGGCAACCTCATTCATACGGGTACGGGCTGTAATAGCCTGATCCATATCAATGCTCATGGTTACATAGAAATGCGGAGCAGTGAACAAGCTTTCGCTTAAGCGGCGGCTGATAGCTTTACGCATTTGAGTAACCGGCCTTTCGCTAAATTTCTCTTCGCCGGTAAAGGTTGGCAATACGATAGGCGCTTTTGCAGCAGGTGCTGCAGAGGGAGCAGCGGCAGGTGCAGCTTCGGCAGCAGCAGCCGGTTTAGCCGACGGTGTATATTCTTCAACATCTTTTTTAATGATGCGGCCGCCTTCGGCGCTGCCTTTTACGTCATTAAGGTTGATGCCTTTATCTTTAGCTATTTTACGTGCAAGCGGAGATGCTTTAACGCGGCTGTCATCATCAGATGAGCTTTCAGTGGCAGCAGCAGTTGCCTCTGTTGTTTCGGCTTTAGCTTCCGCGGCAGGTGCTGCTTCGGCGGCGGCAGGGGCCGAACCACCATCCTGTAATAATGGGGTAATATCGGTGCCTTCTTTACCTACTATAGCAATGATATCATTTACCTTAGCAGCTTCACCTTCTTTTACACCTATATATAATAAAGTACCGGCTTCGTAACCCACAACTTCCATGGTGGCCTTATCAGTTGCCACATCGGCCAGTGAATCATCAGCTTTTACCTTATCGCCAACTTTAAAGTTCCATTTTTCGATGGTGCCTTCGGTCATAGTGTCGCTCAGCAAAGGCATGCGGATCACCGTAGCCGGGATGCTTGACAGGTCAACCTTTGGTGCGGCTGGTGCCGGAGTAGCGGCAGGTGCTTTATCAGCAGCAGGAGCTGCTTCTTTGGCCGGTTCTGCAGCAGCGCCGCTGCCAGCCTGATCAAGTAAAGATTTATAATCTTCGCCTTCTTTACCTAAAATGGCAATTACAGAATCAACCGGGGCAGCAGCACCTTCCTGTATCCCGATGTACAGTAATACGCCATCCTGGTACGATTCAAAATCCATGGTAGCTTTATCGGTTTCAATCTCGGCCAGTACATCGCCCGATTTAACCTTGTCGCCAACTTTTTTATGCCATTTCGCTAATACCCCTTCGGTCATGGTATCGCTCATTTTAGGCATTTTTACTACTTCGGCCATATATTGATAGTATTATTAATTCTGTATAAATATAGTTAGTTCTTAGTCGAAAGTCGGAAGTTCAAAGTCTGAAGTCAAAAAAACTTAATACTTATGACTATCGGCTTATGACTTAAAACTTAGTCCCTGATATAAGGGTAATCTTCCTGAACATATACATCGGTATATAATTCTGAAGCATCCGGCCATGGCGACTCTTCGGCAAATTGTACCGCCTCATCAACAATAGCTTTGATTTTAGCATCCATTTCGTCAAACCATGCCTCATCAGCATATTTTTCGGTAAGGATGGTTTGTTTGGTAACCTCAATCGGGTCTTTTGCCTTGTAGCTTTCAAGCTCATCTTTGGTGCGATACTTTTGCGGATCGGACATAGAGTGGCCTTTATAGCGGTAAGTACGCATTTCAAGGAAGGTTGGGCCTTCACCTGCACGTGCACGCTGAACTGCTTCGTCCATTGCTACGTGTACCGCAGCAGGGTCCATACCATCAACAGCTTGTGAGGGGATCCCATAAGGCAAACCTAATTTATAAATATCTGTTTGGATGGTTGTACGCTCAACAGAAGTACCCATGGCGTAACCATTGTTTTCGCAAACAAAAATTACAGGCAGTTTCCAAAGCGCAGCCATGTTAAAGGTTTCGGTAAGCGCACCCTGGCGTACGGCACCATCACCCATGTAGGCAATGTTCACAAACTCGGTACCTTTATATTTTTCGGCAAAAGCAATACCGGCACCCAATGGTACCTGGCCGCCCACAATACCGTGGCCACCATAAAAATGTTTTTCTTTATCAAACATGTGCATAGAACCGCCTTTGCCTTTTGAGCATCCGGTAGCTTTACCATACATTTCGGCCATAATGGCTTTTGGAGTTACACCTTTGGCAAGTGCATGAGCATGATCGCGGTATGCGGTGATCATACTGTCTTCAGGTTTAATTACAGACATGGCTCCGGCTAAAACAGCCTCCTGCCCAATATACAGGTGGCAAAAGCCCCTGATCTTTTGTTGTCCGTATAACTGTCCTGTTTTTTCTTCGAACCTGCGCATCAATAGCATCTGTTCGTACCACATCAGGTAGGTGTCCTTGTTTATTTCGATTGAACTCATGTATTAAACAACCTTTTTGGAGTAAAGCGCAAATCTAATTATATCCTGCAAAATATCGAAACCTCAAGCAAATTGTTGCAAAATTTTATTTGGCGGCTTTAAAGTGTGTTTGAACACAACAAACCAGCTGTTTATAAGTTTGGCATTGCCTATTGGGTTGAAATAAAACTTAAAAAAACACATCAGGAGGCAATAAATTATCGTTTTACGAAGTTTTAAAGGCGTTGTTTTTCGCAAAAGACTAAAAAAAGCCTTCAAATAATTACAACCAAATTACATTAATACGCGTACAAAAGCCTGTTTATTAAAAGGATGTGTAATAAAAAGCTCTTTTTTATATTTTTTGAAAAATAAGCTGCATTTATTTGCAATTTTAAAAAATATAAATAGTTTTGTAGAGCACGATAGACATAGTGTCTGATTTAATAAACAATTTGTTGTCCTAACTCAACAAACAAACTGATTAAATGAAGAAATTTGCCCTGGCTATTGCCTTACTTTTCAGCGTCGTAGCTTCACAAGCTCAAACCAAAAGTGCCCAAAGCACCAGTGATGACAACAAAGACGACCAGGAAAGTTTAGGTAAAGCATACTTTTCCCAAATTATGGGAGTTGCTTTATCTGCTACCTCAAACATGAAACTCTTTCACTTTGTTTACGATTGGATTGGTACCCCTTACCACTTTGGCGGAAGCTCGAGAAGAGGCATTGACTGCTCAGCCTTCACCAAAGAATTGTACAGCGAAGTTTTTAACCTTGATATTAAACGTAACTCACGCGATATTTTCAGCATGGTTAACCCTGTTGGTAAAGATGAGTTAAAAGAAGGCGACCTGGTTTTCTTTAAGATCCATAGCCGCAGCATCTCGCACGTAGGTATTTATTTAGGTAATAATAAATTTGCTCATGCTTCATCAAGAGGTGTTGCTATCAGCAGCCTTGACGATGCTTACTACAGCCGTTTCTTTTACAAAGGCGGCAGGTTGTTAGCTTCATTTAAGGATGAGTTTAAAGGTTCGGCATCCACGGGTAGCAACGATATGGGCGACGACGTAGACGAAAGCAAGAACTAAACGATTTTGAAATAAATAAACTAATTTGGTCCCTTCATCCCGATGAGGGGATTTTTTTTATAATGAAATTTTTATTGCTTACAGCAGCCTGCCTGGCGCTGTTTTTACAGGCGTGTAACCATCCGCCAAATAAAAAACAAATCCTGGCCCCTGCACCTAAACCGGATACTGCCACTACAACAACCACCGCCGTTGTTAAGTCTGATTCATCCATATCCATTGCCGCCGTTGGTGATATGATGCTCGGAACATCGTACCCCAATAATTATACCCTCCCACCCGATAGCGCTAAAAATAGTTTTAATGTTATTGCCGGTGAACTAAGGAGCGCCGACGTAACCTTTGGCAACCTTGAAGGCAGCTTGCTTGACGGAGGGAATCCGGCTCATTATAAGCTACATCGACGAAGTAAAGCTTATTTATTCAGGATGCCCACGACCTATGCCAGTGTGTTTAAAGATGCAGGATTTAACTTACTAAGCCTGGCCAATAACCATATAGGCGATTTTGGTGATACGGGCCGGATGAGTACCACTCATGTGCTTGATAGCATAGGGATTAATTATGGCGGCTTACTGAGCCACCCCTCCGCAGTATTTGAACGGAATGGCGTTAAATATGGCTTTTGCGCTTTTGCCCCCAATGCCAATACTTTACCAATTCTTGATCTTAAGAACGCCTCCCGCATTATTAGCGACTTGAAACAGCAGTGTGATATTCTCATTGTATCGTTTCATGGCGGTGGCGAAGGCGTAGCTTACGAACATATTCCTTTTGCAATGGAATCCTTCATCAGCGAAAAACGGGGCGATGTAAATGCCTTTGCCCATAATGCTGTTGATGCCGGTGCGGATATTATATTGGGCAACGGCCCGCACGTGAGCCGGGCTATGGAGGTTTATAAAAACCGGCTGATCGCTTACAGTCTCGGTAACTTTTGCACTTATAAATCAGTAAGTGTGGCAGGTGTTTGCGGCCTGGCGCCATTATTAAAAGTAAAGCTGAACAAAAAGGGGGAGTTTTTGAATGGACGTATCATATCGTTGAGGCAGGCGCATGATAAAGGTTTGGAGCTTGATACGCTTAACCGGGCTGCCATTCGGATCAGGCAACTTACCGAAACCGATTTCCCCGATGCAGGATTGCTGATATCTGATACCGGAGTGATCAGTCTTAATCCGGTTATTCAAAGCGAGAATTTATAAATAGGAAACGAGCAGGAATTGAACGCTGTATCTACTCACCCCGACATCGCGATAATTTAAGGAAAAAAGCGCGAGCTTGTGCGATTTCCCCCTTGGGAGCGGAGGGGGGTGTTTCTGCTTTGATAAGCTCGTAGTAGCCGCAACAATTAAACTTATTTTGGGAAGATTAGTTAAATTCTGTTAAATCGACGGTGAATACCATTACCGAATTTTCGGGGATCCGGCCTACGCCATTTGCACCATAGGCAAGGCCCGATGGTACAATGAGCAATATGGTGCCGCCTTCTTTTACCAATGGGATGCCTATTTGCCAGCCTTTAATCAAACGGTCTAACGAGCTTGAAAAACCGCTCGCTTTATCAACTACCATATCATTTAACAACGCTGCGGTATAATTTACAGTGACCAACGAATTTTCGTTAGGATTTCTCCCCTTACCTTCAGATAAAACCTGGTA
The DNA here is from genome assembly GCF_034263275.1 of Mucilaginibacter sp. cycad4. NCBI lineage: Bacteria > Pseudomonadati > Bacteroidota > Sphingobacteriia > Sphingobacteriales > Sphingobacteriaceae > Mucilaginibacter > Mucilaginibacter sp. cycad4. The sequence continues at coordinate 6,230,416 of NZ_CP139559.1, read as the reverse complement.
ATAAATACCGGAAGGATGTTTCTGCACTTTGATCTGCGGGTTGGCCTTCAGGTAAACCCGGATCAGTGAATCATCTGTTTTAGCTTGTTTAGCCCGGTTTAACTTCGCTGTATTATCACATGATATCATCAGTGTAATAATAACCGCGCTTAGCAACAAAAGATATTTTTTCATGATAGGGATCCAAATAAAAGCCCCCTTTGTAATAAAGGAGGCTTAGTTTTATGTTTTGGGTTAGTTAAACCGTTGTTTTTATTTTTAGTTCGGTCATTTGTGCTTCGGCAATGGTTGATGGCGAATCGATCATCACATCGCGGCCCGAGTTGTTTTTAGGGAAGGCGATCACATCGCGGATAGAATCCAAGCCGGCAAAGATCGATGCCAAACGGTCGAAACCAAATGCGATACCACCATGCGGAGGTGCTCCATATTCAAAAGCATCCATCAAAAAGCCAAACTGTTTTTGGGCTTCCTCCGGCGAGAAACCAAGGTGCTTGAACATCAGCGATTGCAGGCCACGGTCATGGATCCTGATAGAGCCGCCGCCAATTTCGGTACCGTTGATCACCAGGTCATATGCATTAGCGCGTACGGCACCCGGTTCGGTGTCCAACATGGCAATATCCTCGGGTTTTGGCGAAGTGAACGGATGGTGCATAGCATGGTAGCGTCCACTCTCTTCGTCCCACTCCAGCAGCGGGAAATCAACCACCCAAAGCGGAGCAAAAGTATTTTTATCGCGCAGGCCTAAGCGGTTGCCCATTTCTAAACGCAGCTCGTTCAGTTGTTTGCGTACTTTATCAGCACCACCGGCCAGGATCAGCATCAAATCGCCTTTTTCGGCATTGAAAGCAGCGGCCCAGTTGGTTAATTCGTCTTCGCTGTAAAATTTATCAACAGATGATTTCAGGGTGCCGTCCTCGTTGTAGCGGCAATAGATCATGCCGGTTACGCCAATTTGCGGGCGTTTTAACCATTCGGTCAGTTCATCAACCTGTTTACGGGTATAGCTTGCGCAGCCTTTGGCATTGATACCAACAACCAGTTCGGCATTGTCAAAAATGCTAAATCCTTTGCCTTTAACAATATCATTCAATTCAACAAACTCCATCCCAAAACGCAGGTCGGGTTTGTCAGATCCGTATAAACGCATCGCATCTGAATACAGCATGCGCGGCAGTTCAACTAAATCAATGCCTTTTACCGTTTTAAACAGATGGCGGGTGAGGCCTTCAAAAATATTCAGGATATCTTCCTGGCTTACAAACGAAAGCTCACAGTCAATCTGGGTAAATTCAGGCTGGCGATCGGCACGTAAGTCCTCGTCCCTGAAACATTTCACGATCTGGAAATAACGGTCAAAGCCGCTCACCATCAGCAATTGCTTAAAGGTTTGGGGCGATTGCGGCAGGGCGTAAAACTCGCCGGCATTCATGCGGCTTGGCACCACAAAGTCGCGTGCGCCTTCAGGGGTCGATTTGATCAGTACCGGGGTTTCTACCTCGATAAAGTCAAGTTTATCTAAATATTTACGCACTTCCTGCGCCATTTTGTGGCGAAGCACCAGGTTATTGCGGATTGGGTTACGACGAAGATCGAGGTAACGGTATTTGGCGCGAAGTTCCTCGCCGCCATCTGTTTCATCCTCAATCAGAAACGGCGGTAACTTTGCCGCATTAAGCACCTCGATATCAGCAACAACAATTTCAATTTCGCCGGTAGGGATCCTGGTGTTTTTGCTTGTGCGCTCAATTACATCACCGGTAACTTTGATCACAAACTCACGACCAAGCCCGCGGCTTTTTTCGCGCAGGGAGGCGTCGCTATCTGTGTTAAATATCAATTGGGTTAAACCATAACGGTCGCGCACGTCGATAAAAGTGGTACCGCCCAAATCGCGCGATTTTTGTACCCAACCGCATAAAGTAACGGTTTGGCCTAAATGGCTGATATTTAATTCGCCGCAGGTATGAGTTCTAAGCATAGCAATGTTTTATAAAAGTCTGCAAAAGTAGGTTTTTGATTTCGGATTTCAGATTTTCGATTTCGAATTTAGTAACATGTTAATTTAAAAGCCAATAAAGCCTGTAAAAACAGTTTTTGCCATTGGCAGATTTGCAACATTTCAACATAGCAAATTCTTGCCAAGGCGTTTATACACAAATAAAAATACAACAAGCACAGTGTGTTTGCACCTTTACGAGCTTAATAAGTTTTTGCTCATTTTAATAGTGACTTTATTAAAAAGAAACGATAATCTTCACAATTTCGAAATCCCACGTACTAAATCCGAAATCAAAACATATCTTTGCTTCAATATAATTCTCAAGGGGTGCCTTGCTTTGGTTGCAAAACAAACCACGTGTTGTTTTACCAAACTGAAAGACAGGCTGAGATCATACCCAGGAGGTAAGTTAGAAGTACTAAGTTTTAAGTTCAAAGTCAATCACGACTTCTGACTTAACACTTTCGACTAAAGACTTTCCCCCACACCTGATCCGGATAATGCCGGCGTAGGGAAAGGTAAATAAGTTAAGTGTACTGCCGCTTTACCCTGACGTGCAGATGGATTAACTCAATTTTTGTTTTACAACATTTTGAAAAATTTATTCGTGGCTATTATGGCCCTGCTGCTGCCTGTCATGGCATCGGCCCAGCTTTCCATTTCAGGAAAAGTGAGCAATCAATCCGGCGAAGCATTGCCTGGCGCAACTATTTCTATTTTAAACCTGCAACAAAGTACAGTTACCGATGCTGCCGGCAAGTATAGCTTTAACAACCTTAAAAAAGGCAATTACACGCTAAAAATCAGCTATGTAGGTTATAAGCAGGTAACGGTAACTACAGCTATCAGCGTTGATAAAATCCTTGATTTTACATTAGGCCCAGGTACTTTAACCGCCGATGAAGTTACGGTAACTGCCACCCGTGCTGGCAAAAACTCGCCTACGGCGTTTACCAACCTCAGCAAAAAGGATCTCGAAAAAAACAATTTCGGCCAGGATTTGCCTTACCTGCTTAACCAAACACCATCGGTAGTGATCAACTCTGATGCCGGCACAGGTATTGGCTATACCGGTATCCGCATTCGTGGGTCGGATGCATCGCGCATTAACGTAACCGTTAACGGCATCCCCCTAAATGACGCTGAAAGCCAGGGATCCTACTTTGTCGATCTGCCCGATTTTGCATCATCTATCAATACCCTGCAAATCCAGCGTGGTGTAGGTACCTCAACCAATGGTGCAGGCGCCTTTGGCGGTAGTATCAACGTACAAACCGCTACCCGCAGGGATACCGCTTATGCCCAGCTTGATAATTCGGCAGGTTCATATGGTTCATTAAAAAATACCGTAAGCGTAGGGACTGGTCTGCTTGGCGGCAGGTTCAGTATCGATGGCCGGTTGTCGCGGATCCGGTCTGATGGGTATATCGCCCGTGCATCGTCCCGTCTGAAATCATTTTTTGTAAGTGGTGCCTATTATGGTGATAACAGCACCTTACGGCTTAATGTATTTTCGGGCCATGAGCGTACTTACCAGGCCTGGAACGGTGTGGCAGATTATGTAATAGGCGATGATACCCGTCCGGATAACCGTACGTATAACGAACTTGGTGATATGGGCAATGGGGCATTCTACAAAGACCAGGTTGACGATTACCTGCAAAACCATTATCAATTATTGTATGATAAAAAGTTTTCGGATAAACTGTCGTTCAGCGGGGCCCTGCATTATACTCATGGCGAAGGTTATTACGAAGAGTACAGGAAAGGGGATGCGGTAAGTAATTATGGTTTATCACCTGTTATTTATGGTACCGATACTATTTCAACCACTAATCTTGTTCGCCGCCTGTGGCTTAATAATGATTTTTACGGGGTAACCTATGCATTAAAATATCAGCCCACTACAAAATTGAACCTGAACCTCGGCGGCGCTTACAATGAATATAAAGGCGCACATTATGGCAATATCATTTCCAGCGAAGAAAGCATTGGTGTTGGCCCCAATTATGAGTATTACCGCGATAACGCCAAAAAGAAAGATTTCAACATTTTTGGCCGTGCCGAGTGGCACGTAGATCAGTTTTTATTGTACGCCGATATGCAATACCGCCATATAAACTATTCGTTCTACGGCATCGATAAAAACCTGAATAATGCGCAGCAAACAGCGCAGTTAAATTTCTTTAACCCTAAAGCCGGCGTTACTTACCAGTTTAATGAACACAGCAATGTATATGCCTCTTTCGCGGTAGGTAACCATGAGCCTAACCGCGATGACTATGTCGACTCGCCTCCGCAAAACCGTCCTAAATCCGAAAACCTGAAAGATTTTGAGGCCGGTTATCGTTTCAGTTCATCTGTTTTCAGCGGAGAGCTGAATGGTTTCTATATGTTGTATAAAAATCAATTGGTATTAACCGGTTCGCTGAATGATGTAGGCAGCCCGGTGCGCACCAACGTAAAGGACAGCTACCGCGCAGGTTTGGAGCTTAGCGGAAAAGTAAAAATTACCAATCAACTAAACTGGAGCGTTACGGCAACCCTTAGCACCAATAAGATCAAAAACTATCAGCAGTTCTTCTCCAACTACGACAACGGTACGCTGGTTGAGGAAACATTTGCCAAAACTGATATCGCCTATTCGCCGTCACTTACAGGTTCAAGCGTGGTTAGTTACAGCCCTGTTAAAGGCGGAGAAATTGCTTTCATCAGCAAGTATGTAGGTAAGCAATACCTGGATAATACCATGAACCGCAACCCCGAAGGTTTTGGCATAGCACCCGATAATGCCGCTAATCCTTATGCCGCCAACCGCCAATTGAACAGCTTTTTTGTGAATGATGTAAGACTAAGGTATACCTTCAGCATCCGTTCGGTTAAAAACATTGGGGTAGGCCTGCAGGTTAATAATATCTTCAGCGAGAAGTACGAGAACAACGGTGCTACCTATCCGGATATCGAGGGCGGGCACCTGGTAAATTATAACTACTTTTTCCCACAAGCACCGCGAAACTTTATGGCATCGTTGAGCTTGGGATTTTAAATGAACACTAATTTTACGAATTGGATCGAATTTCACGAATTTAAAAATTGGATATACAACACTTAATACAGTTGTTCATTGAACAAATAAAGGAAACTACCTGGCTGCAATGGCTTGCCGTTGCGCTGGGCGTTACTGAAGTATTACTGGCCCGTGTAAATAACATATGGCTGTACCCGGCAGGTATCCTGGGTACGGCCATATCCATATACCTGCTAATGGATGTGCACCTGTATGCCGAATCGGTATTGAACGGATATTATATAGTTATGAGCGTTTACGGCTGGATCTATTGGGTGAAAAAACGCAACGAGCCGCCGGTAAAAATAACCTACTCTACCAAAAACGAATGGGTAATAAGTTTAGCCATAAGCATTGCAGGCTGGGTGGTTTTTTACTACACGATCAAAAACCTGCCTGCTAAATATTTTACACCATCAAACGTGCCCGGATGGGATGCTTTGGTATCTTCAACGGCATGGGCGGGCATGTGGCTGCTGGCCCGCCGCAAAATGGAGAACTGGATCTTTTTGAATATCTCTAACTTTTTTGCCGTACCGCTGCTGTTTTACAAAAAGCTGCCCATGTTTGGGATGCTTACTATTTTCCTGTTCATTGTGGCTATATGGGGATACTTTGAGTGGAAAAGACAGGTGGAGGCCGAGCGGTTGGTGGTTGGAGATTAGAAGTTAGGAAAACATTCAATAACCAGGCTGTATCAGGTGTTCAATTTTAAAAGTGTAAACACACTGGCGTTTTTTGAAAAATAAACACTATTGATAATCAACATTTTACAAAATGATCAAAATACGACTTTAATCGAATTGAACAATTTTGCATTGATAATCAGTGTCTTATATATTTAGGAGGTCAAAGCATTGAACACCCGTTTTTCAAAAATTGAACACTGACAAAATACTGTCAGTATTTTTTGTTATTCCCGGTGGCAATTGGGGATTGCCAATTACGCTTTCGGCCTTTTGCTTTCGGCTTTAAGCTAAAAAAATATTTCATGCATCCATCACAAAACTTAAAACCCGAATGGGTTGATATCATCCGGGGCGCGGCTCCTGAAGCCGAACAGGCAGGCAAGCTGCAACCCCGTCAGCTGGCACTTATTTATGAGCAGGGCTGGTTTAAATTTTTAGTGCCGCAGGTTTATTCCGGCTTGCAATTGGCCCTGCCGCAGATGGTTCGGTTGGAAGAAAGCCTGGCCTGGGCCAATGGCAGTCTCGGTTGGGTAGTAACCTTGTGCAGCGGCGCAGGCTGGTTTGGCGGTTTCCTTGATGCTGGATTGGCATCGGAAATCATGACCAATCCGCAATTGTGCCTGGCCGGCAGCGGGGCATCAACCGGGACAGCTACGATCAATGGCGATGGCTATATTATCAATGGCACCTGGAAATATGCCAGCGGTGCGCACCACGCAACACATATCACCGCAAACTGTATCATTAAAAAGGGAGAGCAAACTGTTTTGAATGACGAAGGCGAGCCGCTGATGCTACCCTTTATTTTTGATAAGAAAGATGTGCGCGTTTTCCCGGCATGGAAATATGTAGGCATGATGGCCACGGGGAGCGATGCCTATGAGGTAAAAGACCTGTATGTTGATAAAAACCGATGTTTTAAGATTGATCCGCAGTATACGGTTGTAAACGAACCGTTGTACCGCTATCCGTTTTTGCAGTTAGCCGAAGCAACATTAGCAGCTAACCTTTCGGGCCTGGCGGTTCATTTTCTTGACCTTTGCGGACCTGCCTTTGATGAACGGATGAAAAACCCACGCTTAACCGGGCCTCAAAAAGTATACATCAAACAATTACTGGCCGATCATACTATTTTACTTAACGAAACGCGAGCAGCATTTTATAATGCTGTTGATAACTCATGGAATAACTTTGAATCGGCAGATAATAATGGCTTGCAGGAAGTAAGTTTGATGAGCCGTAAGCTGGCCAAAGTTTCGCGGGAGGCTGTCGATAAACTTTATACTTATTGTGGATTATCGGCTGCGAATCCTGATACGGAAATTAACCAGGTTTGGCGGGACATCCACACAGCAGGGCAGCATTCGCTGTTAACCTTTGAATCGATTGATTAAAGATATTCGTTCAACTCATTTCTTAAAATAGCTATCAGTTCGGGATCATTGAACTGATAATTATCTTCAATATCAAGCACAATAAGTGTTTTGCCATTTATGCTGAAGCGTTGTTTCAGTATTTCTTTATGCTTTTGCTCCATTACAAAGATCACATCGGCACGGTCAATCATTTTTTGATTTACCCTAACCCGCGCTTTATCACTTGTACCTGCCGAAGAAGCTTTATGCACAGGATGGTTCCTGAATAAAGCATCGGCTGTAGGGCTGCGCCACTGGTTTTTACTGCAGATGAAAAGAAGGTTTGGCATTGAGGGATTAGTTTTCATTGAAAATATTAAATTCCCCTCTCGAGAGGGGCGCGATGGGAAGTGCGGCTGCAGGGGTGTGTTTCTGCGATTAATTTACCCTGATGTATGCGCCATGCAGATTCACTGTTCAAATTTACTTGACAGATATTTAGAACGCGGTGATCCTCAGGGTCCTCTGCGAGAGACCCTGAGGGGACATAATCTTATACGCCATGCATAACGGGATGGCTGCTTGTAGAAGATTTCTCCTCACCTCCGCCGCTTAATCCCGCCCGAGGTTCGTTCGAAATGACATTTTTAAAAAAGACACGGACAAATTGTATTCAAATTTAACGTCCCCTCAGGGTCTCTCTCAGAGGACCCTGAGGTATACGCCATGCGGATTCGCTGTTCAAATTCACTTGGCAGATATTAGAACGCGGTAAACCTCAAGGCTCTCTGCGAGAGACCCTGAGGGAACACAGGAGGCAACCTTTCGCCTTTTACCTTTATCCTTTCACCTCAAAACTAAACTTTAACAAACCTTTTCACCGTTTCGGTCACATGCGCCAAATGGTGATTGCTGTGCCACGCATACAGGGCCAGTCCTTTTTTTAGCGATACGGTTTCGCCTGATGCCGGGTGTACAAAAGTACGCGCCCATTCGTTTTCGGTGAAACTTTCAAACAGGGCCACAAAATGCTGATGGATGCCTTCCAGCATTTTTAATGATGGCTCAACCGGCAGGCGGTAATCGGGCAGCAGCGCCCAGTCGGCCTCCTCATATGGCTTTATGGTTGGGTTATTTTCGGTAAGGGCAAGCTTAAAGCGGGTAATGGAATTCATGTGGCTATCGGCCAAATGATGGATCACCTGGCGCAGTGTCCAGCCGCCTGTACGGTATGGGGTATCCAGTTCCTGGTAATTAAGGCCGGCAATTGCATGACGCAACTTCCCCGGCAGGGTAGCAATATCTTCAATCCAGCCGCGCATATCTTCGGCAGTGTACGAAGCCGGGGGCGCAAACTTCCCGATAGGGTATTTCATTTGTTCGTCTGTCATCATAAATGTTAAAAAAATTTAAATTAGGTATTATTTTATACTACCACAAGCTTTTGGCCTATTTTAGCGTTCTGTAGATTGTTAATTTAACTGATGATAAAAAAGTTACTGGTCGTACTTTTTGTTTTTAACTGTACGCTCTCCTTCGCACAAACCATTAAAACCGACATATTAGTCATAGGCGGAGGCGCAAGCGGAACAGCGGCGGCCATACAGGGTGCGCGAAGCAAGCTAAAAACCATGCTGGTTGAACAAGGCCCCTGGCTGGGCGGCAGCATGACATCGGGCGGGATGTGCGTTATTGACGGTAACCGCAATTTACCAACAGGCATCTGGGGCGAATTCAGGCGCAGGGCGCGGGATTTCTACAGCAAAACCCCGGGCTATGATACTGCCTACAACGCGGTATTAAGATTTGAACCCTATACAGGGGCGGCCATTCTCAAAAAAATAACCGATACGGTGAAAAATCTAACCGTAAAATTAAACGCCCCATTTACAGGCATTAAAAAAGACGGCACCGGCTGGGATGTAAGTATCACCCTCGACGGAAAAACAACCACGGTAAAAGCCAAAGTAGTAATTGACGCTACCGAAACCGGAGATGTAGCTGCCAAAGCAGGTGAAACCTATGTTTATGGCTTTGAGAGTAAAAAGCAAACTAACGAGGCCCTGGCGCCTGATAATGAATCGGCACAATTGCAGGACCTTACCTGGATTGCCATTTTGAAAGATTTTGGGTTTTCGGCCGATAAAACTATTCCCAGGCCCGAAGGGTATGACGCCGCTGCATACACTTGCCTTAAAGGGAAGAACATTAAGCAGATGCTTACCGATGGCAGGCTGCCCAACGATAAATACATGATAAAATGGGCCGAATGCGGAAACCAGTTTCTCGTTACCGCAGATAATTTAAAACCCGAAAACCGGGAGGCTTTTTATACCAAAGCCCGACTGCATACTTTAGGCTTGATATACTATTTGCAAACCGAATTGGGGTACAAAAACCTCGGTTTGGACGATGGCTTTACCACGCCCGACCACCTGCCATACATCCCATACCTGCGCGAGGCCGGTCGCGCGACAAAAGGATTGGTGAGGATGATGCTGGATGATGTGTACAAACCTTACAACCGCGAATCAAAACTTTACCGTACAGCCATTGCTGTTGGCGATGCCTCGCCGGGCCAGCACTATACGGATGCCAATCCTCCGAAAGTTAATTATCCACCTTTCCCTGCCTATAGTGTGCCGCTGGGGGCTATCGTATTGAAAGACCTGGATAATTTACTGGTAACGGAAAAAGCCATGTCGGTAACACACCTGATAAATGCCAGCACCATGTACCCATCAGTACAAATGGCTATTGGGCAGGGTGCCGGGGCAACCGCAGCTTTCTGCGCTTTTTTTAAAACCACAACGCAAAACTTAAATGTGCGAATCATCCAGGGCGAACTGCTGGACTTTAAAGCATGGATCATGCCTTTTGCTGACGTTAAACCAACCGATCCATATTTTAGGGCTATCCAGCAAATAGGTGCTTCCGGATTATTAAAAGGGGTACAAAAAGCAGAGGGGAACACCGCCCGATTGCTGTTCCAGCCCGATTCATTAGTGGCCACTGCCGAAATAAAACCAACCCTGGAAGAAACCTATACCCGCGGGTTTTTATGGTTCAATAAGGAAAAACCCGGCCCGGTGTTCACCATAGGTAACTTGTTGTCGTTTATCAGCGAAACTACGCTAACCGATCCGCATACTTTAGAGATTGCCATGCAAAAAGCCTGGAAAGATCAATATAAATTCGCCTCCCCATTTGATATGAAACGGCCGGTGACCCGCCGGGAGTTTGCCATACTGGCCAACAGGTTTTTTAACCCTTTTGCGCGTTCGGTGGATATTGCGGGGAGGATGGTGAATTAGACAGAACCATGAAGTTTTGAAGCAGGATTGATAAAAACTGTCTTATATTTACATTAATAAGAAGTATCCTCACTTATTTATGGCGGAAATAAACGATATACAGATTAAGAATTTCAAGTCGATCAAGTCTCTTAAGATTAGTGACTGTAGACGCATTAATCTTTTTATAGGCCGCCCTAATGTTGGTAAGTCTAATATCATTGAAGCGCTTTCACTTTTCACTACACCATTTCTTCGCGTTTCAGGTGCAAAATCCTTCACCAACCTGGTTCGTTACGAATCAGAGCCTGAAATATTTTATCGTGGCAATACCGGAGATCCGGCTATTGTGGATACAGGACGCAATGTTGCACAGGTTTTTTATGATCGTGAATCTGGTTTAGAAATTTCATTAGATGCACCGACTTATTCAATAAGGCTCAAGATTGACGACAATTCCAATGTTAAACCCTCTAAGTTAAGTAACATCGCGCCTGCGAGTATCAGGCGTTATATTTTCAACCCAAATACAACTTATCATAAAGGTACAGCCAGAACATTAATTCCCCCCTACGGTTACAACCTATTGAATGTTATTGAACAGAATGAAGATCTGCGTACCGAAATCTCCGGTTGGTTTGAGGAATATGGGCTATCTTTAGTATTTGACCGCGCGAGCGAGCAGTTAAAAATTTTACAAAATAATAAACGGAGTAAGGATATCTTCCTGATACCATATAATTCAGTGGCTGATACCCTTCAGCGAATGATATTTTTCAAAACGGCTATTGCAAGCAGCACAAATTCAGTATTGCTTTTTGAGGAACCAGAGGCTCATTCATTTCCACCTTATATAGCGAAGATTACGCAGGAAATGATTTACAATCAGAGTAATCAATATTTTATTGCTACTCATAGTCCGTTCATCCTTAATGATTTTCTTGAGAATGCCATAGAAGATCTTTCTGTTTATCTGGTTGATTATGAGCGTCACGAAACTAAAGTCGTGAGGCTGACAGATAAACAACTCCACGAAATTTATCAAAATGGGGTCGACCTCTTTACCAACAGCGAAAGTTATTATATCTAATGGACATTTGCTTTATCCCCGAATGCTTTGTAGATACTAATTTGCTGGAAACACTTGTACCTCCGCAAAAACAATATAATCATCAAAAAGGCTGTGGTACGGTAACTAAAGTGATGAAGGAAAAGTTTAAGGATGATTTTTCGGTTGGCCTTATTGACAAGGACAAAAAGCAAGTCGATTATTTAAAGGAGTTTGATTTGGTAATTGATCGCGATCCTATTTTCTTACATAAACATAAAAACAGGCCGCATTACATAATCCAGATAAGTCCGGCTATTGAACAATTTATACTTAACGAAGCGACGGATGTGGGCATTGATATAGCCCATTATGATCTCCCGTCTGAATTACTCAAACTCACGAAAATATCAAAGTCGACAACCAGCAAGAATGATCAGAGATTCAAGAGATTATTTACTGACCTCATACAAAATCAAGCTTCTAATCTGATAGTATTAAGAAAGTGGATTAAATATCTGAAATCAGAAACCTACAAAGTCAATATAGATGCAATGAAAAAGCTTTAGTAGAAATTGGGTGATAGCATAAACCTCTGTTAAAATATTACCTGTATTTTTAACTCACCTAATTATTCACAACTCCAATTCCAACTGATCTCCCGGCCCAAGCTCTTTGTCATCCCGTTGCTTAACCTGCAATTCACCAAAGTTCGAAAGTGAGATGCCCAATAATCGCACTTTTACGTCATCAACGCCAGTTGCCGCCATCAATTGTTTAGCCGTGTTGCTGATCGTTTCCAGGTCGTTTACCGGGGTTGTGAATGATTGATTTCTGGTAATCTGTTTAAAATCGTGATATTTTACCTTGAGGGTGATGGTGCGGCCTTTCAATTCATATTTCAGTAGACGGTTATGTACTGTGACCGCTATTTTATCCAGTTCGGCCTCCATTTCTTCGAGTGTGGTCAAATCATAAGCAAAAGTATCTTCAGCACCCAGGGATTTGGTTTCACGATGGGGCTGCACTTCCCGATTATCAATACCGCGCACTATCTGGTAATAAAATCGCCCTACTTTACCAAAGTGACGGGTAAGTTCACTTTCTTCAAGCTTTTTCAAATCGGCTCCGGTGTGCAGGCCCATTTGCTTCATTTTTTGAGCGGTTACCTTACCCACGCCAAAAAACTTTTCGACAGGCAGCTGCTCCATAAAGTTCTCGATGCTTGAGGGGCCGATAAATTTGAGGCCATCGGGCTTGTTGATATCGGAGGCAATTTTAGCTACAAATTTATTGATAGACACACCTGCCGATGCAGTGAGTTGTAGTTCGTCCTTAATAGCCTGCTTAATGAGCTTGGCTATCTCAATGGCCGAGCCTATGTCCTGCTTATCGTTGGTTACATCAAGGTAAGCTTCATCAAGTGAGAGGGGTTCGATCAGATCGGTATAACGACTGAAAATTTCCCGGATATGCTGTGATACCTCGCGGTAAACATTAAACCGGGGCCGTACAAACATAACATGCGGACAAAGTTGTAATGCTTTTTTCGATGACATGGCCGAACGGATCCCGAACTTCCGGGCCTCATAACTGGCGGTAGCTACCACGCCTCCACGCCCTTCAGGTAATCCGCCAACTACCAAAGGTTTGCCCCGGTATTCCGGAAAATCCCGCTGCTCAACCGACGCGTAAAAAGCATCCATATCAATATGGATAATTTTACGGTGAATATTGGGTGATTGCTCAGTCATGCCAGGTGAAAGCAAATATAGGTGGGATGCAGGCTTGCTGCAAAGTGTTGTGGTAGGCTCAAGCGTCCGGGCTTAAACTCAAATGCTCACGTGCGCCAGCAGAAGGTTTTTTACATACGCTGGTGCACGCGTGCCGAGTGTACCCCAACAGATATCATGAGGTAATTAAATACATTACTTAACCATTTGTTGAAGAACCACTATAACTCCAGACACTACACAAGCTATACCAATTATAAGCAATTTGATGTCTGACCCTAAAATGCTTTCTCGTCTGTTTAAAATATTTCGTCCTTTAACATAGGCCAGCCATGCACCATAAATTGCTACCGCAGAGCCTGCAACTACATATATAATATTCATTTGTTAGTTAGTTTTTAGTTGTAAGCTTAAAAAACCCTGGACGTGATTATTATTTTATGAATTAATTGCGCTGGGCCTGCGGTAGCGAAAATAACATGTTCAAGCGAAGGACGCCTGAACATGCAATGAAAAAAAACTAACTCTCCGTATCCTCCGGCAAAAACTTAAGCTTTTGTTGAAAATACAGATCCCAGCTATGTTGTTGCTTACGGTCGGTCATGTGCGCGGTATCCTCGTCATAATCAGCATTAAGCTGTTTATACTTGGCGTCGATACGGTTAAAGATGGCCATAGCCTCGTAATTATAATTATTACTGAAGCGGGTTTGGCTCACTGTTCGCAATAGCTCCTGTTGCTCCAAAAAGGCAATGGTGTAATGCCCTTGCTCATGTTTCAATACTTCGCTGAGTTCCTGGGGGGTGCTAACCCGGCTTTTATCAAGCCATGATTTATTGTTATTAAGGATCAGCCTGATGTTGAAATTAAGCCGGTAGCCCCCCTGCTCGCGCCGGGCCTGGTAGCGGTAATCGATAGTACAATTGGTATAAGCTACAACGCCGCCGGCATTAGCCCGCGGCGTTCCCCAAAAATCATTGGCGGTAAGCTGATGAAATGATTGCGCCGAAGCCGGCGTGATCATCGCTAAAAAACACATGGCCGTAAGACCGATCCCTTTCACTATATTTCTTTTCATTTAAAAAAATGGCGGTTTTATACTTTTACTTTTTGACGTTGTCGGTATGTAAAAGGTTTAAGGCCATCATTTCTTTTAACGTATGTTGCATCTGATCGGTTGAGCCATCAAGGAAAATAACATTCCCCTTTGAGTTTTCGGAGAAGTGTTTGATAGATTCTGTCCACATGGTGAATAATATTACCGAGGTATCCATATTGGCTTCGGCCATTTCTTTGGCGGCTACGGTCATACCGCGGGCAACCTCCTCGCGGAACAGCGCAATACCCTGGCCGCGTAGCTGAGCTGCCTCACGCTCGGCCTGTGCCGAAATTTTAATGGCGTTACCCTCGGCCTCGGCAGCTTTGGTTTTGGTGATGAGCAGGGCCTGGCCTTCGTTTTCGGCGGCGGCTTTCAGGTTGTTTGATGCCACTACCTGGCTCATTGATTTCATGATCACCTCGTCAAAAGTGATATCGTTCAATTGGAGGTCCTGAAGGTGGTAGCCCCAGCCTTCCAGTATCACATCCAGCTGTTCTTTTACATGTTCAACAATATCGCGGCGTAATATCAATACTTCGCTCTGGCGCTTGGTAGCCACAAAGGCACGGATGGAACCTTCAACCGTACGAATGAGGGCCTGCATCAGGTTACGTTCGTCAACAAATTTAAAGGCTACGTTCTTGATGGTTTCTTCCTGCTGATCCAGTACCGAGTATAGCAGCATAGCTTTGAAGTAAACATTGGCCTGGTCGTAAGTTACCGCCTGGAACTCCAGCTCAACAGAACGGTTTTGGATAGAGATTTTAGAATAGATGTTTTCGATAAAGGGGATCTTAAAATTTAATCCCGGTGTAAGGATGCGGCGGTACTTGCCAAACACGGTTATTACAACTATTGTGCCCTGTTTTACAGACACAAACGAGGTGAAAATGGTAATTAGGACAACAACAAAAATGATGATTGTTATCAATGATCCAAATGATTCGGGCATGGTTTGGTTTATTATGTTTAAAATAAATGTAACATTAATTATTGGTGTGTTATTTGTTTTTTAAAAAATGCTTATAAAACACAACACACCTGTCATGAACTTAAAACGAACTTTCGGAGCTATATTGAGCGTGCTTGGTATAGTTGGCCTTATTTATACCGGTGTAGCTATCATAAACCATAGCGCACAAGTAACCACCATGGTGGTAATAGGTATCATCTCGTTAATATTTTTCACAACGGGTATCAGCCTGGTGCGGAATACTAAGGATGAGGCGGCTTAAATGAATTTTAAACGGCATTTTAGATCAATCGCATGGTTTACTTGCCCGGTCTGCGCTTGGCTGGGCCACCTCTCTCCCTCTGCACCGCAAAGAGGGTAAAAGAAATGTTAAAATCCCCTCTCGAGAGCTACTGTATGTACAAATGTCATACGAACGAGCAAGCGCAGGGAAATTGATGCGCAAGGAGAAATCTCCTATACGATTTGCATGGCCGAATGTCCGCTTTTAGGAGATTTTTCCTCACCTCCGGCGCGCAGTTCCCCACGGGTTCGTTGTATCACAACGTTTTTTTAGTTGTGATAAAATTAAACGATGTGTACACACGATAGTTTTGAGAGGGGGCGCGGAGGAACGAGTGATGGCAGGGGAGTGTTTCGTTTTGTTACTTTTACCTGTGAAATTAATTTCAACAGAACCCTTAACTACATGAAGAAATTCTTATTATTCGTATTCGCCCCATTGGTGATCTTCACCTCATGCTCAAAAGACAAATTCGACGCTGCAAAACAGGCAGCTGCAGATGATGCAGCCATTAAAGCTTACATCGGTACCGATACTGCCTTTCATGCCACTGCCGATGGCTCTGGTGTTTATTACAAGATAGTAACCCAGGGCACCGGTGCAAATCCAACCATTAAATCGACCGTTAAAGTAACCTATACCGGCAAACTATTAGATGGAACTACATTTGATTCCGGCACCATCAACCAAAGCCTGCAGGGTCTTATCAAGGGTTGGCAATCGGGCCTGCCGTATGTCAAAACCGGCGGTCGGATTATTTTGGTGATCCCCTCAAGAGAAGGCTACGGCAACAGTGCAGCCGGAAGCATCCCCGCAAATTCGGTTTTGGTATTTACAATTGATCTGCTTAGTTTTAGTTGATTTAACTAACACTACAGAAAACACTGCTGTTATTGTTTGCACTATTATTTTTTACTGTCTGCATGTTTCAAAGATAAATCGCACGATCTGCAGCAAGTTGTTTTGAATAAAGACGGCAATACCAAAAATTATCTGGCGGCACATTCCAAAATCACCGCAACAAAACATACATCAGGTGTTTACCATGTGCCGAGCACGGGAACCGGTACCCATGCCTGGGCCAAATGCTATTAACGAAGGCTATCCCACAAGGATGGCCTTCATTTTTTAATCTCCACGGTAAAAATACCTTTTACCTTTCGCCTTTAACCTTTCACCTCCAAAAACTATCTTTGTATCGTGAGCGAGAAAACTATTTTAAAACTGCAGTTGCCTACCGATCCGCTTTGGGTTAAAAATGTGGTTGAGAGCAATATTGAAGAAATTTTGACCGATCATGCTTTTTGTGAACAAAAGGCGGCCAGCAATGCTATTACCCTTATTGTTCAAAACCCAAACCTGAGCGAATTGGTACAGGAAATGGCCCTGCTGGTACAGGAAGAAATGGATCATTTTAAACGCGTACATGATATTATTATTGAACGTGGTTATATCCTCGGTCGCGAGCGTAAGGATAACTATGTGAACGAGCTCAGAAAATTTATTATCACAGGCGGGGGCCGCGAAGCCCAGTTGATTGACAGACTGCTGTTTTCGGCCATGATAGAGGCCAGGAGCTGTGAACGCTTTAAAGTGCTGTCCGAAAATATTAATGATGAACAGCTGGCCACCTTTTACCATGAGCTAATGGTAAGCGAAGCAACCCATTACTCCATGTTTATTCGCCTGGCCAAAAAATACGCCGAAGAAATTGATGTTGAGGCCCGATGGAAACAATTCCTGGAGTATGAAGCCCGGGTAATTCAGAACTATGGTAAGGGCGAAACTATTCATGGGTAAGTTTTAAGTCCTAAGTCGAAAGTCATCAATTTTTATGACCCCTTAACTTAAGGCTTAGAACTACAGACTTTCGACTTTCCTACTTACATTTACATCATGTCGCGTTTTAAAGTATTTTCGGTTGTTATACATATTGCCGGCTGGTTGCTGTTCATGGCCTTTCCGCTGGTTTTTTTAAATACCCGGGGCCAGTACAATACCTCTATCGTTTCTTTTTTGCAAAAACCTGCTTACTTGGTATTTTGTATCACCTATATCTCCCTTTTTTATAGCAACGCCTACCTGTTTATTCCTCAGTTCTTTTTAAAAAAGCGATATGCGATTTATAGCATCATTTGTATTGTTTTATTAGCCTGCGTTTATATGCTTCACCCGTTCGACAGCTTGCTACGCAGTTCCGAAGGCCGGAGAATGCACAACGGGATGATGATGCCCGGTCCGCCGCTATTTGACAGGCCTCGCTTAGGCGATAAGGGCCCTGATACGCAGCGCCGGTTTGACAATCCTCCATATTTTCATCCAGACTCATTGGAGCGAAGAAGTGGTTTCGGACCCCGTACCAGGCCGATGAAGCCCTTTGATAGTACCAGCCTGTTTATTTTCCTGATGATCATGGCATTAAGCACAGCCATAAAAACGGTGCAGCAATGGCAGCTTACCGAACAGCGTGCTGCCCGGGCCGAAGCCGATAAAACCAGCGCCGAACTATCATTCCTGAAAGCGCAGATCAACCCACATTTCCTGTTCAATACACTCAATAATATTTACACGCTTGCTGCTATTAAAGATGATAAGGCAGCTGATAGCATCATGAAGCTCTCGAACATTATGCGCTATGTTACTGATGATGTTAGCGAAGATTTTGTGCCGCTGCAAAGCGAAATTGATTGCATCAGCGATTATATTGAGCTGCAGCGCCTTCGCATCGGCAAAAACACTATCGTAAACTTTGAAGTCGTGGGAGAAATCGACAGAAAAAAAATTGCTCCCCTCATAATGATGACCTTTATTGAAAATGTTTTTAAGTATGGCGTAAGCAAGCGCGAACCTTCTGCTATAGATATCAGGATTAATATTCACGAGCCCGATATTTCATTTTATTCAAAAAACCGGATCTTTGGCGTGCAGAAAAGTGAGTACCAGCGCACCGGCATTGGCATAAACAACACCAAACAGCGACTGGAACATTTATATCCCGGCAAGCATCTGTTAAATATAAGCAGCCTGAATAATGAGTATATTGTTCAACTTACTTTACAAACTTAAATTATGGTGCTTAAATGTATAGCCATTGATGATGAACCGCTGGCCTTAACGCTGATAAGCGAATATGTATCGCGCTTCCCTGCGCTGCAAATGGTTAATACTTTTGAAGATGCCATATCCGGCGCCGAATTTTTAAAGAATACTCCAATAGACCTGCTTTTTGTTGATATTAACATGCCGGATATTACCGGGATTGACCTTGTACGCTCTTTGCAGGCAAAACCCATGGTAATATTTACTACCGCCTATAAAAACTTTGCTTTTGAGGGATTTGAACTGGAAGCGCTTGATTATATTTTAAAACCGATAGATATTAAACGCTTTACCAAAGCTGTTGAAAAGGCAGTTGATTACTATAAATACCGAAACAAGCCCGCTACCGAAGAGACCGACGAAAGCCTGTATGTATATTCCGAATACCGCATGGTTAAAATAGACTTAAGCACTATCGAGTATATTGAAAGTATGGAGGATTATATCAAGATCCATATTACCAATGATAAAACTATCCTTACGCTGATGCCGATGAAAAAGGTTTTGGAAAAACTGCCTTCAACCAAGTTTCAGCGCATCCACCGCAGTTATATCGTACCTGTTAACAAGATCCGCTCTATTCAAAACCGTAAAGTACAACTTACAAACATTGAGCTACCGGTAAGCGAAACCTATAATGATTTTGCACGCAACTGGTCAAAACAGAAATAAAATGAACGCTATTATCTTAGCAACTCTCATGATCGGTTTATCAATAACAATTAATCAATTGGCTTCAAGTTTTGTGCATTCCGCTTTTTAGCTTTATATAAATGACTTTAGCAGATAGTAAGACCAAACAACATATCCAGCAGGTTGATTATATCAGGGCAATAGCTTCATTGGCAGTTGCTTTGTTTCATCTTGGCGGTAAATCATTGCCCGGCTTACGCTATGGCTGGCTGGGCGTGCAGATGTTTTTCCTGTTGTCCGGCTTTATCATTTGCTGGGCTATTCCTGAAAATTATAGCTGGGCCTTGTACCCCAAATACATTTTAAAAAGAATAACGCGCATTGAGCCCCCTTACATAGCCTCCATATTATTGACCATTTTGGCCGGGTATTTATTAAACGCAAATTACCGGCCTGATGTCAGTAACATATTAACCCACTTAGCTTATATCAACAATTTTACTGGCCGCCCATACCTGAACCCGGTTTACTGGACGCTGGGGATTGAGTTTCAATATTACCTGTTCATCGGCGTTTTCTTTCCAATCATTATAAAAAAGTGGGGCGCCATCTCGCTGCCCCTGATTTGTTTACTGCCTTTATTTATACCCGTACCCGGATCAACGCTGTTAAACGTTTTTCCGTTTTTTGCTCTTGGGATATTATATTACCTGCACCTAACAGGTAAAAGAGGGTTAACTGAAGTTTTGATATATGGCGTAGCCGTAACTGCTATTGGTTTATATAGCGCAGGATGGCTTCCTATGACTGCCGGCCTTTTGGCCCTTGCCTTTTTAATACTGCCTTTAAAGCGCTACCCGGTTATTGCGTTTTTTTCCAAAATCTCTTTCTCGCTATACCTTACCCATGATGTTGTTGGGAGCAGTCTTGTAGCTTTTATGGGTATGCACCTGCCAAAAACATTTGCATTTAGGGCGCTTGAATTTCTAACGGGCATAGTTGTGAGCATCAGTTTTGCTTACCTGTTTTACCGCCTGGTTGAGCTGCCCTGTTTAAGATTATCCAAACGGATCAGGTACTGATTGCCTGGTTATTTACGGACATTCTAACCTCTTTTCCAATCCTTTTTACATTCGCCCATACAAAACGGCTATTCATCGATACATTATTGATGAAAACCGGCTTTGCCCGCATATTTATACCATAAACCAATTATAACCCCATAAATGGTTTATTAGTACCCCTTTTCATAATAGTTGCGATAGTAGCGTCTGTGTGTTAGTAGTACATACAGGCGCTTTTTTAAAAACAGTATTCCGTTGGAAGCAAAAAAGTTACTCCCCCTAATCAGCTTTTTTCTCATTTTATTAGTTCGTAAAACAAATGCTCAAAGCCTTGGCGACCCTGTGGTGAGCATTACCTTTGGCTCGGGCAGCTCAACACATTCGGGTGCATTGCCTGCCGATTCGGGCTCGACGAGCTATACCTACAGCAGTGCCAATTTCCCGAGTGACGGCTCTTATACCATTGAAAATACTACTGCGGGTGCAGGTAATGTTTGGTGGTCGGCTACAGACCATACAGGTAACACAGGCGGCTATATGATGGTGGTAAATGCCAGCGTATCCAAAACCGATTATTTTTATAAGCGTACCATTACTGGTTTATGTTCCAATACCACCTACCAGTTTTCGGCCTGGGTGGTAAATTTGTTAAGGAGCAATGATATCAGCCCGCCAAATATCACTTTCGCTATTGAAAAAACCGACGGCACAATTATCCAAAGCTTCAATACCGGTACCATTGCCCGTACCAGCAGCAATTACCAATGGGTGCAGGAGTCATTTAACTTCACACTGCCCGCAGGTGTTGGTGATGTGGTGATCAAGATGATCAACAACAGTGCCGGCGGCGCCCCTGCCAATGACCTTGCTATTGATGATATTGTTTTCAGACCGTATGGGCCGGTTATAGAAGCCAGCTTCAGCAGTTCAAGTTCAACCATCACAGCATCGGCTTG
The DNA here is from genome assembly GCF_034263275.1 of Mucilaginibacter sp. cycad4. Lineage (NCBI taxonomy): Bacteria > Pseudomonadati > Bacteroidota > Sphingobacteriia > Sphingobacteriales > Sphingobacteriaceae > Mucilaginibacter > Mucilaginibacter sp. cycad4. Next base: position 6,209,119 of record NZ_CP139559.1, on the reverse strand, counting down.
TTCAGACATTCCGCAAACCTATACACTCAGTACAACTATCCCCAGCGACTATACCGTTTTATGGCAATACAAAAATGGCAATGGCGCATGGACAGACCTTACGGGGGCCAGCAGCACCAGTTCAAGTTACCGGATAACATCGCCAACGGTAGCCGGTACTTATTACTACCGGGCAGTAACGGCGCAGGCAGGTAACATCAATTCGGCGCTTTGCCGGTCGGCATCCAATGTGCTTACGCTAACGGTTGGCGCACCGCCTTCATCAACGGCAACAGCCAATACACCGGTTTGTGCGGGTACAACATTAACGTTAAGTGCATCAACCGGGACAAGCTATAAATGGACGGGGCCAAATGGCTTTACATCGGCCGTTCAAAGTCCAACCATCAGTAATGTAACAGCAGCAGCGGCGGGTACTTATTATGTTACGGTTAAATCATCGTCGGGATGTGAGGTAGTGGCAAAAACGGTTCCTGTTGTGGTGAATGCCCAGCCTGTAGCAGTTGTTGATGCAGTTGAGCCAATTTGTGAGGGGAGTTCGGTTACTTTAAATGCCAGCGGCGGCTCAACGTATTCATGGTTGCCGGTAACGGGCCTTTCAGATGCTAACATCGCCAACCCAGTTGCCAGCCCCACAGATAATACACTTTACACCGTGACAGTAAGTAACGGTACCTGTACAGCCACTGCTTCAGTACAGGTGGATGTGATTAAAAAGCCTGTAGCCAATGCCGGGCCCGACAGGTACATTACCCAGGGCCAGTCGACCACACTTAATGGCAGCACCAAAGGGACCAACGTAAGCTATTACTGGACCCCGACTGATAACCTGAGCAGCAGTCTTGAACTTACGCCTACTGCCTCGCCAATGGAAGATATCACCTACACCCTGCATGTGGTATCAAACTCAGGATGCGGTGACGAAGCTACCGATCAGGTATTTGTACGCGTTTATAAAAAAGTAGTGATCCCCAATACTTTTACACCCAACGGTGACGGGGTTAATGATACCTGGGCGATAGAGGCGCTGAATACTTACCCAACCTCAACAACGCAGGTATTTAACCGCTATGGCGGACTGGTGTTTAAAAGCACAGGCTATCCTGAAGCCTGGGATGGCAGGTCCAACGGCCAGGGTATTCCGTCGGGAACATATTATTATGTGATAGATTTGAAGAATGGTAATGTGATGAGCGGCTGGGTGATGGTGGTTCGTTAGTTTTTGGGTTCATGGTTCATGGATGATAGTTCATGGCAGAATCGCAGAGCGGGTGGCTTTTAGCTTGATAGTAAACAGCAGAATTGCAAAGCGAACAAAGGCGGCCATCACCATGATCTATGAACCATTAACTACTCCCACTACATTCAATAAATAATTATCCATCATATCAATATCCACTACATCATTTAAAAAGCCGATGTGCATATCCGGGCGGATGATGAGGGCTTTCTTTTGGTTTTCTTTGATGTCGAAAGTATCGAAAATGGGTTGATTTTTTGCCGATGGCGGCAGGTAAAAAAAGTTGAGATTGGCCCCATAGTTTTGGGTGATCCATTTGGCGATGGTAAACAGGTCGAGCTCTTTGAGCTTGCCTAAACAGATGAGCGTGAAGCCTGGTTTGCTGCACCATTCATGCAGGTCGGTTTGCACCTCCCGTTTTTCGTCGAACACTTTGAGGTAAGGCAGCCTGTCGCCTGCTTTGATCTGGCTGGCATGGCTTAAGTTAAGGTTTATCGTGCTATCACGATAGGATATGCCGGTTTGTGATACCCGTTTAAAAAAGGCTTCGCGAAGGTTGGGTTTACTCCACACCCATTTTAAAATAACAGGCAGCAAATATTTCTTCAGTAAGTTAATGAACCAGTTACGCGACAGGATCATTTTAAAGATCCGGTCGGTGGTATTGAGCAATTCTTTGGCTACAGGCATCCTTTCCTGGGCGTAGCTATCTAAAACCGATACCTTAAGCTGGCTGTTAACCACACCTGCCAGTTTCCAGGCCAGGTTATAAGCATCCTGCAAGCCGGTATTCATACCCTGCCCGCCAACCGGCGAGTGGATATGCGCAGCATCGCCAATCAAAAAACAACGCTGCGCCCTGAATTTATCGGCCATGCGGTGATGCAGGCGATAGGTAGTGAACCAGTTGGTTTGTTCAACGATAATTTGTTGTTGAGTTACATCCCGTAAATGCGGTAACACTTCTTCAATTTGGAGCTCGTCTTTTTTATCAAATTCATCGGGCAGGTTACCTACCACACGATAGCTCCGTTCATCAGGCATAGGAAAAAAGCCTGCGAAACCTTTTTTTGAGAGGAACAGTTTAACCTTATCGCCAAAATCAGCCTCTATTTTTATATCGGCCAAATAAAATTGATGCTGGTAGGTATCTCCGTTAAAAGGAATATTCAGTTGCTTGCGCACAGTGCTATGGGCACCATCTGCCGCAACCAGCCAGTCGCAGGTAATGGTTTGTTTATCCTCACCGCTTTGCAGCTTCAGTGTTACCTTATCAGCATCCTGGTTTAACGACAGCAGCGAAGTGTTCCAATATACGGGGCAGCAATTAAGGGTGATAAAATCCAATAATAACCGCTCATTTTTGCTTTGAGGGTACATTTGGATAAAGGGAAAAGCTGTTTGTGTTTCGCCTGCGTTTTCGAGCGACAGGCTGGCAATTGCTTCACCTTCCTGGTTAAACTGTACACCGCCTCCGCGTTTACCATCATTGAGCACTTTATCAATAACACCCATTTGGCGGTAAATCTCCATAGACCGCGACTGCACTGCCAGCGCCTTTGAATGTGTTGTTGGCCCCTGCCTGCTATCAATAATTACCGGCTGCACACCGTAGCGTAAAAGCTGGGCGGCCATCATCAAACCCGATGGACCGGCGCCTACTATTACAACCGGGGTATGCTGCTGGCTTATGGTCATTTATTGCCGTGATAGAGTAAAAAGATGGTTGGACGTTTATGCAGATCAGGTACTTTCTTTTGCCATTCGGCAATGGTTTTAGTTTGCACAAGTTCTGTAGCGGCGGTTAAATCACAAGCTATACAAAGCTTGGTTTTGGGATTGCCTGTTTTCAGGATCTCCTCCAGCATGGGGTTATTGCGAAAAGGGGTTTCGATAAATAGCTGGGTTTGATCAAGCTTAACCGCTGTGTTTTCCAGCTCTTTGATTTTTTTGGCACGGAGCACTTTATCAATTGGCAGGTAGCCATGAAAGGCAAAGCTTTGGCCGCTAAAGCCTGAGGCCATCAGTGCCAGCAAAATAGAGCTTGGCCCAACCAATGGCACCACTTTGATACCCATCCTGTGGGCTTTGTCTACAATCTCGGCACCAGGATCGGCCACACCGGGGCAGCCGGCCTCACTCATCAAGCCAACATCATTACCCGCTTGCAGGCCTTTAAAAAAATCGGCCTTGCCCATATCGCGGTTATGTTTGCCATAATCGTGGATCACCAGCTCGCTTTGCGGGGTTTTCAATCCGGCCTCTTTTAAAAAGCGGCGGGCAGTTTTTTCATTTTCCACAATGTACTCTTTGATACTGTTTATGGTATCAACAAGGTAGGGCGTAAATGATTTTGCGGCCGCGTCATCGGCCAGCGGTACGGGAATTAAATAAAGGGTTCCATAGGGCATATTGCAAAGTTGGTGTTTTTTGTTTAATTTAAGCTATCAAAAGGAGGCGGAAAAATGAGGCAATTAGGCGCAAACTGGTTTATTGAAGGTCATATCGACTTTGAATACAAAAAATATATCCTGCTAAGTTACCTGCAGGAAATTAACAGCCATTTTGATAACAGCCGGCTATACCCCAACCTGGCCGACCTGATATTTCATTACAATAACCTCATCGATTTTAAAAAGAATAAATCGCTGCTGCAGCAAGCCTTTCCGCAACGCTTAACACAGGCTGATATCGAAGCCGTAAAGCTCACCTATCAAAAGATCATTATGGATGATCAAAGTATGCAGGAGATAGAGCAGATCATTACTTACGCCTTAGGCAAAATGGACCCAGCTATAAAAACCGGCAGGGACATTTATGATTTTGTAGAAAGTCATGTGAATATCGATCCGGTGGGCATTATCCCTTTAATGCCTTATCACGGTTATTTTTCGTTACAGAACGGCAAGGAACGAACCAACCGGATCTACGAATACCAGATCACTATTTTTGAAGGCAAGGATGATAAATACCGCGGCATTAACGTAGCTTTTGTTGATGCCTACGAACAAAGCATCACCAATACCCCCGAAAGTATAAAACTGCATCTCATTAATCGTAATAAATTTATGCCCAACCCCGCTGTTTACTATGTGCACAGCGATATTACTTTCCCGCTTGAACAAACATTGCTGCCCGTGGCTAAAAGGAGTTTGGTGAAGTATATATCGAGCGCAGCGTAGATGTGCTAACAGAAGTTGATTTAAATAGCTACCCCACTGGTTGAAGTTTAGCGTTAGCCTAACTCCGACCCAAAATGGTTTAAGCTTTCAGCTTAAACAGACAGCGGCGATTGTATGGTACGCGGAAGCAGAATGCTTCCATTATTTTAGGACGAAGTTACGCTATCGCTAAACTTCGACCAGTAACTGTGTGCAAGCGGGAAGTTATGCTTAATAAGCCAACAACTTCCCCATGCTTTCTTCCAATCTTGCCTTGGCCAAAAATTGGTCTTCCAAAGCTTTGTTCATGGGGATAGCTGTATCCAGGCTGCCGCAGCGCATTACAGGAGCATCGAGGTATTTAAAACAATGCTCTGCGATGTGAGCGGCAATTTCGGCTCCGAAACCGTTGGTTAGTGTGTCCTCATGTAATATCAGCACCCGGCCTGTTTTTTTAACACTGGTTTCCACCGCTTCCTGGTCCCAGGGTTGCAGACTGCGCAGATCGATGATCTCTATGGATTGATCAGGGTGTTTGTCTGCATATTCCAATGCCCAGTGTACCCCAAGGCCAAATGTGATTATGCTGGCCTTCTCGCCTTGCTTAATCACATTAGCTTTGCCAATTTCGATCATTACTTCATTATCGGGCACATCAGCGGTGATGCTGCGGTACAGGTATTTGTGTTCAAAATAAATTACCGGGTTAGGGTCGTCAATGGCGGCAAGCAGAAGGCCTTTAGCATCTGCCGGGAAGGCCGGGTAAACAACTTTTAAACCGGGTGTTTTGGTAAACCAGGCTTCGTTGCTTTGCGAATGGAAGGGGCCTGCGCCGGTACCTGCGCCTGCGGGCATCCGTATTACCACATCAACGCCCTGCCCCCAACGATAATGTGTTTTGGCAAGGTTGTTAATGACCTGGTTAAAGCCGCAGGTAACAAAATCTGCAAACTGCATTTCAACTACGGCTTTATAACCATTAAGCGCAAGCCCCATGCCTGCACCAACAATTGCCGATTCGCAAATTGGCGTATTGCGTACGCGGGCTTTGCCAAACTCATCAACAAAGCCCTGGGTAATTTTAAAAGCGCCGCCATATTCGGCAATATCCTGCCCCATGATCACCAGGTTTGGGTGTTTGCGCATGGCTTGTTTAAGCCCGTCGCTAATGGCGTCTATATAACGCTTACCGGTGACCGGCAATGGTTTTGGCTGCACGGCAGGAAAGCTATAAGGCTTGTACATATCCTGCAGTTCGGTTGCCACATCCGGTACAATATCTGTTTCGGCATAAGCCCTTTCAATTTCGGTTTCAATGAGGGCGGCAAACTCCTTACGAATAACAGGGATCATGTCTTTAAACAAAACCCCTTCGGCAAGCAGGTACTTTTCAAAGTTTGTAACCGGGTCTTTTCCTGCCCACCACTCAAATAAATTAGTGGGAACATATTTGGTGCCTGATGCTTCTTCATGGCCGCGCATCCTGAAGGTCATGCATTCCAGCAAAACAGGGCGCGGATTTTCACGAATGGCTTTATTAAGTGAGGTTATCGTGTTATAAACTTCAAGCAGGTTATTGCCGTCAATGCGGCGGCCCTCAATACCGTAGCCAATGGCTTTATCAACCAGCTCACGGCAATTATATTGTTCGCTGGTTGGGGTAGATAGGGCATAGCCATTATTTTCGATCAGAAATATTACCGGCAGTTTCCAAACAGAGGCAATATTAAGTGCTTCGTGAAAATCCCCTTCACTGGTAGCACCCTCGCCGGTAAAAACAAGTGTTGATTTTTTTTTACCCGATAATACATCCGCTAAGGCAATACCATCGGCCAGGGCAAGCTGCGGGCCAAGGTGCGATATCATACCGATGATCTTATACTCCTGGGTGCCGAAGTGGAAAGAGCGGTCGCGCCCCTTGGTAAAACCCGAAGGTTTGCCCTGCCATTGCGCCATCAAGCGCGAGAGGGGGATATTTCTTGATGTAAAAACACCAAGGTTACGGTGCATGGGCAAAATATATTCGTCGGTATTCATGGCCAGGGCGCTGCCAACAGCTATGGCTTCCTGGCCAATACCCGAAAACCATTTGCCAATGCGGCCCTGCCTCAGCAGGATCAGCATCTTCTCTTCAACCATGCGCGGAAACAGCATTTTCTTATAAAATGCCAGCAAAGTATCATTATCGAGGTTTTTCCTGTCAAAAATCATAACGTAAAACTACTGAAGTTTTTAAAACTTTGTATGTTTGGTGATACTATCCAAAAACTATGAAGCGCACCTCCATTTTCATCATTATACTACTGCTCATGATCGGCTTTGCGGCCAGCTCGCAGGATTTTTTCTTATTGCCACATAATTTTTACGTTCACAAAGGCGATAAGCTTAACCTGCACTTATTGAGTGGCAACGAGTTTAAACCCGAAAATGAATTTAAGTATGCCGCTGCAAAGGCAACTAAATTTATGGTTTACGAGGGCTCCAAAAAAACAGATCTTTCAAAAGTCGGTAACGCTGCCGATAGCAGCCTGCTTACTTATGAGCTGCAAAACTCCGGGCTTGCGCTTTTTGAACTGGTAAGGGAAGATGAAACAGAATCGGAAAGGAATAAATTTATCAGGGCGCTTGAAAGCGAAGGACTTGATAAAATGGCCGAAGAAGCCCGGGCCAGCAGCCAGCAATACTTTGTTGAAAAGTATCACCAGTCAAGCAAAACGCTTATTTCTGTTGATAAAGCTAACGGCAAGGACTTTGATAAACCGCTGGGCGAGGAATATGAGATTGTGATACAGCAAAACCCATATAAATCAAGCTACGGTGACGATGTTACCGCCCAGGTGCTTTTTAAAGGTAAACCTATAAAGGATGCCGTGGTGATCCAGTATGTGCGTACTTTGAACGGCACTATCGTTCCGCAAAAATTATTGAGCGACAGCAACGGTTTGGTGTTTTTTAAACTGAGCCGCGAGGGGGTATATATGATCAGCTCAACCCATGTTGAACCATCGCAGGATAAAAAGGCCGATTATGAAAACTGGAGCACTACTTTCACCTTTGCCTTCAGCAATACCGATGATGTGCCAAATTCATACAGGGAGTTTGGGTTTGGGAATAAGCATTGATTTTAGTTAGCAGCAGTTGCAGGCTTTAGCGGCAGGTAAAAAACATAGAGGTGTCATTGTGAGTCTTCCTTTCTGCGGGAAATTTAAAGGGGCTAACGTTAATTACCTACCTGCTTGCCGAAACTGCGTTAGTAAGTTTTACAAAATCCTCCACGCTCAATCTTTCCGCACGCAGATCGAGAACAGGCTCATCAGTCAATTTTTCTTTGTTAATGAGCGATGATATGGCATTACGCAGGGTTTTGCGGCGCTGATTAAAACCGGCTTTTACTATCTGCCAAAACAGTTTCTCGTCGCAATCAAGTGTTTGCTTATCGTTACGAGTAAGCCTGATCACTGCCGAAAGCACCTTTGGCGGCGGATTAAACACACCGGCCTTCACCGTAAATAAATACTCCACTTTATAATAGGCCTGTAAAAACACGCTGAGTATACCATACTCCTTGCTGCCTGGTTTGGCGGCACAGCGTTCGGCTACTTCCTTCTGGAACATGCCCACTACCTCAACCACCTGCTGTCGGTTATCAAGCACTTTAAACAGGATCTGCGATGAGATATTGTAAGGAAAATTACCGATAATGGCAAAGCTTTCGGGGAAAATACTTTTAAAATCAAGCTCCAAAAAATCGGCATTGATAAGGCGGGTACCTAATTGCGGGTATTTCTTTTTCAGAAAATCGTACGATTCAGTATCGATATCAATAAGTGATGTTTCGTATTCGGTTTTTTGCAGCAGGAAGTCAGACAGTACACCCATGCCCGGCCCTACCTCAAGCACATGACCGAAACGCCCTTCGGGTTTCAGGCTGTCAACTATCTTTGCTGCTATGTTTTTATCAGTAAGAAAATGTTGCCCTAAATGTTTTTTTGCCCTTACCAATGTCATTATTAATCAAATATTTGAGCAAATTAAATCATATTTGTGCTTTTATCAGGAACTATAAGCTTAAAATCTTTTATTTGCAGGTGCAAAGATAGGTTAAAGGCGAAAGGTTAAGGGTAAAAGGTTTGCCTTAAGCACTAAGCTTTTATAAACCATTAAAGGTTAAAGGCGAATGGTAAAAGGCAAAAGGTTGGTTAAGCTTTTATAAACCATTAATAATCATCACTGTTAAATACACTGAAATCACTGCTTAAAAATCGGTGAAATCATAATTTAATCGGTGAAATCCACATAAAAAAATGAGCGATAAATTAAAAATTGGGATCAGCATTGGCGATGTAAACGGCATCGGTTTGGAAATAATTATTAAAACTTTGGCCGATAGCAAGATTTATGATTATTGTACGCCTATTGTTTACGGGCATACTAAGGTGGCTTCGTTCCACCGCCGTGCAACCCAGGTTAATGAGCTTAATTTTTTGGTGATCAATGATCCTTCGCAAACCCATTTCCGCAAACCTAACATGATCAACTGCTGGGAAGAGGATGTAAAGATCGATATAGGACAGGTTACTGAAGCGGGTGGCAAGTATGCCTTCAAATCATTGGAGCGTGCCGTTTATGATCTGAAAGAAGGTTATATCGACGCATTGGTTACCGCTCCTATCAATAAAGACAATATCCAAAGTGAGCAGTTTCACTTCCCAGGCCATACCGAATACTTGCAGCAATATGATGGCGCTGCCGAATCGCTGATGTTTTTAGTGAGCGATACTTTACGTGTTGGCGTGGTTACAGGCCATATCCCTGTATCAAAAATTGCCGAAAGCATTACCGCCGAAAAAATATTGGCTAAGCTGAAACTGATGAACCACAGTTTGCAAAATGATTTCTGGGTGCGCAAGCCAAAAATTGCCGTATTGGGGCTAAACCCCCACGCCGGAGATAACGGGCTTATCGGCAGCGAGGAAAAAGATATCATTATGCCTGCTATTGAAGAAGCCCGCTCAAACAATATCCTGGCATTTGGCCCGTACTCGGCTGATGGTTTTTTTGCCAACGGTACTTACCTGCAGTTTGATGCTGTACTGGCCATGTATCACGACCAGGGCCTGATCCCTTTTAAACAGATCGCCTTTGAAACGGGAGTTAACTTTACAGCCGGTTTAAACTTTGTACGCACTTCGCCCGATCATGGCACTGCGTACGACATAGCAGGTAAAAACCAGGCTTCGGAGATCTCTTTCCGCGAAGCGCTGTTTACGGCTATCCACATTGTAAAGAATCGCAGGGAAGGGCTCGAACTTAATGAAAATCCGCTTTTATTCAGCAAGCTAAGCCGCGACAGGGATTAAAAAAAGCCGTGTAATAGTAATGTTTCAATTTAATTACCGTTAAATTAAAACATTTACGCCGCTTGTTGCATTTACATGACTGAATGAATAATTTTCTTAGCCGCATACGTTCAATAGATGCATTCCGCGCTGTAACAATGTTCCTCATGATATTTGTGAATGACCTGGATGGCATTCCGAATACCCCAACATGGCTTAAACACGCAGGCTCAAATGTTGATGCGCTGGGTTTGGCCGATACTATTTTTCCGGCATTTTTGTTTATAGTGGGGCTTTCAATTCCCTTCGCTTTTCAAAACAGGTTAAAGCAGGGCGATAATTTCAAACTACTATCGCGGATAGTGAGCCGCTCGTTCGCGCTCATTTTTATAGGTTTTTTCCATGCCAACATGGAAACCTATAATGAAGCTGCCACCCTGTTACCCAAACCCGTTTGGGAAAGCCTGGTTACATTCAGTTTCTTCTTCATTTTTTTAGATTACGGCAAAGACACGTCACCAACTAAACGTTATTTGCTGCAGGGCTTCGGCATATTGTTACTTGCCGGCATGGCATTGCTATACCGTACCAGCGACCCCGGGCATACCTGGCTGCACTTTACCTGGTGGGGTATTTTAGGCCTGATAGGCTGGTCGTACATGCTTTGCGCGCTTATCTATTACTACTCCGACGGGCATTTATGGGTGCAGTTGGCGGCCTGGATGTTTTTCATATTCTTTAACCTGGATGTGCACTTCGGCTTTCTTGATTTTATCGATAAGCTACAGGGCTATATCTGGATAGCGGGTAACGGCGCTATGCAGTCGTTCACCATGGCGGGGGTATTTATTTCGGTGTTGTACATGCGCCTTAAGGCCAATAACGAAATGAAGATGCTTTGGGTGGCCATGATCCTCATTGCGATAATTTTGTTTAACCTGGGCTTTATAGTACGCTATTTTAGCGGAGGCATCTCCAAAGAACGCGACACCCCTTCATGGGTGCTCATTTGTACCGGCATTAGTTTGGTGGTATATGCTTTCTTTATTTTCCTGGTTGATGTTAAAAACAAATACAACTGGTTTAAGGTGATAGAGCCTGCGGGCACCAATACCTTTACCTGCTACATAGTGCCTTTTTTGTTTTATCCTATATATGAAATGAGCAGGATAGGCTACCCCGAATACCTGAGCCAGGGCACCGGGGGCCTTATTAAATGTATTGTATTTGCCTTTGTAATGGTATGGCTTACGGGGCTGTTGGATAAGATCAATATCCGGATAAAGATATAAACCTGCTGTTTATTTTATTTTGATCAGATACTTACCATTGGTCGAGTTAATCACAGGTAATCCGTTTGCTTTCCGTTCAAAATCTATCCTTTCAAATATTAAAGTAACCTTATATCCTGGGGTTTCATTGGTGATTTGCATAAAATTGGCAGGGAAAGCATATTCATGGTGCATGTAAGGTATATCATTTTCCTTTTGACTGTAAATCGCCATTTTAATGGTATCCGCAAACATCTTATTTATGATCTGATTCGGCTCAAAACGTAATGTTTCATCATTGATTTTTAGAATGTAACTTTTCCGGTTAATGTTGGTTTGCATAATCTTTAAACCATTATAGTTACTGACTATACTATCTGACGATGCGTAATCATCCAACATGACATCGTAATCCTTAACAACAGTGATGTTATCTTTTTTATAAAAAAAGTATTGTTCTGTCCGGGATTTTTCCGTGTCAGTTGTATCGCCATAAGCATAGTATATTTCAAAATGATGTAAGCCCAGCTGCCTTTTTGCCCAATCAAATTTGTAGCCGCGTAACTCGTCCCTATCAACGATTAAGTTGGTATACTTTCCTTTTTGTTTGCCTAATGAATCGGAAACTCTCTTAAGGTCTCTTTTAAAATAAGGCTGTAAGGCATTGAGATCATATTGATAAACAAAATATCTTAATCGTTCAACAGCTTGTCCACCCTCTCGCTTGCTGATCTTGGTGCTATCAACCGGCATCAGTATGCCATCCTTAAATCCATTATGCTTTTTAAAAAAGTTAATAACCATCCTTCTTTGCGAGTACATGCTTATGGTAAACGCGCTTTGCGGACCGTAGATGCTAAACAGCGTTAATATGCAGAGTGAGATTGGAATGATCTTAATATTCTGCTTTCTAAACGATAAAAAATAAATCGAAACAAACAGCAGCCATAAAGCAAGCGCGATTAAAAAATATCTGAACTCGGTAACGCCGTAACTAAAAACACGGGTACCTACTGCCACAAACAGCAGCCCTTGCAATGGGATCAGCAAAAAGTAAAAATTGCGGGTATAGGTTTTAAGCCATTTATTTTCATTTTGCTCACGGATGGGATATACCAGCAGCAATGATAAAATACCGAATACAGCATAACCTAATATCAGGTTTGATACAAGGCCTTTAGGGAGCTTCCACTCCATAAGGATCTTGATTTCATAAGCCAGTAAAATGATCAAATATACCGTTGAAAGCGGGATAAGCACATACTGGGTAAAGATCTTGAGCCCTTTAGGATAGCTTGCATCTTCATTAAGTGCCGGGGTATCTGTTGGTACTCCCGCTAAAAAGAAAAGGGTAGTGAACATCCCCGTGATCCATACCCACAAAACCTGGTAGGTATCTGATTCAAATTTAAAATTAAACAGGATGTTTGTAGCCCCAATTGCAGCAGCCAGGCCGGCAAATAACACTACGCCGTATAGCATACTTGCTAAAATGCGCAAAAAGAGCGTTTTATTAAATTGCCAAAACCCCTGTATTTGCCCTTTGCCGGTAAAAGCCGCAAAGGCCACCATTAAGTGAAAGGCCAAACTAAGCAGGAAGAACCGGGTGTAATCTGCCTGTCTTTCGGGTGGATTGATCATAAAGATCAACGCAATAGCTATCACGGTTGCAACTATTTTTACGAGGATTTTTTTTCCTGTCTCCCATCCCTTGCTTTGGGTATATAAAGTAGCCGAAAGGCTTAGCAAAAAACCAAGGTTGGCTATCATGATGGCGCGCATACACCAGTTTTCACTTATACGGTTAAGGTTATCAAGCTCAATCTTCGCAGTAGCAGCTATGGTGCCGGCCAAGGCGAAGAATGTTTCAAAAGGGTAGCGTTTGATGGTATTTGCTGCGCTTTGTGCCAGGTTTTTTATCGACGGGAATTTCATCTGCATAATAAGGTTTAGGTACTAATGTAGTACTTATTTATGTTTTTTAAGTTCCGCTTTGGATTTTGCCCCTTTGCAGGATGATGAAAATGTAAAATATATGTATTAAAAACCAAACCAATACCACGGTTAATTGCATTTAACACATTAGTGTTTATATTTGCGTTCGCAAAAAAACATCATTTTACTATAATGAGAGAAATACAATTCAGAGAAGCGCTAAGAGAGGCCATGGTCGAAGAAATGCGCAGCGACGAGAATATATACCTGATGGGTGAAGAGGTTGCCGAATATAACGGCGCGTACAAAGTAAGCCAGGGAATGCTGGATGAATTTGGCGCAAAGCGTGTTATAGATACGCCCATCTCTGAATTGGGCTTTGCCGGTATCGGCATTGGCTCGGCGATGAACGGCTTACGTCCCGTCATCGAGTTCATGACTTTCAACTTTTCACTCGTAGCTATCGATCAGATCATCAACGGCGCTGCCAAGATGATGTCAATGAGCGGCGGCCAGTTTTCGGTGCCGATTGTTTTCCGTGGCCCTACCGGTAATGCAGGTATGCTTAGCTCACAGCACAGCCAGTGCTTTGAAAACTGGTATGCCAACTGCCCGGGCTTAAAAGTGGTTGTACCATCAAACCCTTACGATGCTAAAGGCCTGTTAAAATCAGCTATCCTTGATCCCGATCCGGTTATTTTCATGGAGTCGGAATTAATGTACGGCGATAAAGGCGAGGTTCCTGAAGAAACTTATTATATCCCGCTGGGTAAAGCAAAAGTTGTTAAAGAAGGCAGCGATGTTACTTTAGTAGGCTTCGGCAAGATCATGAAAGTGGTTGTTGCAGCAGCTGCCGAACTGGAAAAAGAAGGCATCCATGCGGAAGTGATCGACCTGCGTACTGTACGCCCTATCGATTATCCTACAGTTATTGAATCGGTAAAGAAAACAAACCGTTTGGTAATTATTGAAGAAAGCTGGCCTTTAGGTTCAATTGCCACCGAGGTTGCATTTAAAGTACAAAAAGATGCTTTTGATTACCTTGATGCGCCTATCCTGCGTATCATGGGCGGCGATGTTCCGCTTCCATACGCTCCAACTTTGATCCAGGAATACCTGCCAAACCCTGAAAGGGTGATCAAAGCGGTTAAAGAAGTAATGTACGTTACCAAGTAATCGTTTCTAAACAAAATATTTAATTGGGCCCGATATGAAAATACCGGGCTCTTTATTTTACCCTACACACTAATGGACGAACTAATAGTAAAAGACAGCAACGGAAATATCCTGAAGGATGGCGATTCGGTTACACTTACCAAAAGCCTGAAAGTAAAAGGCGGCGGCGTTACGCTTAAACAAGGCACACTGGTAAAAAAAATCCGCCTTACAGACAACGAAGAAGAGGTTGACTGTAAAGTTGACGGTATGAGCATTGTATTGAGAACCGAGTTTTTGAAAAAGCGATAATATTATCCACCTCATTTTCTTTATAACCTTATCATGATGAAACGCATTTTTACATGCATTTTTATTTTAACAGGCTTGTTTGCTTATGGGCAAAAAATCAAAGTAACGCAGTTGGAATATGTGGATGCCGGTACCATTTTAAAAGAAAACCAGGCTATTATCTATGGCAGCTTTATCCAACGCCTCACTTTTTGGCAAAACGGTTATCAGCAAACGATCAGGATCAGGAATCTCGAAACCAATGAGCTGTTTTCATTTGAGGTGAAACCAAATCTCAGGACGAGAAAGGAAAACCCATTTTGCTTCTTCATAAAACCGGGCACTTACGAAATTGTAAATTTTTACTACTCAAAAGGCAAATGGTATGGAGTAGAGTATAATACAAGACCCGTTTTCCGGGGCCTCGACTTTGAAATTAACGTTAAAAATAAGGTCGACAGCGGACTTATCAAATGGGAAGACCTGCACCGCATTGTTTTTAAAGTTGATAATAGCAAGCTCACCTACCTTGGGCAATGGCATTTTGAATCCGGCCCGCCTTCATTCAGTGATAACAAAACCACCCTCGACAAAAAGCTAAAGGAAGATTATTATTTTCTCGAATTTGAAAAGGCCGCCATTGTGCTGCCCTATTAAAATTTACGCCGCTGCCAAAATATTTTTATAAAAATGCCTACTTTTAAAAATTAATATTTTTGAACATGCGTTACACCTACTTTAAAGCATTTAAATCCTTATTTTTTATAGTATCGGCGCTGGTATTCACCGGCAATGTTGCTTTGGCGCAAACCCAGCCGGCCGCTGCCACCACAACTCCTGCCGCCCCTGTGGCCGGTGTACAAACCCACATTGATAAGTTTTTTAAGGAATACGACAAGCAAGGCACAGCCCGTGCAGTGGTTGATATTTTTAAAACCAATAAGCTGATGGATTCAACCCGGCTTACCGGGCTTATTGTTAAAATAGATTCCATGCGGAGCATAATTGGTAAGTATCTTGGCAAAGACCTCATTATGCAACGCAAGGCTTCAAACAGCCTGGTATTGTACAGCTATCTGCTTAAACATGAAAGCCAGCCGGCCCGTATCACTTTTATGTTTTACAAACCCAAAAATGAATGGGAGATCTATCGCCTCTATTTTGATGTAGATGTTGACAGCGAACTTGCAGAGTCATCAAGAGTAACGGGGAAACCTTAAGAGCAGGTTAAAGGCGAAAGGATAAAGGTGAAAGGTTTTTATAATCGACGACAGGGAACTTTTTACCTTTAACCTAAATTAATCTACTAATATATTTTCGCCAAACTTTTGTGAAACCGTGGTATCCTCGCGGTTTTCAATTTTTATCACCAGCGAATGGTCGTATGGGATTTTTTCAATCAACTGAATTTTTGTGCCTATGCCTATGTTAAGCCGTTGAAGGTATTGCAAAAATGAACTGCTGGTATCGCGCACAGCGGCAACATGGCTTTGAGAACCAGGTTTAAGCTCAGACAGGCTTACAGAATAGGATTTGGGCATTTTGCCATTAGCCTTAGGTATAGGGTCGCCATGCGGGTCATATTCGGGGAAACCCAGGAATTTATCCAGCCTGTCGGCAAGGGTGGCATCGCTGATGTGTTCCAGTTCTTCGGCAATATCATGGATCTCATCCCAGTGATAGCCTAATTTCTCCAGTAAAAAAACTTCCCAAAGGCGATGGCGGCGTACAATTAATGTAGCATCCTTTAAGCCCTGCGGGGTTAACCTCACACCATTCTTTTTATCATATTCTATCAATTGCTTTTCGGTAAGCTTACGGATCATATCTACCACCGAGGCCGGGTTATTGCTGAGTGATTCGGCAATGGCGGTGGGTGTTATTTTAAAATCTTTCCCCTGTAATGCAAGGCGATAGATAGCTTTTAAATAGTTTTCTTCCGAAAGCGTGTACATCAGTAATTGATTTGATAAAATACAAACATAAGCAAAAGCAGGGCGCTTATTACATACCTAACGTAAGGTATTGCTTCGGTTTAAAAGAAAATGCTGCGGGTAAAACTTTTGAAGATTGCTTTTAATTATAATTGTATATGGATATTCAACTTTGTATTCTTCTGCAAAATCCTCCGGCGGGGGTAGATTTCGGAATTCAAAAGGGTAGCGGAAACAGATATGAAACGATTCAAACACAACGATCCGATGGGCTGGATATGCAATTTAGACTGACGATCCAATTAAAAAACGATCCGCAGAAGATTAATGAACCTCGATTTTCAGGGCCCTTTGTACAGGGAACGCCTGCAAGTCAATTCATTTATATTGACGTTGGCGAATTTGCAGGGCAGGTGGGAGGTTGGAGCCGCAGAGTTAAAATTCCACTTTCCGGAGTAACCTGGGACATGATTACCCAGCTTAGCCATCATTCTGCCGCGTGCCTTACAACGAGCTTTCCGGGAACAGCAAAAGACGGCAGTCCTATTTGTGCTACGGTCAAACCCTTTGAAGGTTGGAAGGTAGATATGCTTTCAAACTGAGACTCTATGAACTTTATTAATTAGCCGCAAATATGCATTGGAAACAAAACAGGCCTCCTTTTTTCAGGAAGCCTGTTTTGTTATATGATGTTGTTTATTAATGGTGCCCGTGACCACCGCCGTGGCCATGTCCGTGTCCGCCACCACCGTGACCATGATCACCGCCGCCATGCCATCCGCCTCTGTTTGGGTTACCGCCGTGCCACCCGCGGTTGCCGCCGCGCCAGTGATTGGCATACCTTACATCACGGCTATTACGGATAATCACCTGGTCATGACGACCGCGATAGCCGGAATAATGACCCCTGTAGTATGCATTGCGCATCCATGGGTTACGATCATTTATTACAACCTTGTAACCATTGTAAACATTGTAGTTACGATACCTTACAGGTAAATACCTGCGATGAACCCATACGTTGTTTTCATAGTAAACATAATTATGGGTTGGCACATCGTAGTAAGCATCAATATCAGGCATGTAATAATAGTTTACATAATCGTATCCTACAGGCCCCCAATCAGGCTGGCTGCCTATGTTAATCCCTAAACCAATACTAACCTGTGCAGAAGCTATTTTTGCAGTGAAGCAGCTTAATAATATAACTGCCGATAAAATCATCTTTTTCATAACGCGTGTAATAAGTTATATTTATATGACTATGGTTAAAGCCCATGGTTTAACCTGTCTTAATATCTGTTGCTCCATTTATTCAAAACAAATGCCATTATAATGGCAACCTTAGTGTAATGAAGTATGCACAATTAATTGTAGCACAGCAAGTGTTAGTTATTTTCCGTCTTAATTAAATGAGCAATATTTTCAATTAAAAAAACTGTATTTTGTTATCATCCGGTTAATAATTGTATGATAAATAAAAGCCTTCCGGCCCTGATTTAGCTCTTGCAATATTGTCTGCAAAAGCATACAGAAATGACCGCACACAAAAAAAGCCACCCGTTGGGGTGGCTTGAAATAATGGCAGCTAAACTAAAACTATTGTTTAGCCGGAGCAGGCTGATCGGCTGGTGCTTTTCCTATCAAGTCCATAAACTGATCCAGTTTTGGTGTTATGATAATTTGTGTACGCCTGTTTTGCGCTTTACCTGTCGGGGTTGAGTTATCTGCGATAGGGTTATACTCACCACGGCCGCCGGCGGTTAAACGTTTAGGGTCAACCTGGTAAGTGGTTTGCAGGGCCTGCACCACTGACGATGCACGTAAAGCACTTAAGTCCCAGTTGTTGCGGATATTCTTCTGTGATATAGGCACGTTATCAGTGTTACCTTCAATCAGCACATCATAATTGCTATAGTCCATAATGATCTTAGCTATCTTGCTTAAAGTAGCGCCTGCTTTATCAGATATTTCATAACTGCCCGATTTATACAGCATGTTATCAGATAATGAAATGTAAACCACTCCCTTCAACACCTTTACATCAACATCCTGGGTTTCCTGCGGAGTTAATGAGCGGGTAAGGTTGTTAGTTAATACCATATTAAGCGAGTCGCTTTTGTTTTTAGCGTTAACCAGCTGTTGTATGTAACGGTTTGAAGCATTAATTTCATCAACCAGCTTAGAGATGTTCACATTGCCCTGGCTGCTTGAATTTAAACATTTATTCAAAGCATCCTGCAAAGCGGTTACGTTTGTTTTTTGCAGCTCAATTTGCTCTTCAAGGCTTTTGTTGCGGCTACGTGCTACGGCAAGGGCCTGTTCGCTGGTTTGGTATTTAATGCTCAGGTCTTTGGTGCTGTTTTGCAATTGGGTGTAATTAGCATCCAGTTCTTTGTACTTTTTGCTGCTTACACAGCTTTGGCCTAATACTGCTGTTACAAGCAGGGCCAAAATGGATATTCGATATTTCATAGTGTAATTTGATTTAAATCGTTTAACAATAAATCGGTTAACTAAGTAACGAATATAATGTTTGTTTATAGCTCAACCTATGCTGGTAAACTATAAAGTTAACCGGAATGTGACATAAGGGGGCAACTTTTGTGCCGAAGGCCGGCTATGCCCCACCATGAAGATACAGCGGGGATTTAAAGAAAAAAGGACCGTCCTTTTTAGGGGACAGTCCTTCATAAAAACAATCAAAAATATAACTATGCAAAAACTTAATCGCGGTGGCCATTGCCATGTTTGCCATGATCATCGTGACCGCGTTTATTCCCGTTTGATTTGTGTTTTACGTCAACCCTGCGTACGGTTTTGCGTTCAACATAATGGTTACGGTATTTTTCATCATGACTATCGCGAATTACAACCTGGTCATGACGGCCGCGATATGAAGCGTATTTGCGTTTGTAAACATCGTTACGAACCCATGGGGTACGCTCATTAACAACAACCTTATAGCTGCGGTAAACATCAAAACTGCCAAAACGCGGCGGCAAAACAGCGCCATGAACCCAAACATTGTTATCATAATAAACATACTGATGGGAATTGATATCGTAATAGGCATCAATATCGGGCAGGTAATAATAATCTACATGGTCATAACCTACAGGCCCCCACTCGGGCTGACTGCCAATGTTAATATTTAAGCTTATTTGAGCACTGGCTATTTTTACAGTTAAGCTGCTTACTAAAATAGCAGCTGTTAAAATTATCTTTTTCATGTGGTGTTATTGTTTTGTTTGTAGGTATGACAATAACCGTGCATAAAAGTTTAACCCCCTTACATGTTGCAACGGGTAACTAATTGGTTACAATGTGTGTTTGAAATTAAAACCGACTGGTATTCAGCCTATTCATCGTCGCTATCTTTATCGGCTGCTTTTTTAGCCGCCATGGCCAGTACAGGTTTTCCGATAACTTTATAGCTGCCTTCGCCTTTGAGTATTGACGCCAGCTGGGCTTTATCCTGCATGGTTTTTACGCCCTGTGCAAGTTCCTTGTCGTATTTAAAATTGGTTTCGTAACGGCCTTTTTCGTAGTAATAGCGTGACGCTATTTCGTTTTCAAGTACTTGCTTTATTTCGTCTTTGTGTTGAATAAGGTCGTTCTTTTTGCTGGCGATCAGTTTGGTTTTCAAACCCTCATACTCGGCCTGGATATCGTTGAACTGTTTATCCTTAGTGGCTTCAACTTTTAACGTGGTTAATAATTTTTCGGATGTGGTGGTATAGCTATAGTTTTTATCGGCCAGATATTTTATAAAATCATTGTATTCGCCATCAGATAGTGTAAACGAACGGGCATCGGCAATTTTAGCGTGCTTATCGCGGTAAACGGTTGCATAATCAAATATCAGCAGCTTACCTACCAATGCCTGGGTAACGTTGGCAAATTTTTCCTGTTTGATAAACAGGTCCGGGTAAATCCCGCTGCCATCATAAACAGAACGGCCGTTTTTTGTTTTAAACTCATGGATCAGCGAATCAGCTACTTTTACCACGCTGCCATCGTCTTTACGGTGGCTATAATCCAGCTCCTGGATACAACGGCCCGAAGGCACATAGTATTTGGCAATGGTAATTTTTACCAGGCTGTTATAGGGTAAATTGAAAGTTTGCTGTACCAGCCCCTTACCATAACTGCGCTGCCCGATGATCACTGCGCGATCAAGGTCCTGCAGCGAGCCTGCAACAATTTCACTTGCCGATGCCGAATGGCTGTTAACCAATACCACCAAAGGCAAATCGGGTTCGAGCGGCGCGCTGATGGTACTGTAAGTAAAATTCTTTTCCTTTATTTTCCCCTTTTGCGATACGATCTCTACATCTTTCTGCACAAAAAGGTTTACTATTTTTACGGCTTCCTGTAATATGCCGCCGCCATTTGAGCGAAGATCAAGGATGATACCGTTGGGGGTTTTCTTTTTTAGTTCGATGAGCGCATTGGTAACTTCGGCGGCCGAATTTTCAAGGAATTTATCCAGCTTAATGTAACCCATGTTGCCATCAACCATGCCAAAGTACGATACGTTGGGCTGTTTGATCTCATCACGAACCAGGTTTTTTTCAAAGGGCTGAGGTGTGTTATCCCGTTTGATGAACAGTTTTATGGCTGCGCCCTTTGAGCCTTTAAGCAGCTGGCTCACCTGGTCATTATTTTTGCCGTTAAGGTCAACATCGTTTATCTTCAGAAGCTGATCGCCGGGGTGTACATCTCCTTTTTGGGCCGGGAAGCCTGCAAACACTTCCGATACAAATACTTTACCGTTGCGCAAAAAAATACTGGCACCAATGCCGCCATATTGGGTACTTACGTAATGCAGCTTATAGTCTTCAATTTCCGATTCGGGCACAAACTCGGTATAAGGATCAAGGCCATCGAGCATGGCGTCAACGCCGGTTTTTACCAGTTTGGCCGAATTGATATCATCAACATAATTGATATTAACCTCTTTATAAACCGAGGCGAAAACATCAAGGTTCTTCGAAATCTGGAACAGGTCGTCATTAAAACCCACTATGCCCGCGGCCAGCAATGCAATACCTGCAAACAAGCCTGCCCTTTTGTATCCTTTTTTGAACACTAAACCCTGTTTCATCATTTATCCTCGAAAAAAATAAAAATACAAAAAAGCTATCCAGTTTGTATAACCGCAGTGTCTATTTTACAGTCGGTTGGTATCAATATTAACCAGGGCCTTTTTTAGGGTGAAAACCACATATTTACGGTCGCGATTTACCAGGTCCATCAATTTGGTAATCAAGCTTTCCTCCTGCCCTTCGCTGTATTTCAACTGCTCGTCTGTAAGGTGGTTATATTTACGTTGAATCTTAATTTTTACGCGTTCCCAATCCTTGTTTGTAATACTGATTTCAGCCATGTTCAATTTATTTTCAGCAAAAATATAAAAAATACCAAGTTGCTACTGTTTAATTGTTTGGCTCGTGTATTGATAATATCTAATACGGCTCAAATATGGGCCTGGTTTATATCAAAGTAAATTAATAGCGTAAGGCTGTATACAATTTTAAAGGATGATGTGCGTTTACGGCTTTACATTTAACATCGAAAAGTATGAAAAAGTATCTATTAAGTGCAGTATTACTGATAGCTGTAAGCATCAGTGCAAAAGCACAATTTTCATTAGGCGTAAAGGGAGGTGTCAATTTTTCAAAAATCGGCTCCGATAACTTTAACGACAAAAACCTGACCGGTTACCAGGCGGGTTTATTTGCCCGCTTGGGCAACAGCGTTTATTTACAACCGGAGCTTTACCTGAGTGGCACCGGCGGTAAGTTTGAATCAAATGATAATAACACCGCTTTTAGTGGTAAAGTAAGGTTCACTAACCTGAATGTGCCTTTATTGGTTGGTAAGTCATTTGGCGAAAAAGATCTGAACTTCCGCATTATGGCAGGGCCTATCTATACTTACACGCTTGATCAAAGTACCAGTCTTGGCAGCAATATCAGTAATGCAGCAAATGACTTTAAAAAGAGTAACCTTGGATTTCAGGCAGGTGCCGGTGTTGATATCGGCTCAATCACTGCCGATTTGCGCTACGAAGGCGGTTTAACCAAAGTTAGCGATAGCTTTGCCAAACGCCAGAATCTTTGGGCATTGAGTGTGGGCTTTAAGATTTTTTAAGCTTGAATAAAGTTCGTGAGAGTATGAACTTTGGGAATGTAAAATGGCCCGGCAGGTTACCTGCCGGGCCATTTTATAAAATCTATATCTATCCGTCATTGCGAGGAACGAAGCAATCCCCAATTGGCAGAGTCGCTCTGTATAGTTCGCGATTGCTTCGTTCCTCGCAATGACGGTGGCATAAAAGTAAAGGCTGTTAATTACTATTCCCTACTTCGCGCTAAACACTACCGATGTTACACCGGCTGTCATAGCGGCTTTACTTGCCGGTTTATAAATAAAGAATAGTTTGTGCATTTTGCCATCCGTTACCGGTGTAAGCGTTACGTGCACAGCGCCACCCTTTGCATCTTTGCCCGGCACCGGCATACTGCCTTTACCTGCAAGTGTTCCTGTTTCCGAATCAAGTCTTACTTCAAAATTAAGCGGTGCGCTTGGCGGTGCCTGCCAGAAATTGGTAAGGTTAATGGAACGTACACCGGTAAGATCGATGTTGTCCAGCTCAAACCAGCCTTCGGTTGGCGGATAGATCATCAGGTTAATGCCGTTATATTTAAAGGCGGTAAACCCGTTGAACTTTTCGGTGCCTTTAAACAGGTAAGTACTGCTGTTTAATGATACTATGCTGCTTCCGGTTAATTTTTTAATGTCATTGCCGCCATCATCAGTGTATTTGGCCGATAAAACCAGCGCTGCCGATTGTTGTTTTTCGGGCGGAGCTGGTAAAATAGTGCCAGATGCAGCTAACGACGGTTTTTGATTACTGTTATCAAGCGAAAGCACCCAGTTAATGATCTGGTCAACGTCGCCCTGTTTAATGTTTGGATGGGCAGACATAGCTGTTTCGCCCCAAACACCTGCGCCACCTTTAATTACCTTTTGGGTAAGCTTAGCCATTGCATTAGGGTCTTTTTTGTATTTGGCTGCAACCTGCACAAATGACGGGCCTATTGATTTGCCATCTTCTTTGTGGCAGCTTTTGCAATCCATAGTCAGCATGAGGGTTTTGCCGCGGTTTTCGGGCTCGCCCTGCTCGTGCTGTGTAGCCGATTGTGCTTTATCGAAGCCTTCGATATAATCAAGCCCAACATAAATGCGTTTTGGATCTACCGCTTTGGTGTCAGGTCCATCGGTTACGTTAACCACATATTTGAACGGCACGCCCGGCAGGTAAAATGACTTGTTGCCGCCTGTAATGGTGATAGTAACCGTTGGCTGCTCATTGCCGGCATATACACTAACAGGTGCACTTTTGCTCGATGTGCCTTTATCATCTTTTGCTTCAACGGTAATTTTATAATCGCCGGCGGTGGTGTAAGTGTAGCTTAATGTTGGCGTTGTAGTTTCTTTGGTTACGCCATTGCCCAGGTTCCAGGTATATGAAACATTGTCCTTTTCAGGATCCTGAGCTTTAACTGCAAGCTTAACTGTAAATGGCAGTACGCCTGAAGTTTTATCAGCCTTGAACGATGAAATTTCCGGCGGGCGGTTTCCGGAGATATAGTCAATGCGGAACAGGCCGGCATCGGGGTTATGCGAAAACCAGCCGCTGCCATATTCCAGGCCGTAAAGCCTGCCATCGGGACCAACCTCCATATCAATCATGGAGTTTACTTTCAGTTTGGGGAAGAAAGGCTCCATCTTATCAAAATCACCTTCAGGAGTTAGCGTGATAGCCTTTATCCAGCCGCGCATCCAGTCGTACGCCAAAAACCTGCCGTTATAATAATCGGGCAGGCGGGTATCTTCCGGGAACATATCAGTATAATAAACCGGGCCGGCCATAGCGTTCCTGCCGCCTGCGCCAACCTGCGGAAAATCAGCTGATGGGCCGTAAGGATACCAGATAAACGCTGACTGTGCCGGCGGCAGATCGGTTAAGCCTGTGTTATTACGCGAATTATTAACCGGGTGCTTAGGATCAAACGCCGGGCCCGATTTGCCGGTAGCGTAGTCATAAATATGGTATGGTTTGTTATCGCCCACAAAATATGGCCAGCCAAAGTTGCCCGCTTTTTTTGCCTGGTTAACTTCGTCATAGCCCATCGGGCCACGGTTGTCAAGGCTGTCATTGTGAGCATCAGGGCCAACTTCGCCCCAGTACAGGTAGCCATTCTTCTGATCTACCGAGATACGGTATGGGTTCCTGTCGCCCATTACATAAATTTCGGGGCGGGTTTTTGGCGTCCCTTTCGGGAACAGGTTACCTTCGGGGATATCATAAGTGCCATCGTCATTAACTTTAATACGCATGATCTTACCCCGCAGATCGTTGGTATTACCTGCCGAACGGCGCGCATCAAATTGTAAGTGGCCGGGCCTGTCATCCAAAGGAGCATAACCGCTGGTTACATATTTCTGCCCTTTTTCGTCAAACGGGGTTGAGTTGTCGCCAGCCGATAAAAACAGCATTCTATCAGGACCGGGGCCGAAGGCTATTGAACCGCCTGTATGGCAGCAGATATCGCGCTGGGCTTTTACCTCCAAAATAACTTTCTCGGTCTTTTTATCCAGCGTATCATTTTTAAACGTAAACCTCGAAAGGCGGTTTACCGAGCTATCGGCCGGGCTGTAATAAATGTAGATCCAGTTGTTTTTTTCAAAGTTAGGGTCTTTAGCCAGGCCAAGCATGCCTTCTTCGGCGTTTACATTGGGCACGTGAGCTTTCCAGTACACATCAAAAAAACCAACCTGTTTTACCTTTTGGGTATCATGCTTGTACAGCATGATCTCGCCGCGGCGCTGGATCACCATAATATCCAGGTTCGGCAATACGGTCATCTCGGTAGGCTCAAAAAACTCGCCGGTTGATAGTTGTGTTTTTTTAAAGCGATCTTCATCGGGCGGCAGCTGGGTTTTAGCCTTGCTGTAATCCAATTCTTTATTTTCGCCTATGGCGTATTTGATACCGGCAAGCAGCATTTTCAGGTAGCCTGTTTCTTTATAAGTTTCGTCGGTATGTCCCATGGCCGTATAAAATGCGCGGCCACCATCAAAATCATGAAACCAGGTGGCGGGATGCAGCCCCATGCGCTTGCCTCCTTTATAGGTGCTTTCATCAAGGGTGATGAGCACATGAACATCACTGGCCAATGGTTTGCGGAAACTGTAAAACTCATCAGTACGTTTCCATACTTTAGGCAGGTCTTTAGTTGCATCATTATTGGCATCAACTATATTATAGGTACCGGGCTGTACATTCGGGTTTTTATCATGGATACCCGGGTGGTCATAAAACCAGGCGCCAACCAAACGGCCATACCATCCCCAGTCATATTCGGTATCAGCGGCAGCGTGGATGCCCGCATAACCGCCTCCGGCCTGGATGTAACGTTCAAAAGCAGCTTCCTGCCTGTAATCAAGTACATCGGCAGTGGTACTTAAAAAAATAACGGTTGAATACTTTTTGAGGGTGTCCTCATTAAACATGGCCGAGTTTTTTGTAGTATCTACATCAAAGCCATTTTCGGCGCCAAGCTTTTTGATAGCTACTATACCGGCATCGATAGATGCATGGTGGAAGCCCATGGTTTTTGAAAATATAAGCACCCGCGGCTTGTTAGGGCGTGTTTTGTTACAGGATAAGTAAATGCAGCTAAATGCCACAAGAACCATCAGGACGATTTTTTTCATATCGGCTTATTGTAGGTTTTGGATTAATTGGTTTTGAATGCTGGTGAATTTAGAGTTTTGGCAGCAAATTACTCAATCGATTGCAATAAATTGTTGCCTACCAAATTTATAACTAAATCTTTACGAAACAATATCCAATGTGTAAAAATGACACACTATTTTTTAATGTAATTTTGACGGTTTTTACCGCACCCGGCCATATACAGAAAAGTTTATTTCTTTTTAGGCTTTCTTTGGCAAATTAACCGTAAAGAAATCTGGATGATGTTAGGAGGATTTTCCTGGCATGCTGGTTACAATACTTTTTGCAGAAATGCAGTGTAAAAAACCTATAAAAACAGCAAAGCCCCTGATGGGCAGGGGCCTTTACTAACCAATTATAAACCTAAATTATGAGAAGAGCTGTAGGAGAAGGAGTCGAACCTTCACGGAGTGGTTATTTTTATTGCTAAAAGTTTCCCAATTTCTCCGCCACCGCGACAAGGAGGTGTGTCTGCCAAAAATTTCACCATCCTACAGTGTTGTAAGTTTCAAGCCCGAAGTCTTCAGTTCTAAGTTTTTTTTACCTATTACTTTAAGCTTCGTATCTTAAACTTGCTGTTGGGGAAGGATTCGAACCTTCACAGAGTGGTTAGCCCGCTTCGGGTTTTCCATGATCTCCGCCACCGGGACAAGGAGGTGTGTCTGCCAAAAATTTCACCACCCAACATTGTTTTTCTTTTAAAGAACAGCTAAGCATTTCCCTTTTGCTTGTTACAAATTTAATAGGACTATCTATTTCTTGCAAATATTTCAACAAAAATATTTTATTTTTAATCAAATTTTAATTAAACTTGTATTTCAATATAGATATTCAAATTTATGTCCCACAGAAAAGCTCAAAATTTAGAAATTGATAATCTTGACATCCAGATTTTATCAATATTAATGAAAAATGCTACCACTCCATACACCGAGATAGCTAAAGAGTTGATTGTTTCTGGCGGAACCATACACGTGCGGATGAAAAAGTTAGAGGAGATGGGTGTAATAAAAGGGGCCAGCCTTGAGGTAGATCCGCAAAAGTTAGGATATGACATCACTGCATTCCTGGGTATTTACCTCGAAAAAGGATCACAGTATAACGAAGCTGTAAAGCAGTTAAAAACAATTAAAGAAATTGTTGAGCTGCATTACACTACCGGCGAATGGAGCATTTTTGCCAAAATTGTATGTCATGATACCACACACCTGCGCGAAGTTTTGAACGAGCAGATCCAGGGCGTAAGGGGTATTCAACGCACCGAGACCTTCATTTCACTTGAAGAAAGTATCAGGAGGCAAATAACGCTGGAATAAATTTTTACTCAAATTATTGAAACGCCTATAGCCTGGTTTTACCGGGCTATGGGCGTTTGTTTTTAATAGATAACATATTAATTGCGAGTGAGCACCGGGAACCCCGGAAAATTCGTAATGACATTCAAATATATTTTAGCTATGGCAGCACGGGGCTGCGCCATAGCCGTTAACATAAGGAAGAAAAAGCGCGGGATTGTGCGATTCCTCTCTCGAGAGGGGATTTTTAAACCCCTATGTTCAATTAATGCTTAGGTTAAACTCCTTATAATGATGTCTCGTAGTTTAAACAATCTCCCCATCTTCTGAAGCTGCTCTTAAGTTAAGTTGCTGCAAGTCCATTTTATTTCAAAAGCACTATCCGATAGGCCCGCTGCAACTCCGTCTTCTTCAGTTCGCGTCTCTGCCCGCTTTAACTCTTTTTATCATTTAAGTGTTAAAAAATGTCAAAATCAGTTAATTATATTAATTAAAAAGCCTTTTTCATCTCAATTTCATAAAGCGCCGCTACTTTAGTTTTTGTAAAGGATTGATGTAGCGTAATTGATCAAACTTGCGTAAGGTAATTTACGGTGCATTGTGTGTTCATTTTTAGATACTTAAAAGATTATTATTATGCTGGCTATAAAAACTTTAACCGATAATTTAACAGTCTACAAACGCAACATACGTTTAATGGGCGATAAATTTGAGATTAGTGTAGTGGGCAATAACCCCCTGCTGGCCGATGAGCAAATTGACATTGCCATTGATGAAATTAACAGGGTTGAAAAACTGCTTTCGGCTTTTAGCGACGACAGCAGCATCAACCAGATCAACCGTAATGCCGGTATCGCCCCGGTAAAAGCCGATGGCGAAACCTTCAGGCTTATTGACAGGGCGCTGCAGATATCTGAACTTACCTACGGTGCATTCGATATTACCTACCTGGCCGATAACGCAGCCAGCGAAATCGCAGCCGATAATACTTCAGTAAAAACCGCTAAACGTACACTATCGCTGGCCAGCTACAAAAACATAGTACTTGATGCTGTAAAGCAAACCGTTTTTCTGAAAGAGAAAGGGATGCGTATAGGCTTTGGCGCAAACAGCAAAGGATACGCTGCCGACAGGGCTAAATACGTATTACAAATGAATGGCGTAAGCAGCGGCGTGATCAATTTTGGCGGCGACCTGCTTGCATGGGGCTTACAGCCTAACCTGCAGCCCTGGACTGTTGCCGATGCCGACTTTACTCAGCAAAACCAACCCTTTGCCGACCTGGAGATCAGTAACCTTGCTTTTGCTACTTCGGTTAATGCCGAAAAATATGCAAGCATCAGCAATAAAAAATTCACCAACGTATTTAACCCTAAAAAAGGATTCCCGGTTAGCGGCATTACAAGCGTAAGCATCCTTAGCCCTACCGCCGAATTTGCCGACGCCCTGGCCACTCCAATACTCACCATCGGTGTTAATGCCGGCTTATACATGATCAATCAGCTTAACCAGGTGGCCTGCGTTATCATTGATGATCAAAACCGGGTTTATCCGTCAAAAGACATAGCTCTCTGACTTTCAAACGTTAAAGTACACTCATAAGCCTTTCATCATAATTGTGATCTGTTATAATTCATTTGCATCGGCATTTTTACAAGTGTCTGCGCAAATGAATTGTTATTTGTTGTACCTTTCTCATTTTGGTGTAAACATTTAAATTAACCCTTATTTGAGCCTTATTTTTACCTTTTCGTCTCCTCAATGATAAAGTGGTTTGCGTATATTGTCCTGTTATTGATATTTGCAACACGTATATCATTTGCCAATGCTCTTACAAAAAACATTGATGCACCTGCTCATACCGGTAACAAAAAGCCGGGTGTGTTGTCGTATACTTCATTAGCGGCTGATACTACCACCAAGACCAAAAAGCAACTGGAGGATGAAAAGAAAAAAATTAAAGAAATAGCCAAAGCAAAGCGGCAGGCGAAGCCGGCTACTGTTGATGACGATGCTGTACCGCCTAAGCCCAAACCAAAAAGGCAGCGCCGGCCCGAAGGCATGGAGCGCCCGCCCGAAATACCGAGGAGAAATGGCAGTTAAACAGGTTAAACAATTTACCATATTGATGAAATACCTTTGCTTACTTTTTTTTATGGCTGCAAGCAGTACCGTATTTGGTGCGGATATTGATTTGCGCCTTTTTGCCGGTAAGCATCCCTTAGTAGCCGATTCTGACACCATTATTCGTAAACGGTCAATTTCGGCCGGGGTAAGTTATGGCAGCGATGTGCTGTTTTTTGGTCGTACCGGCCCTGTAAAATATCCTTTTGTTACTGCCGATCTGATCTATAATACCAAATCGGGTATTTTTCTATATGGATCGGCATTTAAGGTTTTGGGTTATGCCCCTGTTGATGAGGTTGATTTGGGCGGAGGGTATTTTTATAAATTTTCAAAAGCTTTTTCCGGTTCGGTAAGTTATACCCGGTTCATTTTTGCCAGGGATGCTGCGCAGGTTATAAAGTCGGCTTCTTCAAATGATATCAATTTTAAAAACTCGTACGATTGGCATTACCTGAAAACAAGTGCCGTGCTCGATTATCTTTTTGGCAAATCGAACGATATTTTTTTAACGGTAAGCAATTCAAAATATTGGGAAAGCAGCTGGAGCATTTTTGATGACCAGGATTTTCTTTCCTTTAATCCTTCCTTTAATTTTATCCTGGGTACGCAGAATTTTGTTCAGCGGTATTCGCTTGATCATCATTTCAGGGACGAGGCTGCCAATATCTCCATACAATATGACCCGCGTTACGCCAGCCGCAACCGCCGGTTCAATATGCTTAATTACAGTTTCAAGATCCCGGTGGCTTATAACCGGCCGCATTATACGTTTGAATTTTCGTACAAATATTCTATCCCCGTTAACGTAGAAGGAGTACTGCTCAACCGGCGCGAGTCATTTTATAATTTAACTTTTTACTACGTTTTTTATTAGTCATAATACATGAATGTTTTAATAATAGAAGACGAAACAGCACTTGCCCGCGAACTGGAGATTTTTCTTTCAAACTATAACTATATCTGCGAGGTTTGTTTTGATGGCACTTCGGCATCTGAAAAAATTGCCACAAACCTGTATGATTTTATATTGATAGACCTGGGCCTGCCCGATTATGACGGCCTTGACCTGCTCAGGGAATCAAAAAAGAATAATTCGGAAGCGGCCTGTATCATCTTAACAGCACGCGCTGAAATTAATGACCGGATCAAAGGCCTCGATCTTGGCGCCGACGATTATCTGCCTAAACCTTTTTCGTTGCTTGAGCTGCAAAGCCGCATGCAGGCCATCATCAGGCGCAAGTTTGGGGTTAAAAATAACATTGTTGAACTGGGCGGCTTCCTGATAGACCTTACCGCACGTACTATATCCTACTATAACAGCGTTGTAAATACCATTACCAAAAAAGAATTTGACCTCATAGCCTATCTGATATTACATAAAAACCGTACGCTTACCCGCATGCAGCTAAGCGAGCATATCTGGGGCAGCGTGGTGAATAATGATTACGACAGCAATTATATTGATGCGCATATTAAAAATATCCGTAAAAAATTAAATGCCTTTGCCCCGCCCGACTGGCTGGAAACGGTACGTGGTTTGGGCTATAAAATAAAGATCAACGCCTGAGTATTTGAAATTAGGAACAAAACTTACGCTTTTTAACGCCATCTCCAAGCTGGTTATCGTGATACTGTTTGTATTGCTTGTTCCTGTATTGATCAAAAATATCAGTCGTAATTATGTGGACAGCAAGCTTATCAAACAAAAAAACAAGCTGCTGCAAATTGTAAAAAGCAAAGGAATTGAAACCTACATCGAAAACGGCGAAGGCTATGGCAGCTACCTCCCGCTTAAAGAAGAATACATCAGTTTGGACGAGGTTGATCCCGATTATTTCCTGGATACTATAAAAAGAGGCAAACGCCTTTTTAGTGAGGGGGATACTTTAGAGTATCGCATATTAAGCCACACCTTTAAGGTTAAGAACAAAAACTACCTGCTGGAGATAGGCAAAAGTGTGGATACTTTGGATGAAACCAGCGTTCCCCTGCAAAATATAGCTTTCCAGGTATTGCTGGGAATGATATTGCTGACTGTGCTGGCCGACCAGGTGTATTCAACCTATGTACTTAAACCCTTACGGCTTATTATTAAAACCAAGCTTGTAGGCCAAAAGTTCCCTAATTTTCATACCTACCGGCAGGTGCGTACTACCACATCAGATTTTCAGCACCTGGATATCAGTATCCATAACATGATCGAAACTATTGCCGATAAGTTTCATAAAGAGCGGGAGTTTATCTCCAACGCATCACATGAACTAATGACGCCGATCTCTATCCTCCAATCAAAAATCGAGAATATGTTTGAGGAAGAGGATATCAACGATGAGCTTAAAGGCAGGTTATTAGAGATGCAAAAGATCCTGAACCGGTTGAAAAGCATTACTAAAACGTTGCTGCTCATTTCCCAGATAGAAAACGAACAGTTTTTAAAAGAAGACAAGGCATCGGTATCCGAATTATTGCAGGAAGTTTATGACGAGATCTCCATCCGCCTGCAGGATAAAAACATCAGCTACGGGATGTCGATGCCTGAAAACTGGCATTTTGTCAATATCAATAAATTTTTACTCTTTAACCTTTTCTTTAACCTCATTAACAATGCCATTAAATATAATCATGAGGGTGGCAGTATTAAGGTAACAGGCATTGCCGTAAATGATAAATATATGATCAGCATTGCTGATACAGGTATCGGTATTGATGAAGACGCCCTACCGCTGATCTTTAACCGCTTTAAAAAATTCAGGCAGTCGTTACAGCAGGATAGTTTTGGACTGGGCCTGCCTATTGTAAAATCAATTGCGGCCTTTCACGATATTGAAATTAATGTAATTTCTGAAAAAGATAAAGGGAGCACCTTTAAACTTATTTTCCCTGCTACATTGATAGTAATTTCCTAAAACTGCAAAAAAGTATGCCAAATTGTACTGTAGCAAAAATTTTACCGCTGCTTTGTACTAAAAATCGGGCAGTGTTGCGAAAATCGATAATCCCGCATTCTTTACTTCATTGAAATTAACTTTACTTATCATTAAAAAAATGTTGCTATGATTGATGGAGGATATTCTTTTAACAGAAGCGGTCTATAATACTGCCATCCGGTTTTTTTGGCATCTGCTTTGTAAAAGTAGGGTATAACATAATTATACAAGTACGATGAGAACGCTTAAATTAAAAGTAGCCACCCTTGGTATAGCATTAGCTACAGCAGGCATATTAGGCTCAGGATGTAATTCACTTACCAAAACACAAAAAGGTGCTGCCATTGGCGCAGGTGCAGGTGGTACAGTAGGTGCATTTATTGGTAAAGCTGCCGGTAATACTGCATTAGGTGCTATTATAGGTGGTGCTGTTGGTGGTACCGCAGGTGCTTTTATCGGCCGTAACATGGACCGGCAGGCTGCCGAAATTAAACAAACAGTGCCAGGCGCCACAGTAACACGCGAAGGTGAAGGCATTTTGGTTAAATTTGATTCAGGTATTTTATTTGATACCGATAAATCAGATTTGAAATCTGCCGCTCAAACTAACCTGCAAAACCTCGCAGCTTCGCTACAAAAAAATCCGGAAACCAATATCACCATCATTGGCCATACCGATAATACTGGGTCTGACAGTTACAATCAAACCCTTTCGGTAAAAAGGGCAGATGCCGTAAAATCATACCTGGCTGCGGGCAATGTGGCCTCATCACGTATGACAGTGACCGGCAAAGGCGAAAGCGAACCAATTGCCGATAACACCACCGCCGATGGCCGTGCACAAAACCGCAGGGTTGAGATCACCATTGTGGCCAACGAAAAAATGAAGGAGCAGGCTAAACAGGCTGCCCAGTAATTAAAGAGCATAATAAGAATTGATTAAATAGTTTTACAAAAATGTCCCCGGTCCGCAAGGCCGGGGACATTTTTGTATGTGCCAAAATCACTATTTGCACACTTGTTAAACTATGAGTTATCCCAACTGATAAAAACATTTTGTAATCAACAAGTTAATCACCTACTTTTGTAGTATGGTAAAAAGATCAGGAGCAATATTACTCACTATGCTGTACACGGTTACAGTATTGGGCTTTGCTCTTAATTTCCATATTTGCGGCGACTATGTAGCATCGGTAAAAATTGATGCCCCGGCGGTTAACTGCAAAATGGACCAAAAAGGCGGCAAAATGAAATGCTGCAAGGATAAGCAGGTTGAAGTAAAAGTGAAAGACGCTCACCAGGGCGAATCAACTTCGTTTTTAGCAAAAATGTTTGGTTTTGAGTTGCCAAGCTGGTCGTTTGATAGTCTTTTCCCGGCCTTGCCATCTTCTGCATCCGACAAATTTTATGACCGAGGCCCTCCTGATCCGCCGGTTCAGGGCATCGCCACATTTATCCGCAACTGTATCTTCCGCATTTGATCTGTTAATTGTTAAACCCGGTAAACCTTATCAGCAGTTTATTCTCTAACAATTAATTACACGATCAACATGAAAACTTTAAAAATATTCATCATCATATTTGCGCTTTCTGTAACAGCAGCTCAAGCTCAATTTACCAAAGCCGAACTCCAGGTTAGCGGCCTTACCTGCGCCCTTTGCGCCAAATCAACCGAAAAAGCATTACGTACACTGCCGTTTATTGGCGAGATCAAAACCGATCTTATCCGTAACACTTACCTCATTACCTTTAAAAATGATGTGCCGGTAAATTTCGAGCAGATCAGCAAAAAGGTTCAGGGTTCGGGATTTTCGGTTAACAGCTTAAAAGCCACTTATAATTTTGCCAATACCAAAGTTGCCGAAAATACATTTAACTACGGGGGCGATACTTACCGCCTGCTTAACGCTGCCGATAAATCATTTACCGGTGATGTGAGCTTTACCGTGGTTGATAATGGCTTTGCCCCCAAATCGGTATCAAAAAAATACCTTGGCCAGGTTACCGACACTGCCCCTGCAAGTGGCCGCGTTTATCATTTAGCTATATAGGCCCTTCATTTAACATCATTTTTTATGAAGAGGATATTATTGGCTGTTTGCCTTATGGCAATGGCTTGTCCCGTATTGGCACAGGAACTGTATGTAAATACAGAACCTGCCAGCAATATGGCAACCAGCTCATTGGGCATCCGCGTGGAAAACCAGGGATACTTTAAGCCATCGTACAAAAACCGCAGTACTATTGAGGCCATGTATGGCGTTAGCCGCCACCTGATGGTGCACGGCTCGGTTTACATGTCTGATTATTATAGTTCAACCCAGCATTTTGAAGGTGGCAGCGTATACGCCAAATACAGGTTCCTATCTGTTGATACCGTTCAGCGGCATTTCAGAGGGGCATTTTTTGCTAAACTTTCAAGCATCAACAATCCCATAGTCAACCGGGAAATCACTTTAGAAGGTGATAACAGCGGAGCACAGGGAGGTGTGGTTTTTACCCAGTTGCTGCATAAGCTGGCGCTTTCGGGTTCGGCAAGCTATTTGCGGGCTTTTGATAATCGCGGAGATTATGAAGCCCCCACAGCACAGGTACGCAATGCTGCGGCCTATACGCTATCGGGCGGGTATTTACTGCTGCCGCGCAATTATCGCGATTACAAGCAGGTAAACCTTAACCTATATGTAGAGCTGTTGGGCAAAACCAACCCAGGCCATGGTGAAAGCTATCTGGATGTTGCGCCGGCCCTGCAGCTGATCTTTAACAGTACCTGCCGGCTTGATTTCTCGTACCGTACGCCTATCTATAATGATATGCAACGGAATACTAAAAATATGTACCTCATCAGGCTGGAGTACAACTTTTTTAATCTTTAACCCTACACTACTATGAAAGCATATATTTTGTTCATTGCCATGAGCCTGGCCGCTGTGGGCGCATCTGCCCAGCACCATCACGATATGAAGATGAGCGATACCACAAAAAAGAACATGCGCATGAACAGCACCAAACCTATGGTTATGGATGGCATGGATATGGGCATTATGAAAATGGACACGCCCATGCACCATATGATGATGACCAGCCAGTTCTCGCGCAACCTCCCCATGAACCGCGATGGCTCGGGCACTTCGTGGGTGCCTGATGAAACTCCGCTGTATGCCTACATGATCCATGGTAAAAAATGGATGAGCATGGTACACGGCAGTTTTTTTGCACGCTATAACAACCAGGACCTGTTTAACTCGGGTAAACGGGGTGGCAGCAACAGGATTGATGTACCTAACTGGCTCATGTTCATGACCCAGCGGAAGGTTGGCAATAATGGCCTGTTCTCCATTAATACCATGTTCTCGTTCGATCCTTTTTTGGTGGGCAACGGCGGCTATCCGCTCCTATACCAAACCGGCGAATCATACAAAGGGCAAAAACTGGTCGACAAACAACACCCGCATGACCTTTTTGCAGAGTTGAGCGTGGCTTATACCCAGCGAGTGGCCAAAGATGCCGACATCTCCTTATCGTTCGGTTACCCGGGAGAGCCGGCTTTAGGCCCGCCGGTGTTTATGCACCGTCTTTCGGCCATCAATGATCCCGATGCGCCGCTTGGTCATCATTACCAGGATGCTACGCATATTACCTTTGGTGTTGCAACATTGGGCTTCCGCATTAAAAATGTAAAACTGGAGGGATCGATATTTACCGGACGCGAGCCGGACGAGCACCGCTATGATTTTGATAAAATGCGGTTTGATTCATACTCGGCCCGCTTATCCTATAACCCATCCAAAGAGTGGGCCTTGCAGGTATCCGACGGATGGATCCACAGCGCGGAAGAAGCAGAGCCGGGGCAAAACGTGAACAGGTTCACTGCATCGGCCATCCATACCAAAATGCTGAACAAAAACAGCTACGTGGCAACTACCCTGGTTTACGGGCAAAACCATTATTCGGATAATCATAAAACGCAGCCATCTGTTTTATTAGAGAATACTTTCCAGCTCAATAAAACTGCTGTTTACGGCAGATATGAATTTGTGCAAAAAGACGCCGAAGAACTGGACATGCACGATGCTTATCCGCTTAACCCCAACTTTAATATCAATGCTTTAACCCTGGGCGTAAACCGGATTTTGAGCAGCTTCAAAAACACCAACATTACAGGCGGTGTGCAGGCTACGCTCAATGTTTCGCCATCGGCGTTAAAGCCGCTTTACGGAAGTACCCCGGTTGGCTTTGAAGTTTATTTAAGGATAAGCCCGGCATTGATGAAAATGTAATGATCACTAATTTTTCGAATTAGGTCGAATTTCAGGAATTGGAATAATGCATAATTCCGCTGTTTCACTGGGACATCAAACACAAAGAGGCCCGGTTTGCTATGCAAACCGGGCCTCTTCTTTTTATTCGTGAAATTCGACCTAATTCGAAAAAATTGGTGTCAATATTATTTAAGCGTCACACCTGTTTTACCCATAGTACCGCCATCAGCATAAAGCATAATGGTATAAGTACCTTTCTGGAATGGCAGGGTTGGGTTTATCCAGTCGATGGTGTATTGTGTGCCATCATCCTTAAAATCAATGGATGTTTTATAGGTGTATTGCAGGTCCTGGCCATCGGCGCTGAAAGTTCCTGAATCAGGTGCTGTGATCAGGTTGCCGGTTGGATCAATCACACGTACGTAAATATCGTGCATGGCT
Organism: Mucilaginibacter sp. cycad4; assembly: GCF_034263275.1. Taxonomy (NCBI): domain Bacteria; kingdom Pseudomonadati; phylum Bacteroidota; class Sphingobacteriia; order Sphingobacteriales; family Sphingobacteriaceae; genus Mucilaginibacter; species Mucilaginibacter sp. cycad4. The sequence continues at coordinate 6,171,927 of NZ_CP139559.1, read as the reverse complement.
TTTGTAGCCAAAGTATTGCTGGCTACGGTGAAGTTGATCTTCAGTTTTTTAGCCGGGTTTGCACGGGTTACGTCCACCTCTTTGCCGCTGCCCTTTATTTTATAGGCCACTACATCTGAGGTTGCCAGCTTGAGCGCCTGGGCTACCTTCACCTTAGCACCAAGATCTTCATTTTGTTTAGATAGCGTATCCACCTTTTTGGCAACCGTTGCCAGATTGGTCTTTAAAGTGTCCCTTTCAGTGGTGAGCGATGTATTCTGCTTTTTAAGCTCATCAATGTCGGCAGTATACTTGGTTACAAAATAACGGAGTTGTTTTACATCCTCCTGTACTTTGGCAAGTTCCTGTGCGGTAAGCTTACCTTTAGCCAGCTTGGCCCTCAGAACTTTAATGGTCGACTTTAACGAGTCGTTTTTGGCGGTTAGCGCCGCGGTCATTTTGGCTTTGCCTGCAGTGACCTGTTCAACCTGCGATTCAAGACTGTCAAGCTCGGTTTGCAGCCTTGTTTGCTCATCATGCTGATAAACTATTTTTTTATCGGAGTTGTTTTTTTGCAGGTACAGATACACATCGGTACCCAATAAAGCAAGCACTACTACAATAAGAAAATAAATGACGTTTGAGTTTTTCTTAGGTTGTTGTTGCCCAGATTGGTTTTCCATAGCAATTAAATGTTAAGTTTTAGCATAGTTAAGCAAGTGGTATAACAAAAGCTTAGCTATAGTGTTTAGTTTTTAACGAAATATCAACTGTTAATTGATGTAAAGCGCTTTCCTGCAAGTATATACAGATGCGTTTATCCTTAATGGTTAACATATTGAACGTTAAAACACTAAAAATATGATTTTTTAAAAAATTATTACATCAATTGTTTTAGGCGTGGAGCTAAAATAACTACAAAATGTTTAAAACACAATAAGGCTTCAATTTTTATACTTCATAATAAACCTGCTACGTTATGAGTTTATATCTTTGCAACTTTCAATTTAATTCTATTTGATGCATATATACCAACGGTTCATACTTCTGATTATAATCCTGTTTACAAGTTTAACAGTTAATGCGCAGCCGGCCGATCTTGTACCGGCACCGGTTGATGTAAAAATGCAGCCCAAACGCGAATTCAGGGGAGTATGGATAGCTACCGTGGTTAACATCGACTGGCCAACCAACTCCAAATCCCCGTCAGAAAAGCAGAAACAAGAGCTTATAGATATCTTAAATTCGCACCAGGAAACCGGGATCAATGCGGTTATGCTGCAGGTACGGCCCGCTGCCGATGCGTTTTATGCCAAAAGCCGTGAGCCGTGGTCAAAATATTTAACCGGTAAACAGGGCCAGGCCCCCAGCCCCAACTATGATCCGCTTGAGTTTGCCATCACCGAAGCACATAAGCGCGGCATGGAGCTGCACGCCTGGTTTAACCCTTACCGCGCCACGTTTGATGGCAACTTTGCAGCGCTTAGTCCGCAGCATATCACCAAAATAAAGCCCGAGTGGTTTTTTACCTATGGCGGGATAAAAACATTTAATCCCGGTTTGCCCGAAGTGCGCGACTATATTGTACAGGTAATACTGGATGTTGTGGATAATTACGACATAGACGGCGTACACATGGACGATTATTTTTATCCATATCCCATTGCCGGACAAAAGATCAACGACGAGGAAACATTTAAAAAGTACGGCGAGGGTTACGATAATATTAAAGACTGGCGCCGCCACAACGTCGATTTGCTGATACATATGATTGCCGATAGCGTACATGCACATGATCCTAACATGAAATTTGGTGTAAGCCCTTTTGGCATCTGGGCTAATAAAGCCCAAAATGAAGAAGGTTCCGAAACCAATGGCGGCTCGTCATATTATGAAAACTATGCCGATACCCGCAAATGGGTAAAAGAGGGCTGGATAGATTATATTAACCCGCAGCTTTACTGGCAGATAGGCAACCGTGCCGCTGATTTTCAAAAGCTGCTTGACTGGTGGAGTGACAACACCTATGGCAGGCACTTATATGTAGGCCAGGCAGCTTACCGCATCAACGAGCGGAAAGTTCAGGCGTTCAGGAACCCGGCCCAGCTACCTCAGCAAATAGAACTTATTCGTGATAACCCAAGGGTACAGGGCAGTGTTTACTTTAGCTCCAATTCGCTCACCAGCAACCCCCTTGGCTTTACCGACTCACTACGTGACAATTATTACCAATACCCGGCCTTACCTCCGGTAATGCTGTGGCGCGACTCAATACCTCCTAACGCCCCACAACAAGTTACGGCTAAAGCCGTAGGTAAAGGTGTAGCAATAAGGTGGCTTACCCCAACTTTAGCTAAAGATGAGGAGCCGGTTTACGGCTATGTGATCTACCGCTTTAATGATGGTGAAAAGATAGACATCGACAATCCTAAAAACATTCTCAAAATCAAATATGATCCCACGCCTGGATATGATGACAATACCGTTATCAAGGGCAAAACCTATTTTTACGTAGTCACGGCATTGGACAGGATGAAGAATGAGAGTGAACGATCACCTACGATAGCTGTCACGGTGCCGTAAGTCACTAATAACTTGTTGTCATTTTGAAACGAGGAACGAGTGAGAAATCTTATGCACCTTGATTGGCGAATGAGTATAGTTAGTTTGCATGGCGTATAAGATCTCCTTCCCCAATGCTCAGGCCCTCCCCGCTCAGTCGTATTATAGGTTTTATTAAATGGTAATCAACCCTTTTTCCTTCAGTTTATCCAGGTAGATATCAATCTCCGAATCGCCCATACCAAAAATAGTTTCAGTTTTCCAAAAGGTTATGTAAATGGCCGTTTTGGTTTTAGCGCCGCTATTATAAATATCCAGTAGCTTTTGTTCGATATAACTTAATCCATCGGCATTGGTTTGCATCCGTTTCAGGTGCGCTTTTAGTGCAGGCTTAAGTAGCGGAACGCCGCCCCAAAAGGTATTTTCATTGAGCCATTTTTCTAACCCGGCGAGGTCATTATTAACGTATAACCTCCAGGCATCGGCGGCCAGGCCGAGCTCCCATTCGTTCAAGCGTTCGCGGGCATCGTACAATTCTTCAAATTGTTCGCCGGTTAATTCGCCCAGGCCTTTCTTATTATCAAACTGAACACAATCGGCCAGGCAAATGAGGTAAATGGCCGGGGCCGACATATCTGTTTTTAGCGATAACATTTCCAACACGCCCAGCAGGTTTACCTGGCAATGCAAATCGAACTCAAACCAAAGGTTAATCTCGTTATACCGGCTGTTTAGCTTGCCAAGCTCATCTATCACTTTATGCTGATATTCATTTGCCGGGGCATTGAATGTTGTCCCGATCCAATCGCGGCGCGCACTCCAGAAACTCCCCGAAAGAATATTTTCCTGTAAGGGGCCTTCAGAAAACACCTCGCGCCAAACCATAACATCGCCGTCGAGCCCGGTTTGATCAAAACCATCTAACGCGGCATCGCCATTTAATATGTGTAAGATAGAGTTCATAAAAGCTAAGTTATAAATAAAACCGGGGCCTTTCCTGAAGCGGGAATTTTGTCAACCTTAATTTTAAATTCAGATTGCAAAAGTAGCAGGTTTATAATACAGGAGGTGTTTACATGCCGTTGCGCGGTACCCAGGCCTGGCTTTTAATGAGCCATTTACCGCTCACTATCCTTAATACAAATGAAAAAGCCCCCTGCTCTTCAAAATGTTCGCCATTTACAAGGCCGGTATATTCAACAGGAGCTATGAGGTAAACTATTTCATCGGTTTGCTGAAAAGTTTTGATACGCTGCAAATCAACTTTAAAACCACTGATCTTAAAATCCTTAACCGCTTTTTGTACCGAATTTATCCATTGTACACCCGCCAGTTGACCATTCCACGAAAAGGGGGGCTGTTCATCGGCCACTACGGCATTAGGGGCGTAAAGATCAGATACTGCTTCGATATTGAAAGTGCCGGAAGCTTTTATTACAGTTTCCACAACCTGGCGCACCTCGGGCTTTAATTTAGCTACCGTATCGGCAGGCAGCATCATTTTTGCCGAAGCTGTCATGCCAGGCAAACTGCTCATCAACATGCACAGGCATAAAAGGGGTAGTAAATGCTTTTTCATGATCTTAACAATTTCACACTTATGCTATTAAGGCCGTTCAATATACGAATAAGCCGCTGTAAAAATACTTTTTGACCGCTATTGTTTCAGCTTAATTAAAAAGAACTATCGGGTGTTGAATACTTATCTTTTGTTGCCCATGTAATCAATGGCCAGGTTGCATAAGGCTTTTACACCTAAACTAAAGCCGCTTTCGTCAATATAAAAATCGGGCGTATGGTGCGACGGTGCTTTCAGCGGATCGCCCCCCTTTGGCATACCGCCCAAAAATATGAACAAACCCGGTACCTTTTCCTGGTAAAAACTAAAATCTTCGGCACCGGTTACTGGCGGACGCAACAGCACATTAGCGGCACCGGCGGTTTGCTGCAGGCTGGGCAGCATTTTTTGGGTAAGCTCAGGATCGTTATAAGTTACAGGATAGTGGTTACTGTAGGGGATCTTTACCGTAGCTGTAGCTCCTTGCGCTTCTGCAATTTTAGTGGCTATTTCTGTTACCCGTGTAATCAGTAATTTTTCGTCGGCAGGAGTAAAGGAGCGGAGCGTGCCCAGCATTTCAACCGATTCGGGGATAATGTTTGAACGGTTGCCTCCCTTTATAGCGCCAATAGTAACTACCGCAGGGTTTTCGGTTACATTGATATTACGGCTTACAATGGTTTGCAGGTTATTGATGATCTGGGCCGATGTTACGATCGGGTCCACGCTCGACCATGGATAAGCCCCGTGGGCCGACCGCCCTTTTACGATGATCTGCATATCATTAACCCCGGCCATGGTACCACCCGGACGATAGGTTATTTTGCCAACCTCTGTTTGCGAATTAATATGCAGCCCAAAAACTACGTCAACTTTTGGGTTCTCTAAAACGCCTTCCTTTACCATCTCCTCAGCTCCGCCTTTCTGTCCGGGTTCAACACCTTCCTCCGCGGGTTGAAAAATGAATTTTACGGTTCCGTGCAAATCTGCCTTCATTGACGAGAGTACCCGGGCAACAGCCATCAGTATGGCCATGTGCGAATCATGCCCGCAGGCATGCATTACACCAACTTCCTGTCCGTTGTAAGTAGTTTTTACTTTGGATGCAAATGGCACAGGTGTACGCTCAATAACCGGCAGGCCATCCATATCCGCCCTCAAAGCGACAACGGGGCCCGGATGCCCGCCTTTTAAGACCCCAACCACGCCGGTAGTGGCTATGCCGGTTGTTACCTCAATACCTAATGACTGTAAATGTTTAGCAATGATGGCCGATGTACGCACCTCATGATTGCCCAGTTCCGGATGTTCATGAAAATCCCGGCGCCAGGTTATCACCTGCTCCTGCAAGGCATCGGCTTTAGCATTTACTTGCTGGCGCAACGCGTTTTTTTGCGCCAATGCCTGCAATGAAAAAATACATAAGGATAAAATAAGGCTTGCTTTCATACGGGTTGTTTGGAGATAGTAATATAAGCACAATAGTTTGAATATGGTAGATTGGGAGAGTACTGGCTTATCGGCCCCAATAAATAGGTGACAAGCGTGTTTCGTCTCTTGAGAGGACAGAGTGTTAACTTAAGCCGGCGGGGGGGTTAACAGGGTTAACAGAAATTCATTTTATTACATATATATTATTGACAATCAATTACTTAAATAATACACGGGGTTAACTCCGGGGCCGCCGATTAGCCCGGGTTGAGAGGGTGTTAACTTAAGATAGAAAACCCGGGGTGTTGTGTAATTCCCCTGTCAAGAAAGGCGGCGTATGTTGGCAGAGCAGGTGACGAACGCAGATGTTCCGCTCCTCATCGTTATTCCAGCGCGTGCCCGTGCAATAGGGGAATTAAGTCTCCTATTTTAATACCTTCCAACATTTTTATTACCTTAAGCCCTCACATCAATAAAAATATCTTTAAATGGCACTATTAGGCAATTTAGGCAACTACAAAAACTTCGGACTGCTGATCATCCGTATCGGGCTTGGCATCATGTTTATTTATCATGGCTATCCTAAATTAATGGGCGGCGTAAAAAGCTGGGAACACCTTGGCGGATCGATGAAATACGTAGGCATTCATTTTTGGCCGATAGTTTGGGGATTGCTGGCCGCTGTAGCCGAATGTTTTGGAGGCTTCCTCCTTATCATCGGCCTTGTGTTCAGGCCGGTTTGTATCTTATTATTTATTAACCTCGTGGTTGCTGCTTTGATGCACCTGCGTACAGGCGGCGGGCTTAGCGATGCCGCTCATGCTATTGAGGATGCCATTGTGTTTGCCGGTTTAATATTTATAGGGCCGGGGAAATATAGTGTTGATAAAAAATAAATTATTATAACATGTTGACACATAAATTATTGAGCTAAAAAGCCAATAGTATTCATCCGATATTTTCGCCTGCAGATATATTATCTGCTTGCGCACTATTTATATGGCTAATTTCAAATAAAAAGGGGTGCAGTTAAATGATAACTGTACCCCTTTTTTTATTTATTACTTCTAAACATCATGGTTTGTCCCACCATACGCGAGTATCTACAACATCGGAGCCTCCATATGGGAAAGCAGCAACAGCCGCTTTATAATTATCTCCATTTAAATTAGGCTCTGTAGTTGGGTAACCAAATCTACGAGGTATTTTGCCCCCTGGATTTACAGCATCTGGCGCCGGAGTAAGATTCGGAATGCCAGTTCTTCTCCACTCAGACCAGCCTTGCTGACCAACACCATAAAGAGTAATCCAGGTTTGCTCCTGAATTTTAGCAACCGGTGTAGCTATCGCAGTCACACCAATAGTTGTTAAATAGGTATCAACATTACCTGTAACCTTCCATTGTGCCCATGAATCGCTTATTCCTTTTTTTGTAAGGTCAAAGGCATTTTCACCCGTTGAATAAGTAATGGCAGCTTCAGCACGTAACAAGTCGATGTATGATGCAGTAATGAGGTAAACAGGCGCATCGGCTGTTTTCCAAGCTGTTGCAAAAATAGTACTGTAATCAGGATTGGCCACAAGAAATGTTTGATTATGAGCTCGGTTTAAACCGTACGGAACCCCTTTAACATTGCCGCTTGCATTTACTTGTCCATAAGCAAATACGCGTGGATCAGCATAGGCATTTAATTTACCGGTAACAGTACCACTTATCGCAAGAATAGACGCACCTGTTAACCCATAAAAAGGGTTAATGAACGTACCTCCTGGATATTTTACACCAAAATTATCAGTATTACTGGTAATATACCCTGCAGCGTCAGTCAATGCTGCGGTAAACTGAGCTTTACCCGTAGCCGGATCAACTTTTGAAAGGCGCATTGCTAACATTAAACGTAATGAATTAGCAAATTTTTTCCACTGGCTTAAGTTCCCATTGTAAACTATATCGCCAGTAATGGGATTACCGGTAGACTGGAAAGATGCAATTGCTTCCTTCAGCTCTTTAAAGAAGTCTGCATAAATAGCCTGTTGTTTATCATAAGGTGCAGTGGTATTTTGCTTTAGTGCCTGACTATATGGAATATCACCATAACGATCAGTAGCCAATGAATACCAATAAACTTTTAATATCCTGGCAATTTGTATTTGATTAACAGTATTCCCAGCCTGTGCTGCAGGATCAGGCTTAGCCGACGCAGTGTTAATGATATTTTGCAAGTCATATAAACGACCAGCATAGAAACCACTCCATGAAACATTACTTTGCGCATACAGCTGATTATCAGGATATTGAACCTGACTGAAATATTGCGCGAAATACTGCGTACTGGCAAGCGTCGCATCTGACGTTAAACCTACGGCGAGTTGAGATTCAACACTTGTTAATAAGGCCGAGGCTACAGGTGTTCCAGCTGCATCTGGGTTTACGTTACGTTCGGACAACTTAGTACATGCCCCTAAACCCAGAGCTAACATACTAAGGACGGTATAATATTGAAATTTCTTTTTCATGATAATTTTCTTTTTTGATTAGAAGCCAGCCTTCAGTGTTAAACCTAATGTCCTTGATGGAGGCAATTGACCACTTTCTCCATAAGCGTTCACAAATTCAGAAGGGTCAAAATTCCTGTTTTTGGTATAAATTAACCACAGGTTACGACCAAACGCACTTATAGTAAGATTCTGGATAAATTTATTAGCTGCCGTACCTTTAAGATTGAAAGTGTAACCAATGTTAGCTTCACGGAGTTTTACGTAGCTTAGATCAAAAATGTGCATTTCATTGATCTTATTTGCACCATTACCATCATAGTAATCAATAGCATCGACATACATATCAACAGGTGCTCCATTTTTATCAACGCCTTTAACATGTACACCTCCACCATCGGCAACAGGGTCACGAAGAGGCCTTCCTTTATCATTGTTTCCTGCAGTATATTGATACAAGCCTGAAAACCCACCCCAAAGATCAGAAAGCGAGAAATATTTACCACCTTTAGAAAAGTCCACAGTAAAGTTCAGTGAGAAATTTTTATATTTAAAGGTGTTAACCATACCACCGGTAAATTGCGGTAATACCGAACCAAAGTTCATGTTATCCTGAAAAGCATACAAGCCAGTGGCCGGATCAATAACCGGCTGACCGTTTATCCTTTGAATACCACGTCCGCGAATTTGACCATACTCACCTCCTACGATAGCCCATACACCCGGGGCATATGCTGTGGTACCTGTAGCACTTGAATAATCAGCACCGCCTAGGTAATAGGTTTGGATACCAGGTGCAAGTTCCAATACTTTGGATTTGTTTCTCGCAAAGTTTGTACTGATGTTCCACGAAAAACTATTTGTTTTAACTGGATAACCATCAACTGTAAGTTCAACACCTTTGCGCTGAATCTTGCCGGCATTAATCAATTTCTGAGTGAAACCACCTACCGAGCTTACGTCAACTGTAACGATCTCGTTTTTCTTTGTTTCACTGTAATAGGTACCACTAAACCCTAAACGGTCATTCAGGAACCTGATATCTAAACCACCCTCAGCCGAGGTTGATAACGATGGTTTTATGCTACCGTCAATAAGTTTATCTGGTGTAGAGATTGTTGGTGCTCCGTTCCATTGTGCACCGGGTGTATAATACAAACTAAGGTTGTAAGGATCAAGATCCGAACCTACTTTTGCCCAGTTTCCACGAACCTTTAAAAAGCTTACTGCCGGAATGGCGTTTGTAACATATTTAGTTAACAACGCCGACAAACCAACCGATGGGTATAAATAGGAGTTAGCACTTTTAGGCAGAGCCGAACTCCAATCATTACGTAAGCTAAAATCGGCAACAAGAATATCGTTCCAGTTAACACTAGCACGACCATAAACAGACCTTACCTCTTTATAAGTACGTTGTTGAGCATAATAGCCGGGCTGTACTTTACTATTTGAAATAGCAAATACATCAGGCACTATTAAACCGCCCTTTGTACCGTTTTCGATGTAGCTATAGCTATTGTACCGATCATTGCCACCGATGTTTGCATCAATGTTAAAGTCGCCAAATTTTTGATTATATGATGCCAGAACTTCGTAGTTATTTTCAACACTTCTTATTTCATAAGTATCATAAGTAGCTCTCACCGGACGGCCGCTTTTGGTGGTTGCGGTTGAGAACTCATTTATAGCTAATGGTGAAGATAAGTCAGACGTACTAATCTCGAAAATAGTAGGCAGGAAAGATTCGTAATGGGTATTCCTTTGATTTTTCCTTACAGTACCGCTAACTTTAAAATGATCATTCAATTTATAAGTTAAAGCGATGTTACCATAAATACGGTCTTGAGTATTGATCGCATAAGCCTGGTTGAAATAGGCATATGGGTTAGTCCAGTACAAAGTGCCGCTGTAAATAGAATTTGCATTTATCCCGTTTGAATCATCAAGGTTCCATGAAGGAAGTTTACCTGTAGGCGTCCTCAAATTTTGGAGTTGTTTAAGGATATTTATATCCAAATCACGATGAAACCATGAATTGAACGAACCTGACGCATTATTACCATATGCATCGCTAAATTCACCACGGGTTCTTTGATTGACATAATTAATGTCTGCACTAACTGTGAAATGTTTAGATAAATCATATGACAGGTTACTTTGAATGAAATTTCTTTTCAACCAAGACCCCGGTATTTCTCCATGTTCATCTTGATTAGTATAAGAAACCCGCGCGTTATAACCATCACCAGCCTTACCGAAGTTAATATTATTTAGCAGTTGGCGACCTGTATTATAAAAATCTCTTACGTTATTTGGTTGAGGAGTTAATTTAGCCGTCTTGAATGAATATTGAGTACCAGGTATCCACGCATACCAGGGAATATATTCGCTTCCATCCATTTTTGGCCCCCATGAAGCATCATCAAAATAGGTATGGTATTTCTTTCCATCCAAGGCTTTCCACTCAACCGGATCGCCGTCTGCCCAGTTAAAAGTTTGCCAGCCAGCACCCGCAGTTCCACCCGAATATTCATTTTGATACTTTGGTAAAGTACTTACACTATTGAATGCTACTGTCGAGGTGAAATTAATACCAACACCAGGCTGTTTCTTTGCCTTTCTCGAAGTAATCATTAATACACCCGCGTCAGCACGTTGACCATAAAGTGCAGTAGCAGAAGGACCTTTCAACACCTGAACATCTTCAACATCATCCATATTAATGAAGTTAATATCGTCAACAGGGGTGCCGTCTACCACAAATAAAGGTTGATGCTCATTAATTGTAGCGGCACCGCGTAAACGAATCAGTGCTTGCGAACCTAACTTTGCATTAGATTGGCTACGAACCTGCACACCCGCAATTTTACCAGCCAATGCCTGATTAATGTCTGTTTGGCGGGTAGAGGTCAACTGCTCTCCTTTTACCCCCTGTTGGGCGTAAGAAAGATTATCAGCTTTTCTTTGGATACCAAGAGCTGTTACGACCACCTCATTTAATTGACGGTTAGAGGCTTCAAGTGACACATTTACAATGTCGCCAGTTACCGTTCTTTCAAGCGTAGCATACCCAACAAAGCTAAAAATGAGAACTGAATTAGTTGGCGTGCTGAGTACGAACTTACCAGCTGCGTTTGTTTGAGTGCCGCTTACTGTCCCTTTAATTTTTACTGTTACTCCCGGAATGGGTAGGCCGTCATCTTTGGCCGTAACCGTACCAGTAACTGTACGGTTTTGCGCGAATACTTGCGTCATAGACAACACAAGTAAGCACAAACTTACGAGTAGAAGTTTTTTCATTTCGTTAATAATAAGATCAGTTAATAGTTAATTAATCATAAAAGTAATGTTACGTTATCAAAAAGTCAAGTAATTTCTTTCAAAACGTCATTTTTTTTTCAAAAAGCCAAGTTTCAGCTAAATGAATAATAATTATAATACTATGTATTGCATAATACAATCTAAAACATATATCTTTGTATTATGATCGTCGAAAACACCCAAACCCAAATGAGAAAAGGCATACTGGAGTATTGCATTCTCTCTATCATAGCTAAGGGCGAAACATATGCATCAGACATAATTGCTGAACTTAAGAAAGCCCAACTGCTTGTAGTTGAGGGTACTCTGTATCCTCTTTTAACCCGTTTAAAAAATAATGGACTGCTCACGTACAACTGGGTGGAGTCAATTTCCGGGCCGCCCCGAAAGTACTATGTGCTCTCAGACGAAGGTCGCGCGGTGCTTGAACAACTCGATAAAACCTGGCAGGAACTGGTATTTGCTGTTCAAACAGCTATCGGAGAAAGAAAATAGAAAAACCTACAAATCACTTTAATCATGAACAAAACAATTATCATAAACATAAACGGCATGGTTTTTCACATTGAAGAAGATGCCTACGAAGTGCTGAAGAATTATATGACGGATGTAAAACGTCATTTTTCAACTTCGGCCGATAGCCTGGAGATCACAACCGACATCGAAAACCGCATTGCCGAAATGTTTAACGAGATCCTGGCACGCGACGCTAAACAAGTTATTGTTGAAGCCGACGTGAAGGAGGTTATTGAACAAATGGGCAGCGTACAGGATTTTGAAACTGCCGAAACCGACGCCAAAACCGCAGGCGGCAGTCCGTTTGAATATAATACTGAACGCCGCAGGCTTTTCCGCGACCCGGACGATCACCTGATCAGCGGTGTATGCGCCGGTATTGCCAATTATTTCGACATTAACCCGGCCTGGGTAAGGCTTGCTTTTGCTATCCTGGTGCCTTTTGCCGCCATGGGCCTTATTATATACATTATTTTATGGATGGTGGTGCCCAAAGCCATTACCCGCGCCGACCGTATGGCCATGAAGGGCGAAAAGCAGGACCTGAAGGGTTTTAAAAAGAGCTTTGAAGAAGAGTTAAGCACCGTACGTGAAAACCTTCAAAACTTTAAGCATGAAGCCAAACCTTTCATTTACCAGGTGCGCGATCTCATCAGCGATATTTTTGAACATCTTGCAGCTTTTTTAAGAGGCACCGGCAGTTTACTTGGCAAACTATTGGCAGCGGCTGTTTTATTAACCTGCCTTGGCATGACCGTAGCGCTCATTGTATCGCTTATTGGCTTATTTGCCGCTGGGAATATGGGGATCTATACCTTGTTCCCTTTCAATATAGCTAACCACCAGGCTAACGGGATCTTTATGGTAAGCGGCTTTTTAGTGTTAGCCATACCGCTATTAGCAATCATTTTATCAACTATTGGCTTCCTGTTTAAAAAAGCTTCATTTAACCGTTCAATTGGTACTACCTTATTATGTATCTGGTTAGCCTCATTGGGAGCAGTTTCTTACTACGGCGTAAAAACTGCGGCCAGCTTTCGCGAGGGCGGTAAATTTACCCAAACCATTAAGCTTAAGCCAACTGCAAACAATACCTATTACCTGCATCTCAATGACACCAAATATTTAAGCAACGAGGACAGTACCCGCCTTAAAATAAACGAGCGCTTTAAAGGCATGATCATTTTAGATGATGACTTTAACGGCGATGATATGCCAAATCATAATGTTACCATTGATATTGAAAAAAGCGATGTGCCGCAGCCTGTACTGATCGAAACTTTCAGCGCCCGTGGCAGCAACCTTGAGGAAGCCCTGATCAACGCCCGCAGTGCAGCTTATCGTTTTGAACAAAAAGATTCGGTTTTGAATTTTGACCGCCATTTGGAAATGCCCAAAGGCTTTTTATGGCGCGGACAGGAGCTACGTCTTACCTTAAAGGTACCGCTTAACGCTAAGATCATTATTGATGAAAAGCTTGACCGTAACATTACTTTTAATATATATGAGTGTAAAGACCAGGTTAACAATAACGGCATCACCACGGCTACTTACATCATGACTGCAAACGGATTGGAGTGCAAAACAGACACTAACGCAACGGCTGATAAGATCATGGAAAAGATAAAAGCATCAAAAGACGGAGGGGTGCCGGATACTACCATTATGCCGGAACATTAAAAAGCCACCTGTCTGTGAAAACCATTTTTAAATATATAAGCCTGCTAATTTTTAGCGGGCTTATTATACCTTTTTACTTCCTGTTTCAAACAGGCAATAACCCGCTTTTAAACAGCAGGGTAAACAACCTTAAATCAAACATTCCCCGCCAAAATGAACTGCCAATTACCTTCAGGATTATTAAGGATATGGCAAAAAATTTAATGCCTGCATTAAAAAGTGAAAATAATCTGTAACCAACACCCCTGTTTCTGCATCTTACTATAAAAGCAACACAATTACCATTTCCGGGTAATCCGGCAATATAAATTTAATAAGCGTTAAAAAATGGCCCAAAAGTCAGGTGGGATTGTTTTGCAAAAAAATTAAATTAAAAACATGAACACAATGAAAACAACTGCTTATATCTCATAATTACTAAAACCCTAAACGCCGCAAAACATATCGGCACTAACTAAAAACTTATTTACAAATTTTAAAAAAGAAGTAATTCTTTACCGGCATTGTATTGCCCATACTTTTTAAACCGAACTAAAAATGAAAACTTTCATACACAACATATTTTATACACTGCTGCTTGTTGCTATCAGCTGTAGTGTATCCTTTGCCCAGCAGGCCGCGCCTGTTGCCAAAGTATCAGGAGCCTTGGTCAATGACCAGGGCAAACCGCTTGATTATGCAACAGTAAGTCTTTTACGTGCATCTGATTCAACCGTGGTTAAAGGTGCGCTAAGCAACGATGCCGGTGTTTATGTTTTTACCAACATAAAAGCGGGCAGCTATATCGTTAAAGCTTCTGTTGTTGGTTATCAAAAGGCTGTAAGCAAAAGTTTTAGTGTACCTGCAAATGCATCGCAGGTTACAGCCCCTGCTTTGAACCTGCACACAGGCAGTACCGAATTAAAGGGAGTAACTATTACCGCCACCAAGCCCCTTATTGAACGTAAAATTGACCGTACCGTAATGAACGTTGAAAACAGCGTACTGGCAGCCGGCAATACCGCTATGGAAATTTTAGAACGTGCCCCTGGCGTTACTGTTGATAAAGACGATAACATCAGCCTGAAAGGCAAACAGGGAGTAACGGTAATGATAAACGATAAGCTAACCTATCTTACTGCTGCACAACTGGCCACCTTATTACGCTCAACCGATGGCAATACCATTAAATCTATCGAAATCATTACCAACCCTTCGGCAAAATATGATGCAGCCGGCAACTCGGGGATCATTAATATCAAATTAAAAAAGAATGCCCAATCAGGCACCAACGGCAGCCTTACCGTGGGTGGTGCAAAAAGTAAGTATTGGCGCGATAATACCAGCCTTAACCTTAACCATAAAGATGGCGCACTTAATGTATTTACTTCATTAAGCAGGGGTGATAACAAACGCGGGCATGATATCGGCATTAACAGGATCATAACTGATTCACTTGGCAACAAAACTTATTTCAACCAAAAATCAAGCCTGCCAAGCATCAACCATTATAATAACTATCGTTTAGGGGCCGACTATGACCTCACCTCAAAACATACTATCGGCTTTGTGGTAAGCGGCTATTCAAACAGTGAAAAAGATTTGAATGACAATACCACTATCATAGGTAAACAATTTGGTGTGGCAGATTCGTCATTGCATACTACATCTGATATCAGGCAAACCTATAAAAACTTTGCACTTAACCTTAATGACCGACTGAAACTTGATACAAGCGGCCAGGAACTAAGCATCGATCTGGATTATTCCAAATTCAGGAATAATTCAAACGCGATGTACAATACCAATTACTTTTTGCCCGACGGCAGCATACAGCATGCCCCGCAGATGCTCCGGAACCAAACACCATCAACCATAAGCATCTACACCGGTAAAGCTGACTATACCAAACCGCTTACCAAAACCATTAAACTGGAAGCCGGGGTAAAATTCAGCAGTGTTAAAACCGATAACGACCTGCAGGCGCAGATCTTCAGCAATGGTGCTTATATTAATGATACTACACGTACCAACCGCTTTATTTACACCGAAAAAATTAATGCGGGGTATTTGAACCTGAATAAGCAATTCAAAAAATTCTCTGTACAATTAGGTTTACGTGCCGAGCAAACCCGGTCTACAGGTAACCTGATCGGCAGTACACCTGTTAAGAGAAGCTATTTAAACCTGTTCCCAAGCGTATTCATTAATCAAACCCTCAATGATAAAAACGAAGTAAGCTTTTCATACAGCCGCCGTATCGACCGTCCGGGTTATGATGACCTGAACCCTTTTATCTATTATCTTGATCCATACACCTATTCACAGGGCAACGCGTTCCTGAACCCGCAATACACTCAAAATTTTGAGCTTAACTATACTTATAATAAAACCATCAACGTAAGCCTTGGTTACAGTCATACTACTGATGCTATCACCGAACTGATATTAACCGAAGGTAAGCGCTCGTTTGAAACACACCAGAACCTGCAAACCCAAACCGGTTACAATGTTAACCTCAATACTCCATTCACTATTACCAAATGGTGGGAGGGCAATGTTAACGCGACCGCGTTTTACCTGGGCTTTAAGTCCGATACCCTTGCCGGGCAGAAATTTAACGATGGGCAATGGGCTTTCCAGGGTCGTACAACCCAAACATTCAAGTTTGCAGGCTACCGTTTTGAAGTAACGGGCGATTATCAATCATCATTAACCTACGGTATTTACAAGATCAGGCCGCGCTACTCGGTAGATATGGGGGTCAGTAAATCGTTCATGGAAAAGAAATTCAATATCAAAGCTTCATGTGATGATATCTTCAACATTCGCCGTAATGACTTGAGCAGCCAGGTGGTGAACAATAATTTTACCATCAAGCAAAAGAATGATACCCGCGTAATGCGCCTTACCTTTACCTATAACTTTGGCAACAACTCCATCAAAATGCGTGAGCACCGTTCAGGAGCCGACGACGAAAAAGGCAGGGTGAAGGGGAATAATTAAATCAAGCGCATGCCCCCCCCGCCCCCTAAAGGGGGAGCTTTTGATTAGCATATTCTTGATAAATACAAAAGGCAGGTTCCCATTTTGAAGAACCTGCCTTTTAATTATAAGAGCGATGTAGCTGCTCCCCTTTCAGGGGGCTGGGGGGCGAGGGCTGGGGGCCGAGGCTATTACTGCCCCACCATAAACACCGCGTTGCTGAACAACAGCTTGCCGTTTTCCCAGAAACTGCGGAATAGCGGATCATCAACCATGTAAACTACCGAACCGCGGCCCATGGGTTGTACACCCAATAATAAACCATTGCTGATCTTCTTTTTTGATTCCTGGCCAACAAAGCCCGATACGTAGCCATCCTTTTTTATGGTACCTACGTTCCAGCCGTCATCGCCCGAAAAAAGATCATAGATATCGTCATTCAGCTTTAACGAATAGTAATAATCAGGCAAGCCAAAGCCAAGCGGATGTGTATTATCAAGGTTCAGTTTATAAATTGCACCGGGGATGGATTCGCTAAGGGCCAAACGGTCACGATCTCCATACAGCTTAACTGTTTTATCTTTTTCCTTTTCTTTATCCTTGTCTTCCTTTTTTTCTTCCTTCCTTTTAATGAGGAAGCCCTTTTTATCAACCAGTAACGATACAGCGTTATCTACCGCTATCAGCTTACCACCGTCGCGGATCCAGTTTTGTAATTTCTCCGAAGGAAAATCTTCATAACGACCATCGGGGCAAACCACCACATCAAACTCTCCCAATTTGGTGCGACCTAAATCCTGGTACCTTATTAAAGTAACAGGGTACCCGATTTGTGCTTCAAACAAATGCCAAACCTCGCCCATTGCCTCCGAGTTAACACCATCGCCGGCAATTAAGGCAATTTTAGGCTGATGAATGTACCTCACAGCGTCCGAACCGATATCTGATCCTTTATCAACAAATCCTGTTGAAATAGGAGTGATCTCCTGGCCCAAACCAGCTGCCGTTTGCGTTACAACCTGGTCAAAATCGGCAAGGTCATTACCTGCACGGGTAACTATTAACGAACCTGCTGTAAACTGCTTGCCTCCGGCTTCAAATGGCTTTTCGGCATAGCGTACTTTGATTCTCTTTTTAAGCAGGGCCGCCAGGAATTTTACATCATTAACCGATTGCCATGCCGATACATAAGCATAGGCATGGGTATTTACCAGCGGCTTAGGTGCGGCAACACTCCACTCGGCGCCGGCAGGTTTAAACGATTCTTTTAAACCATAAGCCTTTAATCCATAAGCATACGGAAGCGACCATGCGGTAATATCATAAGTATTGGAATCGGGTATAAAAGTTTTGGGCTCCAGCAATACATGCAGTAATACCGCTTTGGGCTGATAGGCATTAACTACCAGGTCATTGGCGCCAACATTGTATTGTTCTGTTTTTTGAGAAACATAGTTAAAGCCGGTAACCGTTTTATTAGCTAAACCGAAGCCATACTGAATGCCGTTGCGGCCCAGCATTTTTGCCAGCGCGTTAATTTTATTGTTGTTATCGTTTTTAATAATGTAAGTTTTGTACTCGCCCGGAGGATTGGCGCGACTGTTATCAAAAAACTTTTTGTACTCATCCAAAAGCTTTTGGGTGTTTAACGCAGCTATTTCAAGTGTGCTTAAACTTGTTGAATGGTGGTGGGCCACACGCTGCACCAGGGTAAGGGTATCCCCGCTGCGGGTAACCACAGCCAAACCGGCACTGATGCCGCCCTGCTCATAGGTCATGCCGATAGAGCCATTATATAAAGGATAAGTATCGCCGTATGACGGGTACAGCAGATCAAACTCATATTTGGTGAAATACATCCAGCCGTTCTGGTCAAAATATTTAGCGTTGTTTTTACCGATAGTGATCTGGAACTGGCGCTGCCATGCGGTAATATCTTTATGATATGGCTCGGCGGCAGGTGCAAAATAATACGGTGCGTTATAACCCTGCTCATGGTAATCTACATGTACCTGCGGCAGCCATTGATTATACAGGCCTACACGTGCCTGGGTTTCTTTTTGCTGCTGCCAGGCCCAGTCGCGGTTAAGGTCAAAGTAAAAATGATTTACCCTGCCGCCGGGCCATGGTTCGGCATGCTCACGCGATGTTGGGTTGGCATCGGGCACGGCACCAACTACCGAGTTATAAAAATTCACGTAACGGTCACGCCCGTCGGGGTTTAAACATGGGTCGATAACAACCACCATGTTTTTGAGCCAGGCCTTGGTTGCAGCATTCTCCTGATCAACCAGGTCAAACAAAGTCCACATAGCGGCTTCGCTTGATGCCGGCTCGTTGCCATGTACGTTATAGCTTAGCCAGGTAACAACCGGCATGGCAGTGCTGCCGCCGCCGCTTTCAATACCAGCCAGTTTAAGGTTATTATGGCGGATCTCATCCAGTCTGCCGATATTCTCGTCGGATGCGACAAACATAGCCAGTAAAGGCCGGCCTTCATTAGTGGTACCAAATTGCTGCAGCTTTACATTTTTTGAAACCGACGCAACGTATTTAAAATATTCGACAATACGATAATGAGGGGTAAAGTGCTCGCCCAATTTATACCCCAGGAACTCCTGCGGCGATTGGATCTTTTGTGCAAAGGCTGAGCAAAAAAAACTTATAAATACAAATAGGAGTAAATGTTTTTTTATCATAAATATATAATAGATATGTAGGAGAAAAGGGATAAGCTAATATGCAGAAAAATATTGGCAGATGTGCAAATGATTAGTCGATATTCAGGTTCCGGATTACTTATCGCTATATATAATGATTAGGCACTTACTTATCTATCATTTGCACATTTGAAATCTGCACATCTGTAATCTAAAATTTGCACATTTGCACATCTGCACATTTGAAGCATATCAATAAATATGACACCTATCCAGGCCCTGCAAAAATACTTTGGTTATAGTGCCTTCAGGCATGAGCAGGAGGCTATTATTCAAAATATACTTAAGGGACAGGATGTAATGGCGCTGATGCCTACCGGCGGCGGCAAATCATTGTGCTACCAGTTGCCTGCTGTGCTGCTCGATGGCCTAACTATTGTAATCTCGCCGCTTATTGCGCTGATGAAAGACCAGGTGGATAGCCTCAACGTTAACGGCATCCCGGCGGCATTCCTCAATTCATCGTTAAATCCCGAGGAAACCCGGGTATTGGTAAACAGGTTGAGGGATAATGAGATCAAACTCCTGTATCTTGCCCCCGAGCGCTTGTTCAGCGCCGAAAGCAGGGAAAACAAAGAGAACAAACTCATCCCCTTTTTAAAAACTCTGAAAGTTGCACAGATAGCCATTGACGAGGCGCATTGTATCTCGTCATGGGGCCATGACTTTAGGCCCGAATATTTAATGCTTGCAGGCCTTAAGGAAGAATTTCCGTCGGTTCCGGTTATTGCGCTTACAGCTACTGCCGATAAGCTTACGCAAAAAGATATCCTCGAAAAACTCAATCTGAAATCGCCGGCAATATTTGTATCCTCCTTTAACAGGGCAAATATCACTTACCGGGTATCTCCCAAAAAGAATAGCTTTAAACAGCTCATCGCCTTTTTAAATGAGCATAAGGATGAGTCGGGGATTATTTATTGTCTATCCCGCAAATCTACCGAGGCTTTGGCCGAGGATTTAAAGGATGAAGGCTTTGCTGCCGAAGCTTACCATGCCGGATTAAGCAATGAAATAAAAGCCCGTAACCAGGAAGCATTTTTGCGCGATGATATCAAGATCATTGTAGCTACCATCGCCTTTGGCATGGGCATCAATAAATCAAACGTGCGCTATGTAGTGCATGTTGACCTGCCTAAAAACATTGAGGGTTATTACCAGGAGACCGGCAGGGCAGGGCGCGACGGTTTACCATCCGAAGCATTGCTGCTTTACTCGCCCGGTGATGCCATGAAGCTACAGGCCTTTGCCAAAGTGGAAGGCAATGAGCAGCAAAGCCGCATTATGCTTAACAAGCTTAATGACATGGTGAAGTATTGTCAGCTGCTCTCCTGCCGCAGGCAATATCTCATGAAATATTTCGACGAGGAATTTCCGGCTAAATGCGGATCATGTGATGTTTGCCTTACCGAGTACAAACGTTTTGATGGTACGCTCATTGCCCAAAAGGCGCTCTCGGCGGTTGCCCGGTTAAATGAGCGTTTCGGGGCTAATTACGTGATAGATTTTTTACGGGGATCAAAAAGCGATAAGATCCGTGAAGAGCATAAGCAGTTAAAAACCTACGGTATCGGCGCAGATATCAGCAAAGCCGACTGGCAGCACCATATCCGCGAGCTGGTTACCATGGGCTATCTGCAAACCGCAGGCGACGAATACCCGGTTTTAAAACTTACCGCGCAAAGTGCAGCTGTATTAAAGGGTGGCCAAAAAGTTGAGTTTATTGAAATAGAAAAAGTTGAAGAAGTTCATCATGAAGAAAGCTTGCCTTATGAAGCAGCGCTGCTTAATCAACTTAAAGAAGTTAGGCGGGGCATTGCCACAAACGAAAATGTGCCTGCCTATATCATAGTATCGGATGCTACTTTATTGGAAATGGCGACTTATCTGCCCCAAAGTTTGGATGAGTTGCGAATGATTTCTGGTTTTGGCGACGTTAAACTGGCACGTTACGGCCGGGAACTGCTGCAGCCGGTTAAAGCTTATTGTGCCGAAAAAGGCCTCGGTTCAAAAATAAAACATAAATCGCCCAAGCGAGAGCGTAAGGTTAAATCAGGGCAGGCCGCATCGTCGTCCCGCAGCAGGGACACAAAGGCCGAAACCTTTGCGTTATTCCGTTCGGGAAAAACGGTAACTGAAATTGCGGCCGAGCGAGGGTTCACCGCAGCTACCATAGAAACACACCTAAGCCATTACGTGCAGAATGGGGATCTGGATATAACCGAAATAGTTCCGCAGAAAAAGATTGCTGTTATTGCTGATGCAGTTGAAAGCTACGGTGCCGAAAGACTATCGCCCCTAAAAGAGATTTTAGGCGATGATTATAGCTATGGAGAGATCAAAGCGGTAATTGGCTGGATGAACAAGGAGGAATAATTTTTGTTAGGCTTAACGTGAAATAAAAAGCAATGCCTTGCGCGATTCCCTTCTTGAGAGGGTGGAGGGGTGTGTTTATGCTTTGATAAGCTCGTAGCAGAAACACACCCCTGCAACCACACTTTCCTCCGCTCCCCCTCTCAAGAGGGGAATTAGTCAAGCTGTTATTAAACTTATTTAAATGATATATTTTTGACTTACCATTGAGATATTAACAACCATGATTACAACCCAACAACTCTACGATATATACCTCAAACACCCGGTAATCAGCACCGATACCCGAAAGATAACACCGGGCAGCCTGTTCTTCGCGCTTAAAGGTGATAAGTTTGATGCCAATACCTTCGCCCAAAAAGCTTTGGAGGCCGGTGCGGCTTACGCGGTAATTGATAATCCCGACTATAAACTGGGTGATCAATATTTATTGGTTGAGGATGTATTAACCGCCTTACAGGGCCTCGCCCGCCACCACCGCCGCCAGTTGAGCATTCCGGTCATCGGCCTTACAGGCACCAACGGTAAAACCACCACCAAAGAGCTGATCAACGCCATACTGTCGCAGCATTTTAAAACCCAGGCCACCCAGGGCAATTTAAATAACCATATAGGTGTACCGCTTACCATTTTAACCATTGATGCCGGTCATGAAGCTGCAGTTATTGAGATGGGGGCCAATCATCAAAAAGAGATCGAGTTGCTTTGCAGTATAGCCCAGCCTTCGCATGGATTGATTACTAATATAGGTAAGGCGCACCTGGAAGGTTTTGGCGGGATAGAAGGCGTAAAGAAAGGGAAAGGGGAGCTGTATGATTATTTTGCCCCCCAACCCCCTGAAGGGGGAGCAGGTAAAGCAGGTGGCGTTGTTTTTGTAAACAGCGATGATGCTGTTTTAATGGAAATGGCGGCTGCCCGCCGTTTAACTCATGTGGAATATTATGGTACAGATGCCATTGATAACCTGATCAGCGGTGAACTGCTTGAAAACTCGCCTTTACTTACTTTAGAGTGGACCAACAATAAAACCGGCGATAGCTATAAGGTTAAAACTCAATTAACGGGCACTTATAACCTGCCTAATATTTTGGTGGCTATTTGCATTGGTACCTATCTCGGCTTATCGGCGAACGAAATAAACGCCGGGATTGAAGGCTATCAGCCTAAAAATAACCGTTCGCAAATTGTACAAACGGCTACCAATACCCTCATTTGCGATTATTACAATGCCAACCCCAGCAGCATGTTTGTAGCTATTGAAAACGTTGGGAAAATTGAGGCAAAAAGGAAAGTGCTTATTTTGGGCGATATGTTTGAAATGGGGACAGAAGCAGCTGTTGAACATGCATCAGTTATCCGCAAAGCGATGGATACACCTGTTGATGAACGGATTTTTATCGGAAAGGATTTTTTAGCTGCTTCGCAGTCCATGGACCATGGATCATGGATCATAGACACCAATAAATTTTATGAAACTGCCGAAGACGCTATTGCAGTTTTGAAAGCGAGACCCATAACCAGTTCTACCATACTGATCAAAGGATCAAGAGGGATGGCTTTGGAGCGCCTGGTGGAACTGTTTTAAGTTCTTTTCGATGTAGAGACGCATCACATGCGTCTCCCATAGGACAGGCAAGCCATAAAAGCGCAACTAACATACGGGAGGCGCATGTGATGCGCCTCTACAGTTATAAACCTACTACTCCCGCCTCAAACTATCAACCGGATTAGCCAGCGCGGCTTTAACCGATTGAAAACTGATAGTGAGAAAAGCAATTAATACAGCGATCGCGGCAGCTAATATAAAGGCTGTCCAGCTTATACCAACGCGATAAGCGAAAGCATCAAGCCAGTGGCTCATAGCCAGCCAGGCAATCGGGAAAGCCACAACGATAGCAATAAGTACCAGCTTAATAAAATCTTTAGCTAACAGGGCAACAACATTTGTAACGGTAGCACCCAAAACTTTCCGTACGCCAATTTCGCGGGTACGTACCTGGGCGGTGTAGGCTGCTAAGCCAAGCAGACCAAGGCAGGAGATTAAAATAGCTATCCCCGCAAAATAGTTAAACAACGTTCCTTCCCGCTGTTCGCCCTGGTAAAGCTTGTTAAATACATCATCCAAAAAAACGTAACTGAAAGGGAACTCGCCGTTGTATTGTTTAAACTGGCTGCCGGCGGCAGCAATTGCTTTGGGAGCATCATTGCCTGTGGTTTTGATGTAAATAGAAGTGTAACTGTCGGGCGCGTAATAAAATACTGCCGGTGCTATTTTTTCGCGCATACTGGCGAAGTGAAAATCTTTAACAACCCCTATAATAGTACCCTCGGTTTTGCGCAGCCTGAAACGCTTGCCAATTGGGTTTTGCAAGCCAATTTCTTTAACTGCAGCTTCATTCAATATAAAATGAGTACTATCACTCACAGCGCCATCAAAACTATGCCCTTGCTGCATCTTTAACTTAAAGAAAGAAATAAAATCTTTGTCAATCCCCTGCGGGTGCACGATAAATGTTTGCCCGGTGGCTTTGCCATCCCAATCATTATCCCCCGAAATACCGCCGATGTTAACAATATTGCCGCTTGATCGGGTTACCGCTTCAACACCCGGCTGTTTTAAAAGCTCGGCTTTAACAGCATCATAATGCCCCTTCATATCCCGCATCCAAAAAGCTAACACATGGCTTTTATCGTAACCTAAATTTTTCGACCGGATGTAATTAAGCTGGCTGGTAATAACAATGGTGCTGATGATCAGCACTACCGAAAAAGTAAATTGCACCACTACCAGGATCTTACGGAAAACCACATCGCCAATACCATTGGATATTTTACCCTTAAGCGCCTTTAAAGGTTCAAAAGATGATAGCAACAATGCGGGATAAATACTGGACAATAAAAGTGTAGCAGTGATGGTACCCGCAATAACAAACCAGATATGATAGTTGGAAAGGTTAAATACCAATTGCTTACCTGCAATTTCATTAAATACAGGAATGACATTATAAATTACCAATACTGCTAAAACCGACGAAAGGATAAACAGCAAAGCCGTTTCCACCACAAACTGCATAAACAATTGTGTTTTTGCTGCGCCGATGATCTTTCGCATGCTTATTTCCTTGGCACGCAGCATGGCCCGCGCGGTTGAAAGGTTAACGTAGTTAATGCAGGCAATCACCAATATTACTAAGGCGATAATAATAAAGATATGTACAGTGCTGATTCCCCTGTCGGTACCATCTGCATTGTAAAGGTGCATTTTAGTAGCCGGCAGCAAGAGGTAGTCGGCATCGGTATCTTCGGGCTTCCGTTTCAGATGAACCTTATTCAAATCGGCCGATAACTTTTTTAACGAAGTGCCCGGCTTCAACAGCAAATAGGTTTCATAAGCATAATTGTTGAAATCATGGTTCAGATCAACCTTATTGTTGGTAAACATATATTTGATATGATAGCTCATAGGCATGATCATATCATAATTAATGCTTGAGTTAAGCGGAAAATCATCAATGACACCCGATACGGTAAAGTTTTCCTTATTATCGGCCACAATAACTTTCCCCAAAGCATCCCCATTGCCGAAATATTTTTCTGCCGTTCTTTTTGTGATCACTACCGAGTTATCACTTGTGAAAGGTTTTTCCTTGTTACCTTCAATCAGTGGGAAATCAAAAACAGTAAACAGGGATGGATCGGCAAAGCCCACCGCCTGCTCACTGAATACTTTATCCTGGTATTTATACAACGAAAAAAACCAGTTATTGGTTATCCGTACCTGGTTTTGCACAGCGGGCAATTCCTGTTTGGCCAACGGCCCCATTGGTGCTACTGTAGTTTGCCAGATCTGCTTGCTGGCCCCGGTACCGCCAAAAAGTTCTACCCGGTAAATATTAGCAGCGTTTTTATGAAAGCTATCAAAGCTAAATTCGTCCTGCACCCAAAGCAGGATCAGTATCCCAATGGCGAGGCCCACAGTTAACCCGGCAATATTGATTACCGAATAAAATTTATTGCGGACAAGATTGCGCCAGGCGGTTTTGATATAGTTTTTCAGCATAATAATATCAGCTTTATCAGATAGTATGATAATTAAAATGATGCCAATATTACAAACCGCTAACTATCAGTAATTTACAAAAACACCCAATATACTATCGTTCGGATACGGACAGCGGGTGTTCATTTATGTTACGGAGATTGAGCCGAAAAATATAAAGGGTCTACGGAAAATATTCTTCTGATAAACCCTTTATTATCGCCAGTAAAAAGCTACATTAAATCACCCCAGCCTAAAATTATGACTCCTTACGCTCTCAAAGCATCATTCGATTCTTAAGCTCTTTATTGGATTAACACTTGCCGCTTTTATAGATTCATAACTAACCGTAAGCCAGGCAATACCCAAAGCCGTTGCCGAGGCCACAAAAAATATCAGCCAGCCAACGTTAATGTGATAAGCAAATCCTGACAACCAGGTATTCGTCGCGAACCACGAAACCGGTAAGGCAATGCATATAGCTATCAGGATAAGCCTGGTAATTCCGGATGATAATAGATATACAAGATTTAAAACAGATGCGCCCAATACCTTGCGTACGCCAATTTCCCTGGTACGTTGCTCGGCTATAAAAGCTGATAAACCATACAAACCAAGGCAGGAAATAAAAATACCGATGATGGCAAACAGCTTAAAAATATTACCCATCTGTTGCTCTCCGTGATAAAGGTTGGCCATTTGCTGATCGACAAAATTGAAACTAAAAGGATATGCAGGACTAATTTCCTTACTTATTTTTTCCAAAGCCCCGATAGTTGCAGGGGTAGCTCCGGGCTTGGTGCGGATAACAACCGAGCCGCCACGGTTTGTTAAAGAAATGATCAACGGTTCGATAGCCGACTGTGCCGGTTTAAAATTAAAATCTTTAACCACACCGATAATAACGCTTGGTTTATTATATAATGTTATCGGTTTTCCTATCGCCGCTGCTGCATTGGTGAAGCCCATTAAGCCCAGCAGCTTTTCATTAATGACACAGTTATTCGAATCGGTTTTAATCGATTCAGAGAAGAAACGTCCGGTCAGTAGTTTTAATCCGAATAAGCGGGCAAAATTTTCACTTACATTTATCGCAGGGGTCGGGTTACCCTGCGCTTTGGGATCTTTGCCGGGCCACGAAGCATTCGCACCAGCGCCCACATCAATGGGAAGTTCGCTTGTAATAGCAAAATCACTGGTTAGCGGGTTTTGTCGCAGCTCATTTCTCAATAGCGCCGCCTTACCTTCCATGTCACTATTCATATCCATATATAAAAGGCTCGATTTATTAAAGCCCGGGTTCCGCTCTCTTACAAACTTGAGTTGCTGATAAATAACCACTGTGCCAACCAGCAACACAACCGAAACTACAAATTGGGTTACCACCAAAGCATGGCGGAAAAATAAATTGCCGCCCATTGATTTTACATTTCCCTTAAGCAC
The DNA here is from genome assembly GCF_034263275.1 of Mucilaginibacter sp. cycad4. NCBI lineage: Bacteria > Pseudomonadati > Bacteroidota > Sphingobacteriia > Sphingobacteriales > Sphingobacteriaceae > Mucilaginibacter > Mucilaginibacter sp. cycad4. The sequence goes on along the minus strand of NZ_CP139559.1, from coordinate 6,144,842 downwards.
TTTAACGGGGTTGAAGCCGGATAAAAACAGCGCGGGATAACTGCCCGATATCACCCCGGTTACTAAGGCAATACACAGTAGGCTAAGCCAAAGCCGGGCATCGGTAAAATTAACCGTAAGTTGTTTACCAACCAGCTGATTAAACATCGGCAGGGATAAAATCACTATCCAGAGTGCCAGCAATAATGATAAAAAAGCAATAAATACCGCTTCGCTTAAAAACTGCAATATCAGCTGAAACCTTTGCGCCCCGGCTACCTTCCGTAAGCCAATTTCCTTAGCCCTTCGGGCCGAGCGCGCGGTAGCCAGGTTCATAAAATTGATACAGGCAACAGCAAGTATCAAAATAGCCACAACAAAAAACATCCTCAAGTATAGTGCATTACCATGCCCCGGCAAATCCATCTCAATCGCCGGGGCCATATGAATTTGGGTGATAGGCTGAAGATGGAACGCGCTTTTCATTTGCGGTTCGTGTTTATGATAGATTTGAAAAATCTGGCTTTCCAGTTTTTTTAAATTGGCCGGGCTCGGATCAAAGTTTTTATCCAACTGAACATACGTGTGGAAATAGGGTGCTTCCCAGTGGTATTTTTCCACCTTGGGATCAGCTCTGTATAACGCAGCCGTCGGCATTACAAAATCAAATTGCATATGTGAGTTAGCGGGCACGTTGGCTAAAACGCCGGTCACTACTACGTTTTCACTATTGTCTTTTTTTAAAAACTTGCCGACCGGGTTTTGATCGCCAAAATATTTCACCGCTGTCGCTTCGGTTATTAAAACGCCATCAATCTGTTTTAAAGCTCCAGTAGGATCACCCTTTACAAGCGGGAATGAAAATACATCCAGAAAATTCGGGTCGGCATAAAGCACGCGGTCTTCAACAAACCTTTTATCGTTTGCTTCAAAAAGGAAACTCTTAGGGCTTATACGTACTGAATTTTTAACAGCCGGCAATTGCGCTTTCACTGAAGGGGCCATTGCGGTGGGGGTGCCAGCCAGGTTTAAGCCATCCACGTCCCAATTTATACGGTATAGCTGCGTTGCGTTTTTATGAAACTTATCATAGCTTTTTTCATTTTGTACCCAAAGTAAAATCAGGATACTTGCTGCAAGGCCAATGGCTAAACCGGAGATATTAATAATAGAATAGACTTTGTCCTTAATTAAATTACGGTAGGCGAATTTAAAGTAAGTTCTGATCATGGTTATGTAGGTTTAAAGGTTTATCAGGGCAAGTAGTATAATACGGCTTTAAATTTCATGCCATGATGTAAATTATTAGTAATGAACCAATTGAAAAACAAGGTAAAATAATATTGTTCGAAAACGTTACATCCAGTGTACGACTTTAAACGGAAATAATCACGACTGATTTACCCGGGGTGGCAGCTAATTAACCTTCCAAAACCGGAGTTATAATGTTATGGTTCATCAGGATCCGCATCAGCATCTCAACCGAAAAATCGCGGGTAATATCAATACTGATAAAATCAGTCTCGCCATTTTTTATCTCGCATGCATCGCGGTCAAAATATAATACCAACCCGCGCATGCTGCCCGAAATAATAACGATCCTTTCGTTATTGATAAGCTTAAAGCTATTGCGTGTACGCTTAAAAAAGCTGCACAGGTTTTTAATATGCCGGTAGGTAAGTATTGAAATGATCATGCTGTCAGCTTTTAATAATGGTGGCCAGGCGCTGCCTTATAATGGTGTCTTTAACAGCGGCAGGCAGCAAACTGTTTAATAAAACAAGCACCCTGTTTATCATACCGGGGATAATTTCTTTTTTTCCTTTCAGCAAGCCGTCCACCGCTATACGTGCTACGTGCCCGGGCTCCATAATGGTTGCCTTTGATATGCCTTTGAGCTTATTATTCATTACCAGCAGCTCGGGCTTGGTATTGATCCCTCCGGGGCTAAGCAGGCTGATCTTTACATTTGAGCCATGAAGCTCAAGCTGCAAACACCTGGTAAAATACCTGATGAATGATTTGGTAGCTCCGTAAACCTGCTTTTTAGGTACCACAAACAAGCCGCCCAAACTGCCTACATTTAATATGTACGAAGTACCAGCAGCATCGGCCTGGGCCAGGAACAAGCGCGTAAGCAGTACAGGTGTAATCACGTTCAGTTCAATTTGTTTTTTGTAAAACCCAATGTTCAGATCTTCAAACCACGACCAGTTGCCTAAACCCGCATTATTGATAAGCAAGTGGGCTGTAATTTGCTCATCACTAAGGTAATTAAAAATAGCCGGGTAACTTTCGGCAAGCGTTAAATCAATTTCAAGATAATTTACTTTAACCTCAAAGTTTTTGCGGATAAACGATGCCAGTTCAGGCAAGCCCGACGCAGGCAATGAAACCAGCACCAGGTTTATGCCACGCGAAGCCAGCTCGATGGCAAATGATTTGCCTAACCCTTCGCTGGCGCCGGTTATGATGGCGGTTTGGTTTGTCATGTTCAGGCTTGTTTAAGATAGTTAACTGTTTTGTGCATCCCTTCGGCAAAAGGGGTTATCCGGTAGCCCAGTTGGGTTATGGCCTTATTGCTGCTGTACTTTTGATCGTACTTTAAACGTTCGGCAAATTCAGGTAAAAAGAAAGGGCGTAACCCGGTAAGCTGTGCTTTTAACTTTTCAATGTGGCTGTAAAATTCAATTGCTTTTAAGGGAAGATGAATAAGGCGGTGCTGCTTACCGGATACTTCGTGTACTGTATTGAAAAAATCATTAAAGCTGATATCCTCTCCCCCTAAAATATAGCGTTCGCCGCTGGTTCCAATATTCATAGCCGCCAAATGCCCATCAATCACATCGGTTAAAAAAGCATAATTGGCTACCTGTTCGCCACTACCGGGTATAAAGCGCCATTTGCCGCGCAAATAGGCCGACACCATTTTGCCAACGGTATTACTTTCGGTAACCGGCCCCTCGCCATACACACGCGAAGGGTTTACCGTAACCACATGCACCCCCTGCTTTGCAAAATTTTGCACCTCAAGCTCGGCCAGGTATTTGGTGCGCTCATAGGCAATGGGGAAGCCTGCAATCCGCGGATCGTTCTCGTTCATGGGGTGTTTAACAGTTGGGCCCCATACGCCGCAGGTAGAGGTATAGACAATTTTTTGTACCCCGGCATTGGCGGCAACTTCAAGCACATTCCGTGTACCAACCACGTTGGTTTCGTGGTAATCATCGGGGTTGCGGCACCACATTTTGGCAAGGGCTGCGGTATGGTAAACTTGTTCACAGCCCTGCATGGCCCTGCTCAGGCTTTGCCGGTACAGGATATTGCCGGTAACCGGCTCAATATTTTTATGCTTTATTAAATAGGGGTGATCGGTATTGCGGCATAAAGCTTTAACATCATAACCCTGCATAGCCAGCGATAAAGTGAGCTGCCTGCCAATAAAACCTGTTGCCCCGGTTACTAAAACTTTCATACAGGTATTACAACCCGTTATGAGTTTACCCCTATGCGGGGAAAAGAAATTTCAAATCATTTTTTAACCTATAGTTTTAATGCGGTAAATATTTAAATTTGACTTATTGATATAATAAAGCCTTTACCCAATATGAACACATACCAGGATCCGTATAATGCATTTGCAGGTTTTTCGCCAGAGGAGCTAAGCTTTTTACAGCACGCAACGCCCGATCTGAACGAAAATCAAAAGAAATACTTTTATATGGTTTACAGCAACAAGCGCAAAAACTCGCAAGATGTGTTGTTGTTTACCTTGCTTGGGTTTGTTGGCTTTGCAGGCATCCAGCGTTTTGTATTAGGCCAGATAGGGATGGGCATATTGTATTTTTTTACAGGGGGCATCTGCGTAATCGGCACCATCGTCGATCTGATCAATAATAAGTCGATAACTTTGGAGTATAATAAGAATATGGCTTATGAAAGTTACCAGATGGCTAAAATGAGTAGCTAAACAAAGCCGTTATTTATCTCTAAAAAAACTTAATGAAACTATCTGCCCTAACCGCATACCTTGAAAGCCTCGCGCCACTTAATTATCAGGAAGATTACGACAATTCAGGCCTGATAGTTGGCAACCCGGAGCAGGAGCTGAGCCAGGCCCTGATCTCGCTTGATTGTACCGAAGCTGTGGTTGATGAGGCTATCGCTACCGGCTGCCAAATCATCATATCGCACCATCCCATCGTTTTTAAAGGGTTAAAAAAATTCAACGGTAAAACCTATGTGGAGCGGGTGGTTGAAAAAGCTATCCGTAAAGGTATTGCTATTTACGCTATTCACACCAATTTGGATAGCATCATGACCGGTGTTAATGCCCGTATTTGCGAAACGTTAGGCTTAAAAAACAGCCGCATACTGCTACCCAAACATAACCTGATCAAAAAACTGGTTACCTACGTTCCGCTAAACCATGCCGATGCTGTACGCGATGCTTTGTTTGCAGCAGGTGCAGGCAATATTGGTAATTACAGCGAGGTTAGTTTTAATGCAGAGGGAACAGGGACATTTAAAGGCAATGATGCCGCTATCCCTTATGTGGGCGAAATTGGCAAACGCCACAAGGAAAATGAGATCCGTATTGAAATGGTATATCCGGCCAATTTGGAAAGCAAGATCCTGATGGCTTTGATCCTTGCCCATCCGTATGAAGAAGTTGCTTATGACCTTTACAATTTAACCAACCAGCACCAGCAGATAGGGTCAGGCATGATAGGCGAGCTGGAAATGCCGCTCAATGAGGAAAGTTTCCTGTTTCATGTAAAGGACAAGATGCGCACGCATGTGATCCGGCATACTAAATTATTGGGTAAACACGTTAAAAAAGTAGCTGTTTGCGGTGGTTCGGGAGGCTTTTTGCTGAAGCATGCCATAGCCGCCGGAGCCGACGTTTTTATCACGGCCGATTACAAGTATCACGAGTTTTTTGATGCCGAAGGAAAGATAGTTATCGCGGATATCGGACACTTTGAGAGTGAACAATTTACGCAGCAATTATTGTATGAAATAATTAGAAAAAAATTCCCTATCTTTGCCGTCCGTTTAACAGAAGTAAATACAAACCCCGTCAAATATTTTATTTAATGGAACAAACCGTAGAACAAAAGCTTAAAGCTTTATACGAGCTACAAACTATCCACACCAAGATTGACAGGATCCGCCAGGTAAGGGGCGAATTGCCAATGGAAGTTGCCGACCTTGAGGACGACGTTGCAGGCCTTGAAACCCGCATCCAAAAGATCAAAGGTGAACTTGACGATGTGGAAGATGACATAGTTACCCGTAAAAACCTGATCAAAGAAGCTCAGGCAAACATCAAAAAATACGAAGGCCAGCTTAACGAGGTTAAAAACAACCGCGAATATGATGCTATCTCAAAAGAAATTGAGATCCAGGGCTTAGATATACAGGTGAGCGAAAAGAAGATCCGTGAGTACGGCTTCGAAATCACCAACAAAACACAGGTTTACGAAAAAGCACTGGCTGACCTGGAAGCCCGCCAAGCCGACCTTGACGCCAAAAAAGAAGAGTTAGGCACCATTACTGCCGAAACTGAAAAAGAAGAAACCGAGTTGAACGCACAAGCTGCAAAAGCCACTCAAAACATTGAAGAGCGTTTATTAACTGCTTATACCCGTTTACGTCAAAATGCTAAAAACGGCCTGGCAGTAGTAACTATTCAGCGTGATTCATGCTCTGGCTGCTTTAACCAGATCCCGCCTCAGCGCCAGTCAGACATCCGTCAGCGTAAAAAGATCATCGTTTGCGAACATTGCGGACGGATCCTTGTTGACGAACAAATGGCTTTAGAAGCTGAAGAAGCATAAGGAACCACTTATAAAGTTAAATATATCAAAGGCACCCAATGGGGTGCCTTTTTTGTTGCATTTATTTAGCCGATATTTATCCTATGCCTAAAAACCGAATAACCTATTTGATATTAACAATAGCAACCATTATCCTTGGGCTGCTATCCCGCCATTTTAAGTTCATCCCTTTGTTTATAGGCGATATTTTATGGGCAAGCATGGTTTACTTTATCATGCGGTTTCTGTTTATTACCAAAACTGCCAGGTTCAATATTATTGCGGCTTTGCTGTTTTGCTTCGCGATAGAGTTTAGCCAGCTTTATAAAGCGCCATGGATAAATGACATCAGGCACACACTGTTTGGCAGGCTCGTTTTAGGCGAAGGCTTTTTGTGGAGCGATTTGCTGTGTTATGTTGTTGGGGTGGGGATGGGTGTTGGGAGTGAGAAGCTGTTGTTAAAACGCAGTAAATAAAATAACATTAGTCTTATTAAGCTACCGAACTGGTTAAGCTACCGAACTGGGTCTTCCCATTGATTTCTTAGCTTAATTTGAATAGTTAAAGGATTATTTTTTTTGGGGGATCTTTCCATTATATTTTTTTGCATTAAAGCCCTTAAACGAATCATTCCTATAAATAGCGTCTTCGATCGCTTTTATATCATCCTCCGATGCTCCATTTTTTAATATAAAAACCATATTAATTCCCTCATATCAAATTTAAAAATATCCTTCTCAAAACATACTCGTCTGTTTCCCTTTCCTTGGCACAAATAAGCTATAGTCATATTCCGGCATCTGCCTGTCGGCCATAAAGCGTTTGCAGGCCATCCTGAACATCTGGTGAATGGATTCGGCTACTTTACCATCTCCGCTCATCCGGCGACCGTAGTCGCTGTCATTCAGCTTGCCGTCATGCGTCGAGCGGATCATGTTCAGTACCTTTTCGGCCCGGTCGGGAAAGGCTTTGTAAATCCAGTCGCTAAAAATTTCGGCTATGCTGCCGTTGAGCCGCACCATGGTAAAACCGGCGGCTAAGGCGCCCCTGTCGGCCGCGGCTTTAATGATATTGGGTACTTCATTACTGTTTAATCCGGGGATGATGGGCGCGGCCATTACACGTACCGGGATACCTCTTTCCGAAAGCTTCTGCACTACTGCCAGTCTGCCGGTTGCAGTTACGGTGCGCGGCTCCAGCTTTTGCCTCAGCTGCTCGTTAAGAGAGGTAATGGATATATTTACATGCACCAGGTTCAGCCTGGCCATATCTGTAAGCAAATCGATATCCCGCAGTATAACGTTGTTTTTGGTGATAATACTTACCGGGTTCTTATACTTCCAAAAAACCTCCAGCAGGGCCTGGGTTATTTTAAGCTTACGCTCAACCGGCTGATAGCAATCAGTATTACCAGACAGCATAATGCAAACCGGCTTATAATTTTTTTTGTTGAAATACTGCTCAAGCAGTTCTGGCGCATTAGGCTTAATGATGATCTTCCGTTCAAAGTCAAGCCCGGCGCTAAAACCGTAATATTCATGAGTGTTACGTGCATAACAGTAAATGCAGCCATGCTCGCAACCCTGGTAGGGGTTTATCGAGTACATATGGCTCAAATCGGGACTGTTTGATTTGCTTACTATTTTTTTCGGAGTTTCTTCAAAAAGCTGCGTGTTGCTATTTTCAAGCAAAGGCTCGTCAATGCCCTCGATATGATCAAGTACATACTTGTTTTTCAGAAACTTATTGTGCGTATTTACCTGCGCCCCTCGTCCTTTAAAAAAATCCGGATTTTCCTCATGTGACATTGAACAAATTTGCTAATAAATTTAGCAAATTACAATTCAATCAGTTTATTTTTTATGCTGTATAAAACCAGCCCAACGCGGCTTTTGATCTGGAGTTTTTCAAAAAGCTGGTCGCGGTAGCTATCAACGGTGCGTACGCTGATATTCATGGTTTCGGCAATTTCCTTATAAGTAAGTTCGGTGCCGGTAAGACGAAGAAACTCGATTTCGCGCGGGTTAAGCTTGATATTCTCTAATTTACTGTTAAAGTTGGTGATCAGGTGGCGGGTTACAAACTCGGGGTAGTAAAGTTCCCCCTGCGCCACTTTCAAAAGGGCTTCTTCAACCTCATGTGGTTCCGAGTCTTTAAGCAGGTAGCCTTTCACACCCATTTTTACCATGAGCAGTACCTTTTCGGCATCTTCAAACATAGATAGTATGATGATTTTTACACCGGGATGTTTGGCCCTAAGCACCTGTGCAGCTTCAACGCCATCCATTACCGGCATGCTGATATCCAGCAATACAATATCCGGAACAGTGCCATTGTTTATGGTATTTACCAGCTCCTGCCCGTTTGCAGCCTCAAATAGTATGTTGTATTTTTTAAAATTGGTAACAAGAGCAGCCATACCACTCCTGAAGAGTTTATGATCGTCAACTAAGGCTATTTGAATGGGTTCCTTTAGCATAAATTTGTTGTACCAGGGGATTGAACGACAATTTTATCTGGCAACCCTTACCAGGCGAGCTGGCAATAATTACGTCCGCGCCTACTAAAGCTGCCCTGTTTTCAATGTTCCGCAATCCCGAACCGCCCTTATTATCAACCTTTTCGGTATTGAAACCAGCACCATCATCTTCGATGAGCAAATTAAACATTTGTGCAGTATAATACAAACCGATTTTGAGGTTAGCTGCCTTAGCATATTTCAGGGTATTATTTACAGCTTCCTGAAATATCCGGAATATCACCAGCTCAGGCTGTTCGCCTAAACTATATACATCACCTTCAACATCAAAAACAACATTAATAATACCGCTGCGGGTTAAACGTTCAGTCTCAGTTTCAAGGGTTTTTATGAGCCCCTGTGAGCTGATGTGTTCAAAGCTCATGCTTTTTGAAAGGTTTCTCAAATCATTAATGGTTTGCGAAACCAGTTCACGGTTTTCATTTACGCGGGCTTTTTTTTCATCATCAAGGCTATTGTTAAGCAAGCCAAGGTTCAACTTCACAAATGACAATACCTGGGTAATATTATCGTGGATCTCGCGGCTTATATCATTAAGCGTTTGCTCCTGGATCTCTATCTGCGTTTTAAGCATTTCCTGCTTAAATGAGGCTTTAAGATGTTCCTTTTCAAGCTGATTTTTATTTTGCTTTTTTTGATATACCAGCATAAAGCTAACCATGAACACCCCTAACAGAAGCAATAGAGCTGTACCTGCAATTATTATGAGGATAAATTGTTCTTCCTGAAAAAGCATATAAAGGAAAATGAAAATAGGCCGTTTATGATTAACGAGTTAAGATTTAACAATGTCATTGCTAAAAGATAAAAGTGATAATTGTTTTTATACACCATAAAGCTAAAGCATGCATAATAAAAAGTCATTGCAAGATAAAAGAAGAATATCCCCGTTATCGCTAAAAACGGCGGATGGCTAATCAATTCTATATACTCGTCATTATCATCATTTAATAACCTGTAGTAATAGTTACAGATAAGCCAGAGGCCGAATAAATTTTGTATCACTATTGCTATGGTTGCTCTTTTCCAAAAACCCTGAATAAAAAATATATCAATAAACGAGAAGAGAACAATAATACCAACAGCTATATACCCTTTTTGCTTACGTTTCTCATCTTTACCAAACGACATAATGAATATCGAGTAGCAAATAAACTCCAGTATGTCGTCGAAATTATTGCACCACGCATTTGTATGGTTAATAATAAGCAACTTAAATATGGCCGGATAATTATAAATCACATCAAAAGCTAAAAGTGGCAAAAACCATTTAAACTTTTTATCAAGTGACTTATACGCAAAAAGGCAGCATACAAAAGCTACCACAAACATTACGTAATAAAAGATATCGAGCATGAACGCTAAAATAACATATAATAGCGTTCATGCAGCTTATAAATTTTATCAGGCCACCGGGCAGGCAGGCGGGCAGTCTCTGCCAGAGTTCACAAGGGCAAGCATGCTTCCCTCCATTGCCATCGCGTGATCTGTTTGTATAGCATCTATATGTTCATTTGCTCTCTTCCCTGCAACTGTACCCACAATGGCAACCGATGTTTGGTGTGGAGCATCTTTATGATCTGCGTCATGCACTCCAAAATGAATCCTCACACCTGTAGCTTCCGGTGGCAAATTGTTAACAAACTCCTTCAGTTTATCTATCGGGAGCCACGTCGATTCGGTATCATTAACGCCATGATGTCCATCAATAACTGCTTTTCGGGTGCTTTTGTACCGCGCAACCATTTCCCTGGCGGTTTTTAAGTCAATAGGTTCCATATTATTTCGGGGAATTTAAATTAAGTCACCAAACTAAATAATTATTACCAAACAAACTATCCGTCATTTCACCGTTTTTCATCCCGTTTAAACACGGTAAAAGTAACTGGCAACTTACAACACAATACACCATATAATACGTTAAAAAGTCATGCGCAAGTTTTTACAAAAGCTTTTAACTAAACCAGTAGCACGCCTGGCCGACAAGCTCTCGTCACGACCGGATAAGAAACGGGTTAACAGATCATTGAACCGGTTATACAAAAGCTTGCTAACCGGGTCGGGTAAAAAAGGCCTTGTAATACCTTTCGATGCAGAAAAAGGTAAATTCATTATCTTTTCCGATCAACATAAGGGCGCGCGGGATGATATGGATATCTTCGCCCTTGCCGAGAAAAACTATCTTACAGCGCTTGATTATTACCACGACCAGCAATTTTTTTACATTAATCTTGGCGATAGCGAGGAGCTTTGGGAAAACCTGTTCATCACCATAAAAAAGCATAACAAAGCCACATTTGAAAGCGAGAAGCGGTTCATACAACGTAAAGAATTCATGAAAATCTTTGGCAATCACGATCTGTATTGGGATAATGATCCCTTAGCGGCAGTTGGATTAAAGCAAATTTATGATGAAGTAATTAAGATCTATGAAGGTGCTGTTCTGCAAACAACCCTTCATGATAAATCACTAAATATATTCATGACGCATGGCCACCAGGGCGATTTGCAAAGCGATGGCAACTGGTTCAGCAAATGGTTTGTATCCAATATCTGGGCGCCTTTCCAGGCGTACCTTAAGGTTAATATTAATACCCCGGCAAATAATGACCTGCTCAAAACAGATCATAACCGTATTATGTATGAATGGAGCCAGAGGCAAAAAAACACGCTGCTGATAACCGGGCATACGCATCAGCCGGTATTCAGGTCATTAACCCATCTCGAAAAACTGTATAACGATATCGCGAAAGCAAGGAAAGCAGGAAACGATAAACTGGCCGATGAGCTAAACAAACAGATCGTTAACCGGCAAGTGAAGGGTGATGTAGCTCCCGATTTCAGCGCCTGCGACCCAAGCTATTTCAATAGTGGCTGCTGCTGTTACGATGATGGCGATATAACAGGCATCGAAATCTCAAACGGCCACATCCGCCTCGTTAAATGGGAATACAACAAACTAAACCAAAGTGAAAGAATAGTATTGGAGGAATGCAGATTGAAAGATCTGTTTTGAGGCGAAAGGCGAAAGGTAAAAGGACAAGGGTGAAAAGCAAGCCTGCTAAAGCAAAATCCCGTTAATCCTTAAATCCTAAGAATCTGGGTTCAGACAAAATCAGCGGTCACCCTTCCAGCATAAAAACAAAAAGCTCTTTGGGGCCGTGTGCTCCTAATACCAGTGTTTTTTCAATGTCGGCGGTACGGCTTGGGCCGGTTACGGTGCTGATCATGGATGGCAGCTGGTTACCGTATTTGGTTTTGATGAGTTTAAAACCATCTTTCAGATCCATAACCATTTGCGAAGTATAAGCCAGTACAATATGCACCGGTGGATAGATGCTTAACCTGCGACCGGCCATATTGCCGTTAGAGAGCAGGATGCTGCCGTTACGGGCAATCAAAGCCTCGCAAAGGGTAAAGCCTACTTCGGCCTGATCAAAGTCTTTATCGGTTTCGTAATGAGGGTATTCAAATTGGTTCAGGATCTCCTGCAGCTTTGGTTCCCAGCAGTAAATTTTGTGCCATTTACGTTCTTCGGCAAGGGTAAGCAGGTTTTCGATAAATTGCAGCTCATCTTCACAAAAAACAAACTGGCCCGCTACATTAGTAAACTGTTCGGCGAAGACTACCTCGGGCATTTCTTCGGCAGGGGGATAAAGGGGCAGGTCTTCCAGCTGAGGGTATGGGTTATCCCTTTTCTCCAAAAGCGCTTTCCTGATTTTTTTAAGCAGTTTTTCTTTTGATGTGGTGATATCCCTCATAGCTAAAAAAGCAAAGCCACCAGCTTTGCCGGTGGCTTTGTATGATAATTTAAAAATTAAAGTTTCGGATCTTCGCTCTCTATTCTTGAAAGTTCAGGATTAGTCAGCGTATCAGGAATGGCGTTATTATCCACATCCGGGTTTAACGCGGCCTCTCCGTTTACAAACTTATCATAGGTTGTACGTTCATCAAACGGACGTTTACCTAAAATCTCTTCCAGGTCGCTTTGGAACAACACTTCTTTCTCCAATAGTTTTTGAGCTATCTTTTCCAAACCGTCACGTTTCAGGTTCAGCAGATCTTTGGTTTTTTGATAAACCACATCAACCAGTTTACGCACTTCAGCGTCAATCATTTCGGCCGTAGTATCAGAGTATGGTTTGTTAAACTGGTACTCGCCCTGCGGGTCATAGAACGATACATTGCCTACATTACCATTCATACCATAAATTTTGGTCATGGCATAAGCAAGTTTAGTAATGCGTTCCAGATCGCTCAGCGCACCGGTAGAAATTTTGCCGAAAACGATATCTTCAGCAACACGGCCACCCATTGATACGCTCATTTCATCAAGCAATTGCTCGGTTGTATACAAAAACTGCTCTTTTGGCAGATATTGAGCATAACCTAAGGCGGCAACACCACGCGGCACAATAGACACCTTAACCAAAGGATCGGCATGTTCCAGGAACCAGCCTGCAATAGCGTGGCCTGCTTCGTGGTAAGCAACAATGCGTTTTTCTTCGGGAGAGATGATCTTGTTCTTCTTTTCTAACCCGCCGATAACACGGTCAATAGCATCCTGGAAATCGGTCATATCAACCGACTCTTTATTTTTACGGGCGGCAATCAACGCGGCCTCGTTACAAACGTTTGCAATTTCTGCACCTGCAAAGCCCGGGGTTTGTGCCGATAATTTTTTGGCATCAACACCATCAGATAATTTGATAGGCTTCAGGTGAACTTTGAAAATTTGCTCACGGCCGATCAAATCCGGTTTATCGATAGACACCTGCCTGTCAAAACGTCCCGGACGCAATAAAGCTGAATCCAGTACATCCGGACGGTTGGTAGCAGCTAAGATAATAATACCCGAATCGGTACCGAAACCATCCATTTCAACCAGCAACTGGTTCAGGGTGTTTTCGCGCTCGTCATTACCACCTACTATATTGTTTTTACCACGGGCGCGGCCAATGGCATCAATCTCATCAATAAAAATGATACAAGGTGCTTTGTCTTTAGCCTGGCGGAACAAATCACGTACACGTGATGCACCCACACCTACAAACATCTCCACAAAATCAGATCCTGAAAGTGAGAAGAAAGGCACCTGGGCTTCGCCCGCAACAGCTTTGGCAAGCAAGGTTTTACCTGTACCCGGCGAACCTACAAGCAGCGCGCCTTTAGGGATTTTACCACCCAGGTTGGTATATTTCTTAGGATTTTTAAGAAAATCAACGATCTCCATTACCTCCTGTTTGGCTTCTTCCAAACCGGCAACGTCATTAAATGTAACGGTTACCTGGGCTTCTTTATCAAACAGGGTAGCTTTTGATTTACCGATGTTAAAGATCTGGCCGCCCGGGCCACCGCCCGAACCACCGCTCATGCGGCGCATGATAAAAATCCATACACCGGCAAATAATATTACCATGATAACACCCTGTACCAGCCAGTTTGATAACAGGCTTTCGTGTCCCTGCTCAAATTGTAAAGATACTTTTTGGTCATCAGGCACATCTTTTTGGGCATCAGCAATTGACTTTTTCAGGCTTTCGTAAGAGGCATCAGTAAAAGTAAACTGCGGACCGCTGTTGGTACTTGTATTAAAAAAGTTTTTTTCTTTGGAGGTGTTATTAACAAAATATGGTTTTGACAAACTTTGCTGCTTAATGTAAACATCGGCCATTACCAGGTCGCCGCTTTTATAAGCTACAATTTTTTGAACATCATTTGTGCGAAGCATGTTGGCCTCAAATTCCTGGAAAGTAACCGGTTTGCCCGATCCGCCGTTTAACAAGGCCGGGATCAGTAAAAAAGCCAAAATAACAATACCATATAGCCACATGATATTGAATTTAGGCGGTTTTGGTGAGGGCTTCTTGTTCACAATTTTACGGATAGGTCTTGGATTTTCTGATTTAGAATCTTTAATATCTTTCATTTCTTTTTACGAGCTCAAACTTACAATCTATAATTTAAATTTTACGCGGTAACAGTAAGACTATGCGTTGAGCCTTTTTGTGACGGATGTTTATGCACTTTTATAATATTTAATATCTGCATCGCCCCACAAATCTTCCACTCCATAAAACTCACGTTTATCGGTCCTGAACACGTGGATCACAACATCCACATAATCAAGCAGTATCCACTCGCCATACTCAAGACCCTCTTTGCGCCAGGGCTCGGTTTGGGTGGCTTTGAAAATTTCATCCTCAATGCTATTTGCTATAGCTTTTACCTGTGTCGACGAATCAGCATGACAGATCACAAAATAATCTGCTACCGAACTGAATATATTACGAAGGTCTAACCTGATAATATCGTTACCTTTTTTTTCCTGGATACCATGTATTGCCAGCTCTGAAATAAAGGCAGATTCACTTAACACTTTGTTTTTTACCATCAAAAAGAATTAGTTTTGAACGTTTTTGAGTATAAAATTATTACACTTTGCAAAATAACATATTTTCAGGATTATTTGTTGGTCAAAATTTAGTAACAATTAAACAAGTTGACTCAACAAATAGTTTTCTTAAAAATCTACTGTCAAATTCCAAGCCAGTACCCGAAGGTACGGTCATTATGGCAGAAGAGCAATATGCAGGCCGTGGCCAGCAACAAAATACCTGGCATAGCGAACCCGGAAAAAACCTTACTTTCAGTCTTTTATTAAAGCCTCATTTTTTACCCGTTGATGCCCAGTTTGACCTTAACCGCGCGGTAAGTTTAGGCGTGCACTATGCCCTGCAACCCATTTTAGGCGACCAGCTAAAAATAAAATGGCCCAATGATATTTATTATGGCGACAGGAAACTTGGCGGTATGCTCATTGAAAACACCATACAAGGCGGGCAACTCAAAGACTCCATTATTGGCATAGGATTGAACATAAACCAGGAAAATTTCCCAACTGGCGCCTCAAATGCCACCTCTGTCAAACAAATCTTACAAAAGGATTATGATTTAACACTGTTATTATCTGAAATTTGCAAACACATTGAGGTATACTACCTTAAACTTAAGGCCGGACAGGTTGATTTTGTAAGGAATAGTTACTTAAGCCGACTATATTGGTTAAACGAGGTTAAAAGCTTTGAGTCAAACAATGGGGTTTTCAATGGTACTGTTAAAAATGTACTGCCGAATGGCTTGCTGGTTATTGAAGATACTAACGGGCAGCAATCGGAGTTTAACCTTAAAGAATTGAAATTTTTAAATAAATAATAAAGTAAAGCACAAATGAAGAAACTATTGGTATTGGTAACTGCGCTCATCATCAGCGCCGGCGCTTACGCCCAGATCGAATCGCCGGTGAGGTGGTCATACGCGGCAAAAAAGGTAAATGATAAAGAAGCGGTAGTTTTTTTAAAAGCAACCATACAAAGCGGCTGGCACATTTATTCACAAACCGTAAAAGACGGCGGCCCAATCAAAACCTCATTTGACTTTACCCCATCAAAATTATATGCTGCTGTTGGCAAAACTACCGAACCAACTCCGGTAACCAAATACGAAAAATCATTCAGCATGAATGTTAGCTACTTTGAAAAGGAAGTTGTTTTTAGCCAAAAGATCAGTTTAAAATCACCCAAAGCAACAGCAGTTACAGGTAAATTAACCTACATGACCTGTAACGACATGAAATGCCTGCCGCCCGAAGATGTTGATTTCACTATCCCTTTAGGTAAATAATTCAGCACACCTTAACAGTAGTCATGAAATTATTAAATAAAGGTGCTTTCCTGCGCGCCGGGCTTGTTGCATTAATTACCCTGATCATCCTAAACATAGCCGGGGCAAATCCGGCTTATGCCATACAAAAAAAAGCAGCTGATACTTCGGTATCAGCCGCCGATGTTACTTTTACCGATATTCCTACCGCTGCCGATAGCTTAGCTATTAGAAAAAAACAAGCCGATTCGGTAAAAAAGGCAGAGGCTGAAAAAAAACTCGTTACTACCTCTGCAAACCCGGATGAAAAACCTAAAACCCTTTGGCAAATATTTTTCGGTTGCTTTTTAGGCGGCTTTGCCGCATTGATAATGCCATGTATTTATCCTTTGTTACCCTTAACGGTAAGTTTTTTTACCAAAAAGAGTGGAAGCAAAAGCAAAGCTGTAGGGCAATCATTATTATATGGTTTATCAATCATTATAATATACGTTTTATTAGGAGTTATTGTGTCTTTGCTATTCGGGCCAGGAGCACTTAATGCATTGGCAACCAATGGAATATTTAATTTCCTTTTCTTTTTATTATTGGTAGTTTTCGGCGTATCATTCCTTGGCGCTTTCGAAATAACATTACCCAGTTCGCTGGCCAATAAGTTGGATCAAAATTCAGATAAAGGCGGGGTTGCCGGTATCTTTTTTATGGCGGCTACATTGGTAGTAGTCTCTTTTTCGTGTACGGGTCCCCTAATTGGAGGTTTACTTGCAGCAGCTGCAACAAAAGGAGAACGCCTTGGACCAGCTGTAGGCATGTTTGGATTTTCGTTGGCACTGGCATTACCCTTCACGTTGTTCGCTCTTTTCCCTTCATGGTTAAAAAGCCTGCCAAAATCGGGCGGTTGGCTTAATAGTGTAAAAGTTGTATTAGGATTGCTTGAAATTGCTTTTTCGCTTAAATTCCTGTCGAACGTTGATCTGGCCTATCACTGGAACTGGTTTGATCGTGAGGTATTCCTTTCATTGTGGATAGCATTAGGTGTGATTGGAGGATTGTATCTTATCGGTAAAATCAAATTTTCACATGACAGTGACCTGCCATACTTATCGGTTCCGCGTACGTTTATCGCTATAATTGTATTTGCATTTGTGTTTTATATGATCCCTGGGTTATGGGGTGCCCCGCTGAAAGTTATCAGTGGTTTTTTGCCGCCACCCGCTACACAAGATTTTGATTTATCAAATATTACAAGTTCCTCGCCCGTTCAGGAGCAGAAAGTATCTATAAAGGATAAAAAGTACGAAACGGTTTTCGCACGCGGTAAACATAAAGGTCTAAACGAGTGGTATGATTATGACCAGGCATTGCAAGTATCTAAGGAGTTAAAAAAACCAGTACTTATTGATTTCACAGGCTGGAATTGCCCTAACTGCCGTAAAATGGAGAACGAAGTTTGGACTGATGCAGAAGTACGCAAGCGGATTCAAAATGATTTTGTATTGCTTGAGCTTTACGTTGATGAAAAAACAGCCCAATTACCTGCCAGTGAAGTTTACACGTCTGAATTGTCGGGTAAAAAAATCACGAGTCTTGGCGACAAAAATGCCGATTACGAAACCACTAAATTTAATACAAATTCGCAGCCCTATTATGTTATAACCGATAGCGAGGGTAATGTACTTGTTCCTCCACAGGGAGCAAACTTTAGCATTGATAATTATATAAAATTTTTAGACAGTGGCATAGCTGCTTACAAAAAATAGAGATCGGGTTAAAAAAATAAGTGTAAATTCGCGCAAAATTCAAATCCCGCGTTTTATTGGTTAGGCGGGGTTTAAATTGATAACAATATTTACAACCCTAATTAGTTATGAATAGGTTAGCCCGTTCATAATCAAAACAAAAAAATGACTCAGATCAAAAATATCGGCGTTTTTACTTCAGGTGGCGATGCACCGGGAATGAATGCTGCCATAAGGGCGGTTGTACGTGCCGCCATGTATTACGGAATTGAAGTCACGGGGATCCGCCGTGGTTACGACGGCATGGGCAAAGGTGATTTTTTTACCATGAACCGTAAATCCGTTTCAAACATTATTCAGCGTGGTGGTACAATACTTAAAACTGCAAGGTGTGATGAGTTCAGAACACCCGAAGGTCGTAAGGCAGCATATGAGCACCTGGTAAAAAATAAAGTTGATGCATTGGTAGCTATTGGCGGCGACGGTACCTTTACCGGCGCTAAAGTTTTTGGCAGCGAATATGATATTCCGGTGGTTGGTTTACCGGGTACAATTGATAATGACCTGGTTGGCACCGATTTTACAATCGGTTACGACACAGCCATTAACACTGTTGTTGACGCCGTTGACAAGATCAGGGATACTGCCGAATCGCATGACCGTTTATTTATTGTTGAGGTAATGGGCCGCGACTCGGGCCTGATTGCTTTACGTACCGGTATTGCTACCGGCGCCGAAGCTATCCTGATCCCCGAAAGTAAAACCGGGCTCGAAGGTTTATTAAACCGCCTTGAGTTTGGCCGTAAAGACAAAACATCGCGTATAGTAATTGTTGCCGAAGGCGAAGATGCCGGCGGCGCGTTTGAGGTTGGCAGGTTAGTACAGGAAAAGTTCCCTAATTATGATACCCGCATCTCTATTTTAGGCCACATACAGCGCGGCGGTGCACCAAGCTGCATGGACAGGGTATTGGCAAGCCGTGTTGGCGCTGCTGCTGTTGAAGCTTTAAGAGACGGGCACCGCAACGAAATGATAGGCCTCATCAATGGCGAAATTGCTTATACCCCGTTTGAGCATGCTATCAAACATCACCAGGGTATTGATCCAAATATGATCAAACTGGTTGAGATGCTTTCTATGTAATTAAGCTAAAACGATAAATAAAACAGGCCCGGCTTAATCAAGCGGGCCTGTTTTATTTGGCAATAGTGCTGTCAACCACAAGCCTTATCGCGGTATCAATTTCAGCACTCACGGTAAACAGGTGTGCTATGATCTCCTTATTTTCGGGGTTATAGAAATCTTCATGATCCATTAAGCCGATAAGTCCCAGCATACTTGCCACCGGCCGTCGCAGCTCATGTGAGCTTAAAGAAGCAATGTTCCGTAAACGTTCATTCTGGCCCACAAGCTCCTTTTGTATTTTAAGCCTGTCGGTGATATTATGGCCAAAGCATCCTACACCTATAACATCGCCCCCAGCGGTATAAATAGGATTGAAACTAACTTCATAGTACAAACGCTGCCCACTCACAGGGTCGGTGCTTTCACTAATTATATCATACCGCTCTCCGCTTAAAGCACGGTTATAATAAACCGTCCAATCATCAGTTACTTGCCTGCTAAATCCTTCATGCTTATAAGAGTATTGCCCTTTATAAGGCTTTACACCTGTTAAATGGGTTACCTGCTCAACATAAGCCTGGTTCATATACATATACCGCAGTTCTTTGTCAATCGACCAGATATGGTCCTGGGTATTATTGATCAAGGCTTCAAGGCTGTCTTTCATTTGCAGAGCCTCTTCGCGCATTTGCATTTGCGGTGTAATGTCCCTGCCTATGCCTTGTATTTCAACTACACTTCCGTTGCCATCGGCTATGGAAACAAATTCCCATTCGGTGTCATACAGGCTTCCATCTTTAGCAGGTTTTTTGTGGGCAAGCCTGATGATTTTGCCCGGATTATTAATACAGTCTACAAAAGCGTCCTGGCACAGTTGCGCATCCTGCGGAATGGTAGTTTTCGAAAAATGATGTCCTATTATGTCAGCCTCGTCATAACCAAAGGTTTTAAAAAACCGGCGGTTAGCAAAGCTAAATTTACCATTGATATCAATCCTTACCAGGAAATTGGTTTGCGAATCAATAAGCGAATTGAGGAACTGCTCGCTCAGCCCAGGCCTGCTGAACGGGATCAGGGTATGAACACCATCGAGGGCAGAGGTTATATTACTTAATATGATTTTATGGCCGGTAAGCCCGTCAGCAGCAAGTGTCCGTTTTTCGGTTAACTGCTTTTGGCCGGCTTCCAGGTGATAAGTCATCTGAATTGACTCGTTCATAGCAAGCCCATCGGTAAGTTGCTTTATACCGGCAAAAGTTTCAGGCTTTACCAGCCCAATCAAAAAATCAACACTTTGACGTAGATGATCGGCACCTACTTCAAAAAGACTGTAAAAGCTTTCACTTACAAACAGATATTTTTGTTCGTCGATATCAAAAACAATTGTACAATTTCCGTTTGCAGCCGGATTTGGGTTAAACATAAACAACTGTAAATACTTAAAGATAAAGCTATTTATATGATAAACAAACAACTACAATAATTTAGCAGCAACTTCCTTCCAGGTATTTACCCGTTCATAGTCGGTAAGCAGCATATTATGCGGTGAGGTATACAGGATTTTACGGCCATTAAATGTGGCGAAGTTTTTAATCCGGTCGTCGATCATAATATCCACATCCAAAATCTTGTGCCCGCAAAAAATAATGTTTGTCCATGAAATGAATGGAAAATGCTCCTCAAGCCATTCCTGCTTATCCTCCAGCGAGTACTTGAACTCCATAGCTGCCGATGCTATGTACACGTCATATTTTTCATGCAGGGCTTTCACTACTTCCTGTGCATCCGGCATCACCGGGATATCCCTGAAAAAACCGCGCTCGTTGATATAAACCCGCAGGGTTTCGCTTAAATGCGGCGGCAGGATCTCCCTAAACTCCCTGCCCTCCATATTGCCCAGGCTTATTTCTTCACCATGCCTTTCTTTATACATACTGATGAATTTGCCAATGGTATCGGCAATAACTTCATCCATGTCAATTGCTATGCGTGTTTTTCTGTTGATGCTCATGGCAGGTAAATTGCGATTTTTTTAAATTACTGCAATGTTAAGTTTAAAAAACAGCTAAATAAACCAAATCATGTCCTACAAAAACAACCATTCACCAGTCAACCCAATCAACCATTCACTTCAACCATAAATAATTAATTATCAACCATTTTTAATTATGATAAAAATTAATACCTTTGCATCCCCGCAGAAAGAACTCCGGGGATAATGTTGAATACATAAAAATTTACAATGGCAACTAAGATCAGACTACAAAGACACGGTAAAAAAGGTAAACCTTTTTATTACATCGTGGTAGCAGACTCACGCGCTCCACGTGATGGACGCTTCATTGAGCGTTTAGGTTCATACAACCCAAACACAAACCCCGCAACTATTGACATTAATTTCGACAAAACTTTAGATTGGGTTAACAACGGCGCCCAGCCTACCGATACTTGTCGTGCTATCCTTTCATACAAAGGTGTGCTGTACAAAAAACACTTACAAGGCGGTGTTAAAAAAGGTGCTTTAACCGAAGAGCAACTGGAAACCAAATTTGCTGAATGGCTTGACCAGAAAGAAGGCAAAATTACCGGTAAAAAATCCAGCCTTAACGTTGCTAAAGACGAAGCCCGCAAAGCTGCTTTAGCTGCTGAAGCTAAAAAGAGCGAAGAAAAAGCTGCTGCTATTGCTGCTAAAAACGCTCCTGCTGCCGAAGAAACTGAAGCTCCTGCAGAAGATGCAGCAACTGAAGAAGCTGAAAGCGCAGAATAATTATTTGATTAAGCGTACAGAAGGCAATAAGAACATTTTGTCTTTAATTTTTACGCTTGATTTCTTAAATCCGAATAATGGCGAGGCAAACAGCTTCGCCATTATTGTTTAACTCATTTTATATGAAAGCTGAAGATCATTTCAGAATAGGCAGTGTACTAAAAACCAAAGGCTTAAAAGGTGAGCTACAGATCTACGTTGATTTTGATGGCATAGAAGCTATTAAATTTAACGCGGTGTTCATTGATATTGCCGGCAAAATGATCCCTTATTTTGTATCATCAATAAAATACCTGCAAAAAAACAATGCTTATCTTAACCTGGAAGATGTTGATACCATTGAAAAAGCATCGGCACTGGTTAAACGGGATATCTACCTGCCCAATAAGCTGAAGCCAAAGAGAAAGAAAAGCGAATTTACCCTGAACGATGTGGAAGGCTTTATCGCTATAGATGAAACCCACGGCGAACTGGGCGAAATACTAACTGTACAGGAATATCCACAGCAATTGATAGCTACTGTGCAGTACAAAAATAAGGAAGTACTTTTCCCGCTTAACTTAGAGATCATTAAAGGAATAGATGTTGAAGGTGGTGAAATTTACATCGATTTGCCGGAGGGATTGCTGGATATCTATCTGGAAGGATAGCTTTTAGAATAAAGAAATAAGATATTTGAACCCTATGCCCGTGTCCTCACGGGCATTTTCTATTTAAAATGATTTGTCAACAGACTGGTAACTGTACACCACCTGGAAAAATTTAAAAAAAATTAGACATGAGAAAAATCCATCCGCAACAAAGTACGTGGATAAGGACATTTATGATACTTGGCAATTGAACCTATTGTATTTTGTACATATAGGCTATTATTTTCTAACCATAATCTTATTTCCCACAATATTTACAAGATGCGGTAGCTCGTGGGCCTAAACTCTTGTTAAAGGTCTCCCTTATGGAGTCTCTTTGCTTAAAATCAGACGCTTCGTAGTCTTTTATCCATTGTTGGATTTCTAATCTTTCAGCATAGTCTAAATCAGTATATGCTAATTTAATGTTTTCAGTTTTTTGACTCATGATTTATATGTTTGGTATTTAAGTGAAAAGTTGCCACAAACGTAACAGTCTGTAGATATAATAGATAATGGCATTATTTCGCATCCGTGACATTTTTCTTTATGCTCACGAAGCGAATATCTCATGCCTCGTCTCAACTCCCAATCTTTTATTCCGTGTTGGGAATCTTGTTGATTTCTAAGCGTTTTTTCCAATTCGATTAAATCATACTCCCTTTTTAAATCTAAATACTTCAACGGTGGCGTTTTACCCAATTTTTTGTATTTGGAGTATAAATTATCATAAGAAACCTTTGCTTCATATGCATATGATAACTCATCGTCCCATTTATATAAAATAGTAATAAGCGAAAATATGAATTGAATTATCATTACAGGAATGGCTATGTATACAATCCAAATAAGTGTGCTATTGTGTATCCCATATCCTAATACGGTTGCTCCTATTAATGCTGGCACGAGTATTCCCAATGCTTTAATAAGATATACAACCTTTCTAAAAAGGTTAGCTCTTTTTTCAAAAATATATGAATATCCAAAGCAGTGAAACGCTTTATCATGGCATTCAAGCCTAATTGCATCATACAACTCTAAATCAGTCATCTTTTTTTCGTGTTAGCTACTTTCATATTCTCCGCCATCCTAATCATTTCTTCGTGCGTTATTTGCCTTATACTAAGATATTAAAGATTTATAAGCCAATCTATATTAGCAGCTTTTTTTAATAATATCCTCAATTCCTACATCGGCTTTTATTTTACAAGGATTTGATAATGGCCGGATCTCATTGCCAAAGGGGCGAAAGCTATTTATCACCGAGGGCATTTTTTATTTGGCGTGATTAAAAAAATATTTTGTCAAATATATTTGACATTTGTAAAGTTTATTTTACTTTTGGTAAGCCAAACTTTACAATTATGAAATCACGATTCTTATTTCCGTCAAAAGTCCGGTTCCTGGGGCTGTTTTTATTTTTAGCAGGAATTGCCTTTTTTATTTATTCGCAAAACAGCTCAAAAGAGATTTTTGTATGGCACAGTTTCTCAACTGGAAACAGTTTTTGGGGAGCTTCAAGAGATGAATCTTTTGATGATGAGATCCAGTTGCTTATGGTATTATCAGGTTTAATTTTATTAGCGTTTTCAAAAGAAAGCGTTGAAGATGAGCATATAGTACAACTCCGGTCAGATTCTTTACAATGGGCCGTCTACGTTAATTATGCTGTTTTCGCGGTACTCATCTTCGCCTCCTATGGCATTACTTTCCTGATGTTCACGATGTATAATGTATTAACCCTGCTGGTATTTTTCATCGTCCGTTTCAGGTGGAAGATGTTTTTATTAAACAGAGGCTTAACAACAGAAGTTAAAGGAGCAATGCAATCATGAAATC